>CAYFTO010000007.1:0-41327 GCA_964346125.1 uncultured Paludibacter sp.
GGGATTGAGGGGCTGGGATTGAGGGGCTGAGTATCTACATTTTTTCAATTAATCCAATCTAAAATTGACAATCCAATCTTTGTTCACTATATTTGTACTTTAATAAGACAAAGAGAAGAACGATGAAAAAATATATAGGAGCACATGTGAGTGCAGCAGGAGGTGTAGAAAACGCACCTATTAACGCCCATAAAATTGGTGCTACGGCATTTGCACTATTTACAAAAAATCAAAGACAATGGGTTGCAAAACCATTAACGGAGAAGAATATTGAAAAATTCAAAGAGAATTGTCAAAAATACGGCTATGAAGCCAAACATATTCTACCTCACAACAGCTACCTCACAAATTTAGGCAATCCCGATGCTGAAGCTTCTGAAAAGTCACGCAATGCTTTTTTAGATGAAATGCAACGCTGTGAGCAGTTGGGTTTGGATCGTTTGAATTTTCATCCAGGAAGTCATCTAAATAAAATCTCTATTGACGAATGCTTGACAAGAATTGCTGATTCAATCAATTGGACTTTGGAAAAGACTAATGGTGTAACGGCTGTTCTTGAAAACACAGCAGGACAAGGCACAAACTTAGGACATACCTTTGAGCAATTAGCACAAATAATTGATCAAGTTGAAGACAAATCACGCGTTGGAGTTTGCATTGATACTGCACACGCCTTTGCAGCAGGCTATGATCTTCGCACTTTAGATGAGTTTAATAAATGCTTTGCAGATTTTGACAGCATTGTCGGTTTCAACTATCTGAAAGGTATGCACATCAACGATAGTAAGAAGGAACTCGCATCTCGCGTTGACCGTCACGATGAGTTGGGCAAGGGATTGATTGGCTTAGATACTTTTTCGTTTATAGTCAATGATAGTCGATTCAATGACCTACCCCTTATCCTCGAAACACCCAACGAAGAGATATGGGCCGAAGAGATAAAATTGCTTTACAGTTTGGAAAAATAAGGAAGGAAACCTACATCACACAATCCAAATTTGCAAAGAATTTCCATATAAAAGTGAGTTCTTAGCCAATTCCTTCGTATTCGAAACCAAAATCCTCTAAATCAGATCTGTCGTAAATATTGCGACCATCAAGAATTAGTGGATTTTTCATCGATTTAAAAATAACACGCCAACTCGGCATTCGAAACTCTTTCCACTCCGTCATTAACAAAATGGCATCGGAGTCGTCAGCACAATCGTATATGTCGTTTGCAAAATAGATATTGTCGTAGTTAAGTTTATTGTCGCTATTCGCTTGATCTTTTTCTAAATATTGAATGCGAAGTTTGGCTGACTCCATAGCTATAGGGTCATAAACCTTAACTTTGGCTCCCGCTTTTAACAATCGCTTTATCACTTCAAAGGCAGGGGCTTCTCTGATGTCATCTGTATTTGGCTTAAACGCCAAGCCCCACAATGCGACTGTTTTGCCCTCCATATTCTTACCCCATCGTTTAAGAAGTTTTCTAAAAAGCACTTCTTTTTGACTCTTATTGACCTCTTCTACCGCTTGCAAAAGTCGCAATTCATAACCTACTTCATTAGCAGTACGTATCAAAGCTTGCACATCCTTTGGGAAACAAGAACCTCCATATCCAGTACCAGCGTACAAAAATTTACGACCAATTCGAGAATCTGTGCCTATTCCTTTACGCACCATATTTACATCAGCGCCAACTATCTCGCATAAATTTGCAATATCATTCATAAAGCTAATACGAGTAGCAAGCATGGCATTGGCCGCATACTTAGTCATTTCAGATGAAGCAATATCCATAAAAATAACTCGAAAGTTATTTAGCAAAAACGGGCGATATAATTTGGTAAGAAGTCGTTTGGCTTTTTCACTATCAGTCCCCACAACAACACGGTCGGGACTCATAAAATCATTAATTGCATCGCCCTCTTTTAAAAATTCGGGATTAGAAGCAACATCAAAATCTATGCTTAGATTACGAGCATTTAATTCTTCTTTGATAAGCTTTTTGATTTTCAAAGATGTGCCAACAGGAACAGTACTTTTGGTAACAATTAATGTATATTGCTTAAGTTTTTGACCTATTTCTTTAGCTACATCTAATACATATTTAAGATCAGCACTACCGTCTTCATTCGGTGGTGTACCTACCGCAATAAATACAATGTCTGTATCCTCTAAGACCTCATCTACGCTAGTGAAAAAACGAAGTCGATTAAACTCCATATTCCGCAATATCATCTCTTTCAATCCAGGCTCGAATATTGGAATGATCCCTTGTCTCAAATTTTCAACCTTCTGCTTGTCAATATCAACGCAAGCCACCTCAACGCCCATCTCTGCAAAACAAGCACCCGATACCAATCCTACATAACCTGCACCAATAATCGTAATCTTCATAAATAAAGTTATATTTGGAATATATTAAAATTGATTTTATACCTTATTACTTTTTAGTTTCCATATCATATACTTTTGAACGAACCCATGCAGCCCACTCTACTGGTTTCTTGCTCTTGTCAAAAGTTTGATAGGGAATCTTCTCTCCTATACGTAGCTTGAATTTTTTTCCTTTTTGCTTCATCATTTCGTTTGCAAAATAAAGCATTTCAATATTAGGTAAACCTAATTTGGTACGAATGTATGAAAGATTATAAAAGAAGTTTGAATTTCGACCTTCAAAGTAGATTGGAACTACATCTCGCTCGTATTGAACGGCTTTGGTTACAAAAGTTTTCACCCATGGTTTGTCTTGAATCTTGCCATCAATTCTTCGAGAACCTGCACCCGAAGGAAATATAATTAAATGCTCGTCTGATTTGAAAAACTCATCAAGAATACGAATATTTTCTCTCATATCACTCCCTTGTCCACCCTTATTAACGGGTAGAAACATCCCTTTCAAGGGCTCAATAAACATAAGGACATCATTCGCAAAATACTTCACTTTTCCTTCGTATTTTCGCCCAATCGTCATCCCAATAATCAAACTATCTAAGCCTCCAAGCGGATGATTGCTTGCAAAAATATAGCGTCCACCTTTTGGAGGTAGATTTTCAAGCCCTTCAATCTCAGCACCCGAATCCAAAACATCATAAACAGCGCCTTCAATAAAATCTATATCTTTCAAACCCTCCTTATCTGCATAAGCAAGGTATTCATTAAACGTATCTTGATGTATAATTTTTTTTAGATAATTTACCGCAAAACGAGGTATTTTTTTATTGGGTAGTTTCTGTCTTAGAACCTCTTCTATATCAATTTTAGGAGTATGCTTATCCATAATTTCTTATTTTCTTTTTTATTGATGAAAACACAAAATTAATATAATCATAGTATATAATCAACAGAATAAGAAGTATAAATGAATTTTAGCAGAAAAGAGAGCATAAACAATAAGAATGTTAAAGACTCCACACTTAATCATGATTTTCTCCACCACTTCACTCCCCAAATTACGGCAAACATTTAGATCCCAACATAGAATACTGATAATCTACAACTTATCAAAAAATAATCAATTTTTAATCTAAAATTTCACTTCAACATTATGTTGAAATATCAGTCAATAAGCTGTTGATAACTATGTTGATAAATAATTGTGGGTTAGTATGGGTTAATTGATTTATTTTTTCTAATTTTACCGTTGGAAAAATCTATCTATCAGCAACATGACTAATTTTATAGGAAAATACGAGGTAAAGTCCGATGCAAAGGGAAGAGTCTTCATCCCTTCTGTGTATCGTAAAGTCTTGCTTGAGAATGAAAATAATCGATTAGTCATTCGAAAAGATGCTGACAATGATTGTTTAATTTTCTTCCCAGAGACAATTTGGAATCAAAAACTACAATTTTTGAAAGAAAATTTAGACGAATGGGATGCCGACGACCAACTTTTACTTATGCAATTTGTATCGGTTGCAGAATGGTTAGAAATAGATGCACAAGGACGTGTACTTATTTCAAAAAAATTTCAAGAACAATTAAATCTATCAGACAATGAACTTGTTTTTGTTGGCATGATGGATAGATTTGCGTTGTGGGGAAGAAGCAATTATGAAAACTCAATGCTTTCGGCTGATGATTTTGCTGCAAAACTGAGAGCTAAAATGAAGCAATTGAAATGACAAAATCAACTTATCACATACCCGCTTTATTGCCTGAAACAATCGAAGGCCTAAATATTAAGCCTGATGGGACCTATATTGACGTTACTTTCGGAGGCGGTGGGCACTCAAGGGCTATATTGGAACTATTGGGCGATAACGGAAGATTAATTGCTTTTGATCAAGATGAAGAGGCTTTTCAAAACATAATTGATGACAAACGTTTCACGTTGATTCGCAGTAATTTTAAGTATATAGGCAACTTTATCAAATTTAGCGGAGTGGAAAAAGTGGATGGCATTTTGGCTGACTTGGGTGTCTCTTTTCATCACTTTGATTCCGAAGATCGCGGATTTTCTTTTCGCTTTGAAGGAAAATTAGATATGCGAATGAATCAAAACTCAAGATTTTCTGCAAGCAATTTAGTAAATGAATACAGCGAAAAGGAATTAGCAGACGTACTCTATCTCTATGGTGAGATGCGAAATTCAAGAAGCATAGCTGCAGCAATTGTGAAAGCGCGTGAAAATCAAAAAATTGAAACAATCGATGAATTTTTGACTATTCTCCAAAAACACATTCCTAAAGCTAAAGAAAAAAAAGAGTTAGCTAAAGTATTTCAGGCTCTCCGAATAGAGGTGAACAAAGAGATGTTTGCTCTAAGAGAACTGCTTACGCAAAGTGTTGATTTACTAAAAGAGGATGGGCGCTTAGTGTTTATAACCTACCATTCGCTTGAAGATCGCATTGTAAAAAACTTCATTCGAACGGGGAATTTTGAAGGTAAATTAGAAAAAGACTTCTATGGCAATGTGATTTCGCCATTAAAAGCAATTAACAACAAAGTGATTGCACCAAGTGATGATGAAATAGAACGCAACCCAAGATCAAGGAGTGCAAAGCTTCGAATTGCAACTAAAAACATTTGATTTAAGTACATTTTTCATGTTGGTATTATGAGTTTTTGGAGAAGAATAATAGATAGGCTAAAGAGCAATGAAGATTTATCCGAAATAAAATCAAGTTCATTTCGAGATTTTTTAAATGGCAGCATTTTAAACAAGCGCTTAATTAGCAAACAGTATAAGTTTTTTATTCTACTTGTACTAATAGCGTTGTTTTACATAGACAATCGTTATAAAAATGAAAAGTCAAAAAAACGAGAGGTTGAGCTTCGCGCTGAGTTGAAAGATATAAAGTACGAATCACTATCTATTTCGGCTGAATTAACAAAACTAAGTAGACGCACCTATATATTAGATCAAATACAGAAGAAGGGTTTAGATTTAATTGAGAGTCCCAAACCACCCATCGTTATTAACAAACCCAATAAAAAGAAAGATAAACAAGCAATTTTAGAAGAACAGGAGCGAAAAAAAGCAACAGACAGAGTAAAAAGAGATTCAACTAATAATGACGAAACAATAACGCATAATGACTGAGCCTGGAAAAAATATAATTGGTAGATTTGCATGGATATACTTTTTTATCCTATTTATTGTTGTATTTATTATTTTTAATATATTGAAAATACAAATAGTAGAGGGGGATAATTGGCGTTCTTTATATCCTAAGAATCCCTGGAAAAACATCAGTGTAGCACCTAATCGAGGCAATATCTATTCATCAGACGGCAGGTTGATGGCAAGCTCATTACCTTCTTATTATACCTATTTGGACTTACGCGTTGAGGCACTTCATCAGAAAGATGGAAAATTATTCTTTGAAAACGTGGACACATTGGCTGAATGCTTAGCTAATTATTTTAAGGACAAACCTAAGTCAGTTTACAAACAAGAATTAATTAATGGACATAGAAACAGAGCGCATAGTTTTCAGTTTCATAAACAGAAATTGGGATATAGTCAGTTAAAAGAGATTCGCACGTTCCCTCTTTTTAACTTGGGACAAAATAAAAGCGGCTTAATTGTAAAAGAAAGTCACCAACGCGTAAAACCCTTTGGTAGCTTAGCTTCTCGTACTATTGGAGATATTTATGGTGATGACTCTCGTGGTAAAAATGGTTTAGAAAAGGGATTAGATAGCTTATTAGTTGGTGTAGCTGGTGTCTCCTCAAGAGAAAAAGTAGCAAACACGTTTAGAAACATAATTCAGATTGAACCGATTGACGGGATGGACATTGTTTCTACTATTAATATTAACTTTCAAGATATTGCAGAAAAAGCATTAGTAGATAAATTGCGTGAAATAGATGCACAAACCGGCTATGCTATCGTTATGGAAGCTAAAACCGGAGAAGTAAAGGCTATTGTAAATATGGAGAGGAACCGCGATGGTAGTTATTCTGAAAACAAAAATGGGGCTGTTAGCGATATGGCAGAACCTGGCTCAACCTTCAAAGTGGCGTCATTAATGGCTGTGCTGGATGATGGCAAAGCTAAATTGACCGACTCCATAGCTACTGGAAATGGAATATACATTTTTGCAAAAGCTAGAATGCGCGACCACAATGCTCACAGAGGAGGATATGGAACTATCTCCTTAGAAAATGCAATCAATGCCTCCTCCAACGTAGGTATTTCACGTACAGTGTATAATGCATACTCAAACCAACCTGAAAAATTTGTAGATAAATTATATAAAATGGGCTTAAACGAAAAGTTTGAGCTATTCATACCTGGTACTGCTGCGCCACGTATTCGTCATCCAAAAGTTGACAAATCTACTTGGTCAGCAACTTCTCTACCTTGGATGTCTATCGGTTACGAAGTACAAATCCCACCTATTTACACTGTAGCATTCTTCAATGCTATAGCAAATAATGGCAAGTTTTTAGAGCCTACACTCGTTAAATCAATTAATAAAAACGGACAAATTATAAAAGAGATAAAACCACGAGTGATTAGGGAGCAAATTTGCAGTTCATCGACATTAGAGGATGTCAGGAAAACACTATTAGGTGTGGTAGAACATCCGAAATACGGTACGGGCAAGGCAGCTCACTCTCCTAATGTGCGCATAGCTGGAAAAACCGGAACAGCACAAATCTCTAAAGGAAGTGCTGGATACAAAGGCGCTGGCGTTTCACACCAGGTATCGTTCTGTGGATTTTTTCCGTATGAAGATCCCAAATATACCTGTTTAGTAGTCATTAGAGAGCCTCGCATAGGCGCACCATCGGGTGGCTTGATGGCGGGATCAGTTGTAAAAACAATAGCTGAGCGAATCACAGCTATTGATACTACCTCAACAATTTACAATTTGAAACTTGACAGCATTTACATTACCCATAATCAACCCAAAGTAAAATCTGGAAATTTAACAGAAGCAAATAAAGTGATGAAGTTATTAGGCCAATCTATCAACAATGATTGGAACGACACATGGGCGTCTCTAAAAACTTCTGACAATCAGACGACTATAACGAATGAAATCGATTTTATTAATGACAACACTGTACCAAATTTATCAGGATTAGGGGCGAAAGATGCAATTTTTGTATGTGAAAACTTAGGTTTAAAACCACGCATCAATGGAATTGGGAAAGTAAAATCTCAAAGCCTTCATGCTGGCATAAAACTTACTAAGGGACAAAGCATTACGCTTAATTTAGAACCATAAAAGCGATAACAATGAAAATTAAGAATTTAGTTGAAAAAATAGCATATAAACAACTAATTGGAGACACAAACTATACAATAAATAATATTCAGTTTGATTCTCGCAAGGTTGAAACAGGAAGCCTTTATATTGCAATTAAAGGTGCTACAGTTGATGGACACAATTTCATTGAGTCGGCTGTAGACAAGGGAGCTGTGGCAATTATTTGTGAGCAGATACCAGAAAACAAATCTGAAAACACCTGCTATATTCAAGTAGAAAACAGTTCTCAAACTTTAGGACAAGTTGCTACGCTTTGGTATAACAACCCAAGCAAGAATATAAAGTTAGTAGGCGTAACTGGCACCAATGGAAAAACCACTATTGCTACTCTTTTATATCAATTATTTCGCAAATTGGGTTACGCATGTGGCCTACTTTCTACAGTAGCTAATTTTATAAATGATGAAAGAATAGAAGCCAATTACACTACGCCTGATGCTTTGGAACTAAACAAATTGCTACGTGAAATGCATGATAATGGATGCGAATATGTCTTTATGGAAGTAAGCTCACATGCTATCAGCCAATTTCGCATAGAGGGTTTGGAGTTCGATGGAGGAATATTTACCAATATCACTCGCGACCATATCGACTACCACCTTACATTTGATAATTATCTTAAAACAAAAAAACTGTTTTTCGACCAATTGGATCAAAAAGCATTTGCACTAACAAACATTGATGATAAGAATGGGTCTGTTATGCTCCAAAACACAAAGGCTCGTAAGTTGAGTTACTCAACGCACAGCATGGCTGACTTCAAAACAAAGATCTTAGAAGATGATTTTGAAGGAATGTTGTTGCAAATCAACAACAAAGAAGTTCATCTGCCTTTTATAGGACAATTTAATGCTTACAATTTAACGGCTGTTTACGGAGCAGCTGTTTTGCTCGGACAAGATGAATTAGAAGTACTTACAGCCTTAAGTGCTTTAAATTCAGTATCAGGAAGATTTGAAACTATCCGTACACCACAAGGATTTACGGCAATAGTCGATTATGCACATACACCAGATGCTTTGAAGAATGTAATTTCAACAATCAATGAAATTATGCGAGGCAAGGGTCGATTAATTAGCGTAGTAGGCGCAGGCGGTGATCGCGATAAAGGTAAGCGACCCCTTATGGCAAAAGAAGCTGTAAATGGCAGTTGGAAAACTATCTTAACCTCAGATAACCCTCGAAGTGAAGAGCCGATGGATATTATCAATGATATGCTTGACGGCTTGAACAGTGAGCAAAAAACGAACACTTTGTTAATTGTTGAAAGACGAGAAGCAATAAAAGTAGCATGCACACTTGCTCAAAAAGATGACGTTGTGCTCATAGCTGGCAAAGGGCATGAAGATTATCAAATTATAAAAGGCGTAAAATCCCACTTTGATGATCGTGAAGAGGTAAAAAAAGCAGTTGGAATTATATAATAAATAGTAGAAAAAAATACACTAAACAGGAAATATGCTATACTTACTTATAAAATACATTAGTCAATCCGTTGACATACCCGGCTACAATATGTTTGTATCTATCTCATTCAGAGCAGGCACAGCATTTATTTTAGCACTGTTAATCGCTACTTTTATAGGACGAAAAATCATTGATAAGCTCCAAAAAATGCAAATTGGTGAAACAATTCGCGACTTAGGAATGGAGGACCAACTGAAGAAGAAAGGAACACCAACCATGGGTGGGCTCATTATTATCATATCCATTCTTATTCCTACACTTCTTTTAGCTGACTTAACTAATGTTTATATAATCCTATTACTGATATCCACTATTTGGATGGGTGTTATTGGCTTTTTAGATGATTATCTGAAAATAAAAGCTGGAAACAAAGAGGGCTTAAAGGGTAGATTCAAAATTTTTGGTCAAGTTGGATTGGGAGTTATAGTTGGGCTTACACTTTATCTAAGTCCTGATGCTGTAGTTCGTGAAAATATAGAACATATTGGCAAGACACAAAGAGTTGAAGAGGTTAGTTTTAAAGCAGAAAACATGAAATCTACAAAATCAACCATTCCTTTTGTAAAGAACAACAATCTTGATTATGCTGATGCTTTCAAGTGGGCTGGCGATAAAGCGCAATCATACGGATGGATACTCTTTGTTATCATGGCAATCGTAGTTGTTACAGCAGTTTCTAATAGTGCCAATTTAACTGACGGCATGGATGGTTTAGCGACAGGCTCTACGGCTATAATTGGCGTCACGCTCGGTATTTTAGCCTATTTGTCAGGTAACGTTAACTATGCAGGCTATTTGAATATTATGTATATACCCGGAACTGGTGAGATGCTCGTTTTTGCTGGCGCATTGATTGGGGCAACCATTGGTTTCTTATGGTACAATTCATATCCTGCACAAGTATTTATGGGCGATACGGGTAGTTTAACACTGGGTGGAATCATCGCTGTTTTTGCTATTGCTATTCATAAAGAACTCCTAATTCCTATTTTATGTGGGGTGTTTTTTGTTGAAAGTTTATCAGTCATCCTACAAACTTCATATTTCAAATTTACGAAAAAGAAATATGGTGAAGGAAAACGAATATTTATTATGTCACCCCTCCATCATCATTTCCAAAAGGGAGGTAAATCTGGAATTAAAGCGGTTATAAACAAACCTTTTAATCCCGTTCATGAATCAAAATTGGTTGTTCGATTTTGGCTTATTGGTATCATTCTGGCTGCAATTACAATTATTTCCTTAAAAGTAAGATAAAAAAATGAAGCGTATTGTAATTTTAGGAGGAGGTGAAAGCGGCGTGGGAGCTGCTGTATTAGCAAAAATGCAAAATTTCGATGTGTTTTTGTCTGATATGGGCAGTATAAAAGAGCAATACCGAAAACTGTTGATTCAATATAATATAGCTTTTGAAGAAAACAAACATAGCAGAGAATTACTATTAAATGCCACTGAAGTGATTAAAAGTCCAGGAATTCCTGACAACGCAGCTTTAGTAATAGAAATTCGAGAAAAGGGGATTCCAATTATTTCAGAGATTGAATTTGCAGCGCGATATACTAGTGCAAAAATGATTTGCATAACAGGTAGCAATGGAAAAACTACAACAAGTATGTTGTTATACCATATATTGAAAGGAGCTGGATTAAATGTTGGTTTAGCAGGAAATGTTGGTAACAGCTTAGCCATGCAAGTTGCACTTAATAATTTTGATTATTATGTACTTGAATTGAGCAGTTTTCAATTGGATGATATGATTCAATTCAAAGCAGATGTAGCAATTTTGATGAATATCACACCGGATCATCTCGATCGATATGATAATATTTTTCAAAATTACATCGATTCTAAGTTTAGAATCTTGCGTAATCAAACGCTTAGCGATTATTTCATTTACTGCAAAGATGATTCTGTAATTCAAGCTAACATAGCCAAGCACTCCATTAAAGCTAAGCAACTGGCTTTTTCTGACAAAAAAGATGAAGAATCAAAGGCATATATTGAAAACGAACAATTAGTAATACTTCTAAATAACGAACAACTAAAGATGGATATTAAAGAATTAGCACTAAAAGGAAGACACAACCAATATAACTCAATGGCTGCTGGATTGGCCGCATCAATTATGAATGTACGTAAAGAAAATATTAGACAATCTCTTTCAAACTTTGAAGGAGTTGAACATCGATTAGAATATGTAGCTACTGTGCGAGATGTTGTATATATCAACGATAGCAAGGCTACCAATGTAAACTCTTGTTGGTATGCTTTAGAAAGTATCAATACACCAATAACACTTATAATGGGTGGCACTGACAAGGGAAATGACTACACAGAGATAGAAGAACTTGTAAAAAACAAGGTTAATAATCTAATCTTTATGGGTCTTGACAACAGCAAGCTTTGGGCATTTTTTGATGGAAAAGTAGCAAACATCATCGAGGTTAAAAGCATGAAAGATGCAGTAAGTCAGGCATATAATTTTGCAAAACCAGGTGAGACTGTACTTCTTTCTCCAAGTTGTGCAAGTTTTGATCTTTTTCAAAACTATGAAGAGCGAGGAGTCCTATTTAAGCAGCATGTAAGAAGTCTTTAGATAACAAAAAAAACAATACAGAAAGGAGTATAAATGAATAAGGTATTTACAAAATATTTGAAAGGTGATAAGATAATTTGGATTATCTTTATAGGGCTATGCATTCTTTCGATCATTGTTTTATTTAGTGCTTCAAGCACCCTGGCATTCAAATCAGACAATCACACCTCCCCTATCATAAAACATACTGTGTTTTTGTTACTAGGTGCTACAATAGCCTTTTTAGTTCATCTTATACCCTATAAGAATATTCGATTTTTAGGATATATAGGTTTTTTCATCTCTTTGGGTTTACTGATTTATGTATCTGCTCGCGGAATAGCCGCCAACGAAGCTAAACGATGGATGTCTATTTTTGGCGTTAAATTTCAACCCTCTGAAATTGCCAAACTCTCGTTAGTTATTGTAGTTGCAGATCTTGTTTCTCGCGTAAGAGCCAATCCTGCCAAAGAGAGTAGGTATTTTAAAGGAGTTCTTTTTGCGTCAGCACCCATTTTGTTGCTCATTTTCTTAGAGAACTTCTCTACAGCAGCAATCCTTGGGCTTGTAGTTCTTGCAATTATGTTTTTAGGTCGGATTTCATCTAAAAAACTACTTAGTTTAACGGGGGCAATTTTAGCAGGACTTATTTTACTCTTTGCGATTACTGCGGTAATCCCAGCTAAACATATCCCTAAACCTTTAGAAAGAATTACAACTTGGCAAAACAGATTTAAGAGTTTATTCCAAGAAAAAACAGAAGAAAATAAATACGAAATTAGAGATGACAATCGCCAGGTACAGTATGCCAGAATTGCAGTAGCACAAGGTGAGTTCTTTGGCGTTATGCCAGGCAACAGTGTGCAACGTGACTACTTACCTCACGCCTATGATGATTTCATATATTCAATTATCATAGAGGAGATGGGCCTATTGGGAGGGATTGTCGTCATGTTCCTTTATTTATGGCTATTTTTTCGAACGGGGCAGATTGCGTCTATATGTAAGAGCAGCTTTCCTGCTCTATTAGTTACAGGCTTAGGTATGATTATTACCCTGCAAGCCGTCGTCAATATGCTTGTTGGCTCAGGTTTCGGTTTGGTTACAGGACAGCCTCTCCCTATGATAAGCCGCGGAGGAACTTCTATTTTAATTACAAGTACTTATTTTGGGATTATTTTAGGAATTATTCGTCAAATAAAAGAGGAAAATAAGCCTGATTTTTATTTAGATAGTGACGATGAAGAAGAAATAGAAGAAGTTATTGACATAGAAGCAGTGTAAATTGAATTAACTAGCACATTATAGCTTAGTTCTGAAGTTTTTAGCGTAAATTTGTTGTTTGTTTATTTTATAAAACAAACTTCTCAATATATTAAGTTGTAGATACTATAATTATGAAGTATATTATAAGTGGCGGTGGCACAGGTGGACATATTTTTCCAGCTATAAGTATTGCAAACGAAATAAAAAAGCGTGACGAAAATGCAGATATTCTTTTTGTAGGCGCTTTGGGGCGCATGGAAATGGAGCGCGTGCCACAAGCAGGATACAAAATTGAAGGCTTACCAGTACGGGGTTTTAATCGGAAAAATTTGCTTAAAAATATTTCTGTTCTAATAGATTTGAATAAAAGCATTCGAAAAGCAAAGAAAATCATCAAAGAATTTAAGCCTGATATTGCTATTGGTGTGGGTGGCTATGCAAGTGCACCTATTTTGAAAGTGGCAAGCAAATTTAATGTCCCAACTTTAATCCAAGAGCAAAACTCATACGCTGGTGTTGCTAATAAATTATTAGCAAAAAAAGCATCAACTATTTGTGTTGCTTATGATGGAATGGAGCGATTTTTTCCTAAAGAAAAAATAATTTTAACTGGAAATCCAGTTAGACAAGATTTATTTCAAGTTGAGCCAAAAAGTGATGAAGCGTATCAGTTTTTTGGACTTTCAGAGAAGAAGAAAACCATATTAATTGTTGGTGGGAGTTTGGGTGCTCTCACAATTAATGAAAGCGTAGCGAAGCATCTTGAGGCATTGAATAAAAATGAAGATGTTCAGGTGATTTGGCAAACTGGTAAATCATATATAAATAAAGCTAAAGAACTGACAAAAAACAATCAGAATGAGAATTTGATTGTTACTGATTTTGTGTCTCGCATGGATTATGCATACTCAATTGCTGATTTGGTAATTTCGCGAGCTGGAGCCAGTTCTATTTCGGAGTTATGCTTATTGGGCAAACCTGTTATTTTGGTACCATCGCCAAATGTGGCTGAGGATCATCAAACATCAAATGCACGTTCACTCTCTACAAAAGGAGCAGCTATATTGATAGAAGACAGCAAAGCAAGAGAAATCCTTATCCCAAAAGCATTAGAGCTTGTTGACAACGAAAACAGCTTGATTTCTCTTTCAGCTGAAATAAAAAAATTAGCACAGGAGCAATCAGCAGAACGAATTGTAGATGAGGTCTTAGAATTGATAATAAAAAAGTAAATTTGTAGGAATATTAATAAAATGGAGAATAGTTATACACAATATTATTTTATAGGTATTGGAGGAGCTGGAATGAGTGCTCTTGCTCGCTACTACAATGCTAAAGGGTTTTCTATTGCTGGTTATGATTTGCGTAGCAGCAAAATCACTGATGATTTGATTAGCGAGGGGGTTGAAGTTACTTTTGATGAAAGCACAGCATCTATTCCTTCTAAATTTTTGAAAACTCACAATACGCTTGTGGTAATCACTCCTGCGGTTCCAAATAATCACTTGCAACTGGAATATTTTAGGCAAAATGATTTTAAAATAATAAAACGCTCTGAACTTTTAGGCAGTATAACTAAATCAAATAAAGCTGTTTGTATTGCAGGAACGCATGGCAAAACGACTACATCATCAATGACTGCACACCTATTTCATCAATCACAAATTGAATGCAGTGCTTTTTTAGGTGGTATTTCTAACAATTACAATACCAATATGTTGTTATCAAACAATAGCAATTATGTTATAGTTGAAGCCGATGAATTTGATCGCTCTTTTCATTACCTGCATCCATTTATGGCTGTTATCACATCAGTGGATCCTGATCATCTCGATATTTATGGTACGGAGGAGGCTTTTATTCAAAGCTTCGAACATTTTGCATCACTTATTAGTACTGGTGGCGTTTTACTTACAAATGAAAAAGTGTCAATTGCACCTAAGTTGAAAAAAGGGGTTAAACATTTTACTTATGGTTTTGGTTCAACATGCGATTTTCGTGCTGAAAATATCGAGATAAAAAAGGGTGTTATTCACTATGATTTTGTTACTCCTACTGAAACAGCTCATGACATTCGATTGTCAGTTCCATTGATGATTAATGTTGAAAACAGCATTGCTGCAATGGCGATGGCTTGGATTAATGGTGTAACGATCAAAGAACTACGCTCGGCCATGTCTTCTTTTTCAGGCATTTACCGACGATTTGACTTTAAGTTTCAAACGGATAATTTTGTATACATTGATGATTATGCACATCATCCAAATGAACTCGAAGCTAGCATTTCTTCTATTCGAAAGCTATATCCCGATCGCAAGATTACAGGTATTTTTCAACCACATTTGTATAGTCGTACGAATAGTTTTCAAAATGAATTTGCAAAAGAGCTATCAAACTTAGATAGTTTAATCTTGTTGGACATCTACCCAGCTCGCGAAGAGCCAATCCCAGGCGTTACGTCTGAGGTTATTTTGAAAAATGTTGCGATAGAAGAGAAGACCTTGCTTAGCAAAGACAAACTTTTGGCAAAGCTCGATAAAATTGATTTGGATGTTTTAGTTACATTTGGAGCAGGAGATATTGATAAACTTGTACCTGAAATAACAAAATATGTAAAGAAGAGATTTAGAAAAGCTTCTGAAGAACCCTCTGATGAGAGTTCAACGTCCTAATATTTCACAAATAATGTAGTTATATAAATGAATAAAACGCTGAAATACATATTATTTTCAACTTTACTTATATTGAGTTTGGCATTCATTGTATTGATGAGTAGCTTTAGCTTGAAAAGTTCAGAAAATAAAATATGCAGTAACGTCGATGTTATTATCAAGGATTATTCCACCAAGCAATTAATCAACAACGATGATGTTATTCAGTTTTTAAATAACAATCAGCTAAATCCTATCGGAAAGTTATCGCATCAAATTTCAAGTAGCGACATTGAAAAATCGCTTGCAAAACACCCTATGATTAAGCGTATCGATTGTTACAAAACACCTTTTGGGAATATAAAAATAAAGATAGAGCAACGTACTCCAATCTTGCGAGTGATGGCTGGTGAAGATTATTACGTAGATACTGAAGGGGAAATTATACCCATTGTTTCAAACAATAAAGTATATATCCCTATCGCCACAGGGCGTATTTCTAAATCATTAGCTACAAATGAGCTGATAGACTTTATTAAATACGTAAACAATGATGAATTGTGGTTGAGCCAGATAGAGCAAATACACGTAAACAGCCAAAACAAAGTACAAATTGTACCTCGTGTAGGCGATCATATTATTATATTAGGTAGCTTTGACAACTTTGCAAAGAAACTAAATCGCTTAAAAGAGTTCTATGTAAATGGCTTGAATATAGCTGGATGGGACGCCTATTCAACCATTGACCTGAGTTTTGATAACCAAGTGGTTTGCACACGAAAGAATTAATAAATTTGCTTCTAATTGGAAGTTCTGACATGTATATAAATAATTAAATTTAAAAAGAAATGGAAACTAATCCACATTTATATATTGATTATGGCAGTCATAAAATAACAGCAGCTGCAGGTGTTGTTTCTGATGACAATAAGCTTGAAATATTAGGAACACAATCAAGAGACTCTAATGACATAGAAAGTGGCGTTATTATCGATGTGGGTGGAGCTGCTTTTAAAACTGGGGAAGTCATTAAACTTTTAAGCAACTTTATTAAAAGGAAAAAATATCATAAAACCAGTATCTCAATCAATGCGCAGTCTATGCGAAATATATTTATTGAGACTGAAAAAAGCATTACAAATCAAGTTACCGAAGAATTTGTAAATTCCATGGAGGATGAGTGTATTAGAAACATTGAGGAAAAGTCAGAGAAAATTCACATCTTCAAAATCTATCATCACGAGTATTTTATAGACGGAAGAAAAGTAGATAATCCATACGGGCAAAGTGGTAAAAAACTACAAGTAGTATTTAATCTAATCATTGGAAATAAAACGGTAATTGACAATATTTACAAAACAGTAGTACGCATACCACAAATAAACTTGGATTACACCATTATGGGGGTTGATGCAATCGCTAAAGCTATTTTGAGCGACGAAGATTTAGAAAAAGGGGTAGCATTTATTTCTCTTGAAGGCTCTATCACTACATATGCAGCATTTTCAGAAGGAAAGTTACAAGATTATCTTGTGATTCCGCTTGGAGGAGATGATATTACTAACGATATTCAAACCATCGGGATTAGCTATGAAAATGCTGAAAAGCTAAAACATAAATTTGGTTCCGCGGTCTTTGATAAAATTGATAAAGCGCAATTAATTTCAATCCCAAATGCTAACCCTAGCAAAGATTCTATTAGAGTAACAGACACTTATCTTGCAAAAATAGTAGAAGCACGCTTAGAAGAGATATTAGAACCCATTATTGAACGAATTAACACTCCACATATTGATCTCAAAAATGGAATTATTTTAACAGGCGGTGGTTCAAAATTGAAATATATCGATGAATATATTATGGGTAAAACGAGCATTACAACTGTTCGTAGCGATCACTCTGAACATTTGCATCCTGAGTCGAAACCGGAGTATTTTGAACCCGAATATGCACATTTAGTTGGAGCATTCTTGCTCACTAACCAAATGGCTTACGATGACAGCATAAGAAGAGAACCTCCTTTTGTTAATCCTTGGAAAGGAACGATAAAAAAGTTTAGTAAAAAGGTAAAAGAATCAGTAGAAAACCTATTTACATACGACGAACAAGAAGAGTCTGAAGCTGTTGAAACAAAAAATGAGTAAAAAAAAAAGAAAGTATAGTCATACGTTGATTGACTTTAAGAAAATTTAGAACATATGGAAGATATTATTAAAGATATTTTGCCCGTTGATTTACCTCTTTCAAACAATTCAATTATAAAGGTAATCGGTGTAGGTGGCGGTGGTGGCAACGCAGTGAATCACATGTACAACCAAGGAATTAATGATGTTTCTTTTGTAGTATGTAATACAGATTATCAAGATTTGGAGTTTTCTCCTGTACCTATTAAAATTCAGATAGGCGAAGCTGAAACGAGTGGATTGGGAGCTGGTGGTATGCCTGAAATCGGAGAAAAGTCAGCAAACGAATCAATAGAAACGATTCGCAACCTATTGTCGGATAATACAAAGATGGTCTTTATCACTGCAGGTATGGGCGGTGGCACAGGTACTGGTGCTTCACCAGTCGTAGCTAAAGTGGCAAGTGATCTAAACATTTTAACGGTAGGGATTGTAACTATTCCTTTTGCTTTTGAGGGGATAAGAAAAATTAAGCAAGCCTTCAAAGGAATTGCTAAACTGAGTGAACACGTGGACGCCCTGCTTGTTATCAACAACGAAAAGCTAAAGCATATTTACCCAGACCTGAATCTCTCTAATGCTTTTGCAAAAGCGGATGATGTGCTTAGCAATGCAGCCAAGGCTATTGCTGAAATTATAACGAAAAAAGGTCATATCAATATAGACTTTGCCGACGTGAACACCATTATGCGTAAAGGAAAAGTAGCTATAATGAATACAGGTTTTGCGTCGGGCGAAAACAGAATTACATTGGCTATTGAAGATGCGCTAAATTCTCCGCTACTTAACACCAGCGACGTGCGCGGAGCCAGCAGAGTACTTTTAAGTATTTATTGCTCAAAAGAGCATGAGATACGCATGGAGGAAGTTACTCAAGTGCACGAATTTATGGAAAAAGTAGGTAAAGACGTTACTGTTATTTGGGGTATAACTTTTGATGACACTTTGGGAGAGAAGGTAAAAATAACGCTGATTGCTACTGGATTTGAAGTGAGTGACCTACCTGTAATCACTCGCACAGAAATAGGGCAGCCTATTGAAAAAGACATAGCTTCTATAATCCAAAATACTGAGTCAAAATCTGGTACTGAACGAAGTGTAAATGATTCTACTACAGATGAGTCAGAAAAGAGTACAGAACATGCCACAGAATCTAAAATTGAAGAGGATATTGCTATCACTCCTGAAATTCTAAAAACATTTTATGGAGACAGCATCGATACCAAAGAAGAAAAAGAGAATCAAACAATTATCACTGACGAAGAGGAATTTGAAGATAAAAATGAAGGACAATTCATTTTAGAAGGGGATGAAATAGGCAAAATCAACACTATTAACCTTGATGATTTAGAGGATCTAAATAGTGAGGAGCTTCAGAAGAAGAGAAAAATTCCTGCTTATTTACGAAGAGAAAGAAAATGAGAAAATTAATTCAAAATAAATAAAAACTGAAATAATGAGCGAAAAGATTTACAATCAGATAAACGAAGATATCAAAGCTGCAATGTTAGCCAAAGAAAGAGTACGATTAGAAACTCTTCGTAGTATGAAAAAGGAGTTTTTAGAAGCAAAAACAGCTAAAGGAGGTGACGGCACAATAAACGACGATAAGGCTATTAGCATTATGCAGAGAATGGTAAAACAGCGGAAAGAATCGGCTAGTATTTACTCTACGCAAAAAAGACCTGAATTAGCAGATGCCGAATTAGCGGAAGCTAAAGTAATTGAAGAGTATTTACCTACTCAGCTTAGTATTGAAGAATTAACGGATTTTATAAAAGGACTGGTAGCTAAAGAGAGCGCTACAGGTATGCAAGACATGGGTAAAATTATGGGTATTGCTACCAAAGAGCTAACAGGAAAATCTGATGGAAAATCAATTTCATCCGTTGTGAGAACCGTTTTGTCATCCATATAACAGACTAAGCTAAGCACAAACACAAAAAAATCCTCTTTATAAAATATAAAGAGGATTTTTTGTATTATATTGTCTGTCTTGATTACGACAGGTTATTCACATAAATAGAAAGCTTTGATTTTAAGTTGTTAGCTTTGTTTTTATGAATAATATTCTTTTTCGCCAGTTTATCTAACATTGATGATACTTTTGGTAACATCTCAACTGCAGTATTTTTTTCTGTTGTAGCACGCAAGTTACGAACTGCATTACGAGTAGTTTTAGCGTAATAGCGGTTTGCTAACCTTTTTTTGTTAGTTTGGCGTATTCTTTTTAATGCTGATTTATGATTTGCCATCTCAATCTTATTTTCTTTTATTTCCTTATAAATTAGTAGCCGATAGGGGAATCGAACCCCTCTTTCCAGAATGAAAATCTGGCGTCCTAACCGATAGACGAATCGGCCATTAGTTCAGTAGTATTGCTACTACCTCTTCTATTGCGAGTGCAAATGTACGACGTTTTTTTGTATCTGCAAAATATTTTGAAGAAAAACATGCATTTTCCTCAAAATATTTTGTTTTTATCTATCTAAGCACAATCAACACTCTATTTTCAAGCTGTTTTTTATAAGACAGACTGAATTTTTTCAACAAACTTTGCTTTTGCAGCTGCACCAACAAGTTTATCTACTAATTCGCCATCTTTAAAGAACAATACAGTAGGAATGTTTCTTACGCCAAACTCATTTGGAGTATCGCTATTCTCATCAACATTCAACTTACCTACAACCACTTGGTCTTTGTATTCTTCTGCCAACTCTTCAATAATTGGACCGATTAAACGACAAGGTCCACACCATTCAGCCCAAAGGTCAACAACTACTGGTTTACCTGACTCAATGTACTCTTTGATATTGCTATCTGTAAATTCTAATGCCATAATTTAATGTATTAAATGTTTGTTATATTTCAAGTATCTTAAACGCTATTATTTCACTAAATGTTTATCTATACTACAATAGTATAGTTAGATATTCTTTTCGAATGCAAAAGTAAGAAATTTTCTACTATCTAAAAAATAAACACTATTTATCTATACTATAACGAAGAATGCCTTCCTCCTGCGACTCACGAAGCCATTTGTAAAACTTAGAATTAATTTTCACACGATGACTTCGTGAGTAGAGTGTCAGTCTTTCTGCTGAATGGATGTCAATCAACTCAATAAATAGGTTTGTTTTTCCTTTATTCTTCGTTACAAAATCTATTAATGAATCCAGCAACATGGTATCCAAGTTTTGATTAAACAGCGTAATGCGTAGCTTCTTAACTGCTTTTTGCAGATCTTTAAAAGGCTGGATAGTTACTATTTTCAGCTCTAAGGCATCCCCACCCTCTTTTATATATCGTCTCTCTTGCACTGTAGCATGTAAAAATATAAACAAATCTTTGATCATATATTTACTATACTCTTCATAATCTTTTCCAAAAAGCGGAAATTCATACGCTCCATAATAATCTTCAATGGTAATCATCCCATAAGGATTTCCCGTGCGTGTAGTCCCATTTCTATAAGAGGTAACTATTCCTCCAATCTTCAGACCAGTACCTACAGGCTTAGTGGCAAACTCCTGAGCATCTATCGTGTTTGCATTGCATAAATGATTTAACTCAAATTGATATTCATCCATTGGGTGTGACGAAAGGTACATACCGATCATCTCTCTCTCATAATTTAACTTTATCATGGACGACCAATCTGGTGAAAATGGAATTTCAGGTTTTAAAATTTCAACAGCATCATCGAGTGCACCAAATAATGAGTTCTGATTGAATTGTTGATCCTCTTGGAACAAGTTGCCATACCTTATCAAAGCTTCGATTACAGGCTCACCCTTGCTGTTTATTGCAAAAAACTGTTCACGTTTTATATCTTCAAAGAAGTCAAAAGCCCCAGCATAAGCCAAACTCTCTATATTTTTCTTATTGCATGCTTGAAGATTAACGCGCTCAATAAAATCAAAAATAGTATTGAACTTTCCATTATTATCTCGCTCTTCGATAATGGCTTCAACCGCAGCTTGACCAACATTTTTTATCCCACCTAATCCAAATCGAATATTTCCCTCTTCGTTAACTGTAAAGTTCATATCACTCTCATTAATATCTGGACCAAGCACATTAATTTTCATGTTGCGACAATCATCCATCAATTTACTTACCTCATTTATATCATCCTTGTTGCGAGTTAAGTTTGCAGCCATAAACTCGGCTGGATAGTGTGCTTTGAGATAAGCGGTTTGATATGCAATCCATGAGTAGCAAGTAGCATGCGACTTATTGAAAGCATAAGAAGCAAATCGTGCCCAATCAGACCAGATATTCTCAAGTGTCTCAATCGGTCCATATCCATTTTTTTCCGCCCCTTCAATAAACTTTCCATGCAAAGCCTCCATCTTATCCTCGAGTTTCTTACCCATTGCCTTGCGAAGCTCATCAGACTGACCACGAGTAAAGCCAGCCAAGTCTCTACTCAAAAGCATGACCTGCTCTTGATATACTGTAATTCCATAGGTCTCCTCCAAGCGATTTTTCATCACATCCAAGGGATATTTTATCTCCTCTTCACCGTGTTTTCTACGCACAAATTGAGGAATATAATCCATCGGGCCTGGTCGATAGAGCGCGTTCATTGCTATCAAGTCCTCAAATTGCGTTGGTCTCAATTCTTTGAGGTATTTCTGCATACCGGCCGACTCAAATTGGAAAACAGCTACAGTATTTCCTTTACTAAATAGTCTATATGTTTTTTTATCATCAATAGGTATAGCTTCAATATCCAAGTCTATATTTCTTGACTTCTTAATATTCCATAGTGCTTCTTTAATAATAGACAGAGTTTTTAAACCCAAAAAGTCCATCTTAATCAAACCAATATCTTCAACAACTGTCCCTTCAAACTGTGTGATGATTTTATTCTCCTTAGTATCTTTATCCACAGCCGTACTGAGTGGCACCAAATTTATTAAATCTTCAGAACCGATAATCAAACCACAGGCATGCACCCCTGTTTGTCGCACAGTGCCCTCAAGCATTTCGGCATATTTCAATGTATTTGATAGCATGGGATTTGATGAATATCGCGCTTCTTTCAATTCGTCGATATACTTGATGCTATTTGCCACATTGACTTTGATATTTTTATCATTTTCATCCTTTTTAGGAATACGATTAGGAATCAACTTTGTTAAACGGTCAGCTTCAGCCAATGGCAATCGTTGCACGCGAGCTACGTCTTTAATTGCTGATTTAGTACCCATGGTACCATACGTTACAATATTAGCCACGCGCTCTTTACCGTATTTATCAGTTACCCACTGCACTACCTCCCCTCGCCTATCATCTTCAAAGTCAATATCAATATCAGGAAGTGACACACGATCTGGATTAAGAAAACGCTCAAACAGCAAATCGTATTTCAAAGGATCCACATTGGTAATTTTCAAACAGTAAGCCACCACCGAGCCTGCTGCAGATCCCCTACCTGGACCAACCGAAATACCCATATCCCGTGCTGCCTGGATAAAATCTTGTACTATTAAAAAGTAACCTGGATAACCCATGGTTTTCATGGTTTCGAGCTCAAAGTCGATTCGTTCTCTTTTTTCCTCATCCAAAGTATTCCCATACCTTAGCTCAGCCCCTTTGTAAGTTATTTCCCGTAGATAATCAGCCTCTAATTTTACTTGTAATACCTTTTCATATCCACCTAAACGCTTGTAGTTATCAACTCCAAACTCTTCTAAAACTGTTTTCTCATCATACTTTTCACGATAATCATCCAAAGTGCCAAACTCTTCTGGGATATCAAACTTAGGCATCAAGGGTGGTCCGTCCAACTCGTAAAACTCCACTTTATCAGCAATTTCAATTGTATTGTCAATCGCTTCTGGTAAATCACTGAAAATTGCTTGCATTTCTGCAGGCGACTTTAACCACTCTTGCTTGGTATAGCGCATCCGAGTTGGGTCATCCAACTCTTTACCCGTGCTTAAACAAATTAGATGCTCATGCGCATCTGCATGCTCTTCATACACAAAATGCACATCGTTTGATGCTACAAGTTTTGTATCGGTTTTCCGAGCCAGTTTAATCAATTCAGTGTTTTGTCGTTCTTGCTTTTCGTAAGTTTCCGTATTAGCTCGTAATTTGTCCGTTTTATGACGCTGCAACTCAAGATAATAATCATCCCCAAACACACTCTTATACCAACGAATTGCCTTTTCCGCTCCCTCTAAATCGCCTACTTCAATAAACTTATGAATTTCGCCACCCAAACAAGCAGAACTCGCAATGATCCCTTCGCTGTATTTTTCCAACAATTCATGGTCAATTCGAGGACGATAGTAGAAACCTTCAATATGCCCCAAAGAAACTATGCGGGATAGATTTTTATAGCCAGTTTTATTTTTTGCCAACAAGACCAAATGGTATCCACTTCTGTCTTCCCTATCCTCTTTTTTTAAGCGCGAGTGCTTTGCTACATAAACCTCACAACCAAAAATTGGCTTAAACAATTTGCTCTCAGCCTCTCTTATTTCAGCCTCAATACTATTTTTCTCTGTTTCATCTTCGGTATTAGCAAGTGTTTCCTTTAATTTGCTAATCAACTTGAGATGCGGAGCATTTTTTTTCCTACTGTAGTTGTAAAACTCTTTTACTCCGAACATATTACCGTGGTCAGTCAATGCCAATGCAGGCATTCCATCAGCAATTGCCTTATCAACTATATTTGATATACTCGACATTCCGTCTAAGACAGAAAAGCTTGTATGAGCGTGGATGTGTACAAAAGATTTCATTGCGATTGGTATTTTTTATGTGGACTAAACTAATACTTTGGACTGATAAAGATACGATTTATTTTTATGTAGATAAAATCACTTTTCAAATAAAACTTGGAGTTTTTCTTATACGGCATTGATATTTAGCACGATGAATTGTGGATAACTAATATTGTTAATTTTTAAAATAAAAAGTGCCAAATAACACAAAAGTTTATCCAGCACTTCAAAATCTCTAATCGATTATTTTAGAATACAAATTCTCTATTAATTTATTCTTCTAAGGTATGAAATGGAGAATATAGAAAGGAAAACAACCTTAAGCACCTCTAATACAATATAATAAACATGAACATACGATTTACTTACTTCGCTTGCTGCAATGTGCAAATCAGCTCTATCATTCAAGCCAGGCAGCAGCCAGACTGTTTGGACAAAAAGTATTACAATACTAAGAGTTAACAGCAACTCTTTGCCTTTAAGAGGATTTTTCTTATAAAGAAGGATAGATATAAGAATGATTGCAGAAAAAGTCCATTCTATTTTATTGAGAACTGCGAATATCAATTTACCAATCGAAAGTCCTAACTCTAAAGTAACGCCTGGTGCTCTAAATTTTAACCAAGCTTCCATAAAACTAATTGATAACACGAAACCTAACCAAAGAAAAGCAAAAGCTATAGCTGTTTTATTTGTTTTTTGAATCATAAAAATGTTGTGTAAAGGACAAACCTGTCCTGTTTGGTAAAACCATACAACACTAATGCTTCAAAAAAGTTTGCCCCTCTTTAAGACCTTTAGCTAATTCCTGAATAGAAGTCTCTTCAAGCATTTTATTCAGCTCCTCTCTAAGTGATGCATATTTATGATGCATCGGACAAGGTTTTTCATCGTTGCATTGAGGCAAACCCAAGGCACAACCTTGGTAAATGCTTGGACCATCAATTGCGTAAACCAAATCTTTTAACTTAATTTCTTTGATTCTATCTTCTGCAATAAAAAACCCGCCATAAGGTCCTTTTATTGAGTGCACGATATTATGTCGAGCCAATTTTTGCAATATTTTTGCCGTAAATGCCTCGGGCGAATCTATAGCAATGGCTATATCTCGAATGGTAGTTCGATTACCCTTTTCAGACTGTTCGGCTATATGAAGTGTAGCCCGAATACCATATTCACAAGCTTTTGAAAACATAATAAATTGTGTTAAAAAACAAAAATACAAAATTATTTTCTATATTTGCTCTAATTAATAGTGTTTAGTTAATATTATTCATCTAATCCCTCCAATGCAAGAGATATTATTTCATATAGAGCAAATTCTAAGCCTAAAAATAGTTTCTTATCAAGCGCTTACAGGAGGTAGTATTTCCAAAGCTTATCTTATAAAATCAGCTAACAAGAGTTTTTTTCTTAAAGTAAACTCAGGAATGAACGCATTATTGATGTTTCAGAATGAGAAAGTAGCTCTTGATACAATTAAGCAAAGCAAAACAATTGAGGTTCCTCAAGTCTTTTTAGTTGACAAGATAAACAAGAACGCTTTTATTTTAATGGAATATATTGAAAGCAAAAGTGCTACTGACTTAGATATGATTTCTTTAGGCAAAAATTTAGCTTCGTTGCATCAATATAAGGGAAATACATTTGGCTTCAAGAGCGATAACTTTATTGGAAGTTTGCCCCAATCGAATAAAAGTAGTGATGACTGGGCCAGTTTTTATTGGAATGAGCGCATCAAACCTCAATTGCAATTAGCACACACAAATAAGTATATAAAAGAGAGTGAATTTCCCGATAAAGCTCACGCTTTACATCTTTTCCAAGAAATTTTTGACGATGTTACTCCCTCTTTAATTCATGGAGATTTGTGGGGAGGGAATTACCTTATTCGAAATGATGGCACTCCTTATTTGATTGATCCTGCCGTTTATTTTGGTCACGCTATGGTAGATATTGCTATGACTAAGCTTTTTGGTGGTTTTAGTACAAAATTTTACGAAGTGTACCATCAAATTATACCACGTAGTCCTTTTTACGAAGAACAGATAAAGCTATATCAACTTTATTACCTACTAGTGCACCTCAATCTTTTTGGCTATAGTTATCGCAGTGATGTGATTGCGATATTAAAACAACTTTTGCTTTAACACAGCACACCAACTATTCAATCTCCTCAAAGTCAACATACTCCCCCTCATCATTATCAAAAATCTTTTCTGATTTGGGGCTTTGCGTATAACTCTCTTGTCTGAAATTATCGAAAACTTCTTGTTGTTTTTTTGTATGCGTTCGCACTTTCCTTTTGAAAAAGAAAATACCCATCAAACCCAATATGATAAAGAACACAATGGGCCCAAAAATCAAGAAAAGTAATAATTTTATAAAAGTCAAAACTTATCGGTTTTAATATATTTGTTTAGCGATTTGTCTAACACTTTCAGTAGCCATCAAACTATAAAAATGAATACTTGGCACACCATGAGCAATTAAATCTTTCGATTGCTGCACACACCACTCTATCCCCAATTGTGTAGCTTCTTCGTTTGTTTCACATTTTCTCAACTCTTTTGCTAAGGCTTCAGGAATTTCCGAATTGAAAACTTTAGGAAGCACTGTGAGTTGATTCTTTGAAGTTATGGGCTTTAATCCTGGTATAATAGGCACCGTAATTCCCGCTTCACGAGCTCTTTTCACAAAGCTATGGTATTTCTCATTATCAAAAAACATTTGAGTAACAAGGTACTCCGCCCCATTTTCAACTTTCTTTTTCGCCCAATAAATTTCATGTTCCATATTAGGCGACTCTTCGTGCTTTTCAGGATAAGTAGCCATACCGTATGAAAAAGGTTTATCAATTACCTTCATTTTGGAGCCATCCAAAAACAAGCCCTCATTAAATTGATTCACTTGCTCTTGTAACTCAGTAGAGTAACTATATCCTATAGGCACAAAGTTCTTATCATGTTTTGCTTTATCTCCGCGGAGAAGTAAAAGATCGTTGATGTCTAAAAACTTCAAATCTATTAGAAGATACTCTGTCTCCTCTGGAGTAAAACCACTACAAAGAATATGTGGTACAACCGGAATTTTATATTTATTTTTAATAGCTGCTGCTACAGCTACAGTACCTGGTCTATTACGTATTGAAGCTTGCTCGAACACACCTTTCGCTGTTTCTCTATACACAACTTCACTACGGTGGGTCGTAATATTTATATATTGTGGATCAAACTCTTTAAGCTTATCAATCGTATTAAAAACCTGCTGAATACCATTGCCTTTTAATGGGGGCAGCAATTCAAAAGAAAATGCTGTTTTATCCTTTTTTGTGATTCTGTCAATTAAACTCATAATACCATTTCAATTTCAATATTGCAAAGGTACAAAATAATTTATTCTTTTAGTGAATAGGGTTAAAAGATAAAAAACATGACGTTTTATCCAAAAACTTAATGTTCGGCTCCTTTCAATAAAAATATTCGCATAATAATACATCTACATTTGCACAAATTGTATATTTATACTACTTTTGCAAATAAATTTAGCTTTTAGGTATAAACAATAGGTATTATAGGATGAAAAACAGAAAAGATAGATTAAAAATTATTTCTGAGATATTGAAATATGATGTAATTGGCAGTCAGGAGGAATTATCAGCAAAGCTCGTTGAGAAGGATGTTGTAGTAACTCAAGCAACTTTATCACGTGATTTGAAAGCGCTGAAGGTATCAAAAACACCCTTAGACAATGGGATGTATAAATATACGCTACCTGCTTACAATCAACCTATCTCTAAAGAGCTTACATCCCATAATTTTACTTCTACAGGCGCCGTAGTTAGCATAGAAATGTCTGGCAACTTAGCTGTAATGAAGACTAAACCAGGTTATGCAAGTGCTATTGCACTTGACATTGACAATCGGAAAACAACAGAAATTCTTGGTACTATTGCGGGCGATGATACAATTCTAATTATCCCACGCGACGGTGTAGGAATGGATGATGTGATGAATGTTATTAAACATATTTTTGATGAAAATTAAAGCAAAGAAATAATGGAAAATAAAGAAATAAAAACAGACAATATATCCATCGTAATAGCCGATGAAAGCCATTTCCCCTATATTGACACGATACTAAACACCATAGAAGAGGCTGCTAAGATTCGTGGTACGGGTATTGCTAAGCGTTCTCCTGACTACATTGAAACTAAGATGAAAGAGCGAAAAGCTATCATTGCGCTTACTGAAGAAGGAGAATTTGCTGGTTTTTGTTATATTGAGACTTTTGGGGAGAGGAAGTATGTAGCCAACTCAGGTCTGATAGTTGTTGATACTTTTCGTGGCCATGGGCTTGCCAAAAGAATTAAGCAAAAAGCTTTTCAAGTATCACGTGAGCGCTACCCTGATGCTAAAATTTTTGGGATTACCACAGGATTAGCTGTGATGAAAATCAACTCTGAATTGGGCTATCGTCCTGTAACATTCTCTGAGTTAACCGATGATGAAGAGTTTTGGAAAGGTTGCGCAAGCTGTGTTAACTACGATATATTGCAACGTACTAATCGCAAGCATTGCTTATGTACGGGAATGCTTTACGATCCAAGCTGGGATGCAAATAAACCAATCGAGCAAAACATGGTAAACAACAATTTAGATAAGAAGAAACTAAACATCTCGAACATCAAACCAACAAGGAAACACATAAAAAGTGCAAGTAAAAAATTAAGTTTAAGAAAAATCAGATAAAATAATAAATCAATAATTAAAATGAAAGAAAAAGTTGTTTTAGCATTTAGTGGCGGTTTAGATACGTCTTATTGTGCACGATATTTATCCGTCGAAAAAAATTACGAAGTTTATACAGCTGTAGCAAATACAGGTGGTTTTAGTGAAGAAGAGTTGAAAGAGATTGAAGAGCGTGCGTATCAACTTGGCTCAGTTAAGCACGTTACACTTGATGTTACGCAGGAATATTATGACAAAAGCATCCGATACATGGTGTTTGGTAACGTACTTCGCAACGGTACATATCCTATCTCTGTGAGTTCAGAGCGTATTTTTCAAGCGATTGCAATTATTAACTATGCCAAAGAAGTTGGAGCTGACTATGTAGCACATGGTAGCACAGGAGCTGGGAATGACCAAATACGATTCGATTTGACTTTTGAGATTTTAGCGCCAGATATTAAAATTCTGACGCCAACACGCGATATGGTGTTGACTCGCGAATATGAAATCAACTACTTAAAAGAGAACGGTTTTGAGGCTGACTTCAAAAAATTAGAGTATTCGATTAACAAAGGTATTTGGGGTACTTCTATTGGTGGCAAAGAGACTCTTACCTCTGATAAAACTTTACCTGAAGATGCCTACCCAAGCCAAGTGCTAAAAACAGGAGAAGAGATTGTTACAATTGGTTTTGAAAAAGGCGAAATCGTATCTGTAAACGGTGAAGAATCAAATGATAAGATTGGCTTAATCAACAAATTGGAATCCATTGCAAATCAATACGGCATTGGCCGAGATATGCACATTGGCGATACGATTATAGGTATAAAAGGACGTGTTGGTTTTGAGGCCGCTGCACCCATATTGATTATTAACGCTCATAAAATGCTTGAGAAACATACGCTTACCAAGTGGCAACAATATTGGAAAGATCAATTAGGTACGTGGTACGGCATGTTTTTACACGAAGCTCAATATTTAGAGCCTGTGATGCGTGATATTGAGAAATTCTTAGAGAGTTCGCAAGAGAATGTTAGCGGTACAGTAAGCGTGTTGCTACGTCCTTACAGCTACACGTTGATTGGTATCGACAGTCCGTTTGACCTTATGAAAACCGACTTTGGAGAGTATGGCGAAGTGAATAAAGCTTGGACAGCTGATGATGTAAAAGGCTTCACAACCATCTTAGGAAATCAAATGAAGATTTTTCACAACGTTCAAAAAAGAAACGAAAAGTAAAATTGAATTAGATAAAAACATAAAGCAGCCTAAAACTCCTGAGTTTTAGGCTGTTTGCATTTATCTTTCTAAGAACTAATCCACAAGTCTGATTAAGCTCCGCTTTTCCGTCTTACAGATTTTGAATAATACGCTGAAAGGAACAAACAATTATACTGCTTATTTCTCCTTTTTCAACTCCTCAACTTTCTGCAACTCCTCTGCTTTTTGCTGCAAAAGAGGTACCGACTTATGATTCCACTCTTCCTCAAACTCCCAATTAGCAATCAAAGTCATTTTTTTAGAATAATAAAAAACCTCTTCGGGTTGAATCCTCTTTTTAATGTCAGCTCCATCCCATTTCCCGTTTCCATTTTTATCCAAAAACATACGTAAATAGTACTCTCCCGGCTCTAAATGTTCAATAGTTGTTGGGTTCCCTTTTGCTTTTACTGTTTTCACAACCACGTCTTTCGTATTCACCACCTGAAATACAGCTGTAGAATCAAAATCAACTAATTTCACAGTCAAAGTAGCGTAATCTTCAATTGAGCGAACAGTCAATTCACTTTTATGTGAATTATTGACCTTGTTATACACACTTTTGAAAGCTGCCGAATCCACACGCAGCTGATACTTCTCTTCTGAATCTATCTTAAAATCTAACTGAAAATTTAAGCCGACTGAATCTGTTTGAACAACTTGAAAATTAAGCGCCACAAGGTTTGTATCAACATATTGTTCTACATGAATTTTTGCCTTATCAAAACTGCTTATGGGTTCTGTAAAACTGAGAGTTCTATCTTTGTAAATATCAAAGCGATTGGCAAAATTATCCTTCACATGCAAAACAGTGTCTTTTTTTGCTTGTTCAATAGCTTTTTCTCTAATCCCCTTCTTCAATACAGTTCGAATTGTATCCGTTTGCTTCACTAAATTCATCAAAGAATCGCTTTTCAAATACTCAACTTGAAAGTGCAAAGTATCTCTTTTTATCAATAGAGAATCAGTTAGCCAGTAAGTCAAACTGTCTTTGTTTTGATTGTAGTGCAGCAAATATCGACCATCAAAATCCTCATCCAAAAGAGATAATTTTGGCAAAGAATCACTCCTTGCATTAAAGAATAGTTGCAATTGATTCAATACATTACGCTCCAATTTGAGCAAATACTGGCGTTTGTTTTTATCCTGAGAGTATTTCAATACAACATCATCAGGCTTATAACGCAACACACCTCGCTGTATAATTGTATCAATGCTTACACTATCCTTCCAAATAGTATCATTGCGAAACGAGGAGATCAGCTCTGGCTTTAATACCTCACTACCAAAAGCAAAGCCCTCGCCCATCGTTTGTATCAAATCATTATTACGATCATCCAGTGCATATATTCGATACTCTTTTTCTTTCAAATTATGAACGGTAAAGTGCCCTTCTGCATTTGATTTTGTAACTCTCCGAAAGGGATGAGATGTAAATGCAGAATCATTCAAGTCACTGTGCAAACCAACAAAAACACCTTTAATTGGATTCAGGGTTTCAGCATTAATCACAACTCCTGATATGCGCAAGGTATCTATATAATCACCTGTCGCGAATGAATAGACATAATCTTCAAGAATATTTCCTTCGTTATTATCCCGAATAGCGCTTCCAAAATTAATCGTATAAGTTGTATTCTCTTCCAATGTATCTTTAAGTTCGATGCTCAGTTTTTTACCAATAGCCCTAACATCAGGATTTCGCTTTTGCGGTGGCGAAATTATCACATTAGCTGGTATATCTTTTACCACGATATTTTCATCAAACTCTATCTCAATTTTATTTTTAGTAAAATTGAGCGCATTTTCACTTGGTGTTGCTTTTAGCATCCTGGGGGGAATGGTGTCTTTGGGTCCTCCTTGAGGTCCCGGCCCTCGATTGGCGCATGCATATGGCTGAACAACAAAGACTAACAACACGGTCAATCGAATGAAATATTTGAATAATATCTTTTTCAAAATAGTTTATTTTTAATTTTATTCTGTTTTTTTACTAAGAATTTTATGCCCAATTCGGCATTGAATACAGTTTTTATTGTCGCAATACTCCTTTTTCAGCTGCAATAAGGCTTGACTATCAAAGGCATTTTCAACCGACACACCCAGCGCCTTCCAATTTGAAATGATGGAGTTGCTTTCTGCTGGCAATTGCTCCAAAATCGATAGAGGAAAAGCAATATCCTCCCCTTCCCTTTTTCGATAGGTAAAGAGGTAAGGCACTACCGTATTGATTAATATGATATTGATTGAGTTTTTACCCAATCGCTTCTTGGATTGACGACTCTCTTTTCCAAAGAGGTAATGCGTTTGCCAATATTTTGAAACCTCTGAATTAAAAAATGCTCGGATATTGTCCAAATCTGTTTCAGCCAGAATTTTCGAAAAAAGCTTAGTCGATTTATGCACCAACATAGCAAATTGAGCTATGCGAATATGTGGAAAGTTATCAGGCCTCAATCGAAGCAATCTCCAACATGATTTATCAACAGGAACAAGTTGGTATTTCTTTTTCAAAAAAGAATACTCTTTGCTTAAATCAGCGTGATAGTCGTCAATTGGCAGTTCATCTAAAAATCCGGCTTGACCAAACAAGAGAGCTTCTATTTGAAACAAGTTGTCTTTATGCTTTCCCAAGATGCTCTGCGGCAATGATTTAGCCAGCAACTCAAAAGCTTGTGCATTGGTGTTGAACCCAAAATTACGTGCTAAAGAGATGTAAAATGCCTCTTCCCAATGATTGTTTGTAGCTTCTAAAATTTGCTTAATGTCGTTTGACTTTCGCTCCAAACGCTCTACCAGCAAAGCATTTTTCCAACTGCTTAACAAGATAGAAGGCACTTCTGCGATTTTATCTTCACAATAAATCCATTTTTTTGTACTTAAAAGCTCTTCGTAATTTGCTAATATATAATCAGGGATTTTTAATTCAATCTGTGGTATTTTCTCACCATTTTCTCGAACTACCTCCCTATCAATTTGATTAACTACGTGAAGAACTACATTGTTGTAAGCTTTATCAGTTTCGTGCTTATGCTCATACCAGTAGCTACTCTTTACATGAAGTTCTACATTTCCTGCCCAAAGCGTATCGCCAATTTTCAACTTAGCATTAAAGAAATCAGGCCCAGCATCTGTATTAGCTTGCCCTACATCAATAACTTCTACAATTTGCCCATCGGCCGTTTTCAAACCGACTGGCGAAAACAGCTTAAATTGCCAAACGTAATGTAAAATTGACTCTTTCATACGAGCTTACAAACTTATCTTTTCTACCTTAAAACCTTCAGCTTTCCAAAATTGCAAAACAAGCGGCAATGCTTCTAAAACATTTTTTTTAGCTTTCAATGAATCATGAAACAAGACAATATCGCCACTCTTGCTTTTCTTTTGCACCTCATCTACAATCTCTGCAACATCTACGGAGCTATCATAGTCATACGTCAATAAACTCCACATAATAACTTGATATTTTTTCGATAATTTCCGAGCCTGTCTCCACTTAATCCTACCGTAGGGAGGTCGGAAAAGTTTTGATTTCACCAATTTATCAGCCTTCTCTACATTCTCTATGTAGGTTTTAGTATCGGTTTGAAAACCTTTTAGATGGTTATAGGTATGATTGCCTACATTGTGTCCGCGATTTTTTATCTCATTAAATAAATCGGGGTACCTCTCCACATTTTCACCCACACAAAAAAAGGTAGCTGTTGCATCGTATTGATCCAAAATATCCAATACTAAAGGCGTAACTTCGGGATTAGGACCATCATCAAATGTCAAATAAATTATCTTATTTTTATTGGGAATAGTCCAAACAAATAACTTAGACAGCCTATGTATAAAACTTGGAACCTGATTCACTTTACATCTACTTATACCCAAATTTATCTAACACCGAATGAAATTGAAGCTCATATTTTTTCAAGTTATCATCATCACCAAATTGACTAAATATTTGCATAACCTGATTCAACACAGCAACCTCATGTCCTATAGAACGTTGCATGCTATTTTGCATGGATGGCTTCATACTTCCATACCATTTTAGATAATCAACGCTTCTATCTGCTACTTGATTCAAAATTTCAGCTCCTTGTGCATTCAATCCTGCTTCATAAAACTTCAATGCCAATATATTAGAACTAAAATCATGCGGAACAGTCGCGCCTGGGATTACTTTTTCTGAATATTCAAGTACATTTCTCGCCCTTACAGTATCTCCTTGCTCAAGCAATGCTTCTGCAAGATAGATAAATTGAATACGATGTGTTTTAGCCATGCGCATTGTTTGCTCGTCAATATAAACTTTGGGATTATCAACACCGCCAAACTTAAATTTATTCATCATATTATCATACATGCGCTCTACGTCCACACTTTCAGTTTCGCTGTTTTCATCCACCAAGTCGGCAGGTACTATCTGATAAGCCAAACCGGTACGAGTTAAGTATTTGCGAAGGCTTTTTGGGTAGTACTCTTCGCCCACTGTCACGCAAACATACATGGGACGCTCCCAATTATTCTCCTTAATCATCTCCATCACCATAGCATCTCCTTTGAAGACAGTTTGTGGTAAATCAAATATTATAGTATCTACAATATTATCGTGGAATTGCTTAGAAACAGTACCTGACTTAATTACAGCTTCAGCATCAACAGGTAAATGTAATTTTGAAGATGGGAATATACCGTCACCATCTACCTTAAACTCTTCGTAGTCGCTTTTGATCACTTCCATTGCTTCGGCTAAGCCAAATGACTTACCTTCTAAATAATCATATACAGCTATAATATCATTTGTACCTGTGATGTAATCTTTCTTCTCCCAAGATATAGGTAATGGCTCAGAGTCATAAGAGGCTCTTTTCATTTGGTCGATATACCAATCGGTTGGAAGATAGCTTAGGTTACAAACACGCACATCGGTACGCACACCTTCCACCTCTTGATTATACCAGAGAGGGAAGGTATCGTTATCACCATTGGAGAAAAGTATTGCATTTTCTTCCACAGAATAGAGATAGTTTTGACCAAAATCACGTGCTGCAGTACGTCCACTTCTATCGTGATCATCCCAGTTTTGAGCACCCATCAATACAGGAACACCCAAAGCTAAAGCTGTGGCTAAAATGGCTGCAGCATTTTTTGGCATTATTTTTTCAAACAGTCGTGCCAATCCCATTACACCCAATCCAATCCATATGGTAAATGCATAGAACGAAGCTGCATAGGCATAGTCACGCTCGCGCGGTTGATAAGGGGTTTGATTCAAATAAATTACAATGGCTAAACCGGTTAAGAAGAAAAGCAATAACACAATCCAAAACACATGATTACCCTCTTTGCCCTTATTTAGAAGGAAGAAAATACCTATCAAGCCAAGCAGCAGTGGCAGCATAAAATAGGTATTGCGACCTTTATTCTCTTTCAACTCCTTGGGTAAATAAGTTTGATCTCCAAGTCGCAAGCTATCTAAAAACTTAATACCAGTTATCCAGTTTCCATGCTCTATCTCTCCATGGCTTTGTAAATCATTTTGTCGCCCTGAGAAATTCCACATAAAGTATCTCCAATACATAAAATTGACTTGATAATTGAAGAAGAAGCGTAGGTTTTCGCCAAAAGTTGGCTTTATTTCAGACCTTGACTCTCCACAAAAATCATAATGTACAACATTCCCTTTTACATTTGCCCATTCTTTATACGCATTCACATGATTAGGATCACTGCTATACATACGTGGGAAAAGCATCATAAACTTTTTATCTTTTTTATACTTAAATCGATGCCCAGCTACAATGTACTCATCTTTTTCAGATGAACTTTGCTTGGGTTTTGGAGCATATTGTGGTATTTTATCAAAATCATACTCACAGGTATTCCCTATCACTTTCAATTGCATAGGTGCATTAAATGTAGCTCCATATATCAAAGGACGATCGCCATACTGCTCACGATTGAGGTAATATTTCAGTGCAAACACATTATCGGGCGAGTTTTGGTCCATGGTAGGCTGTGCTGCCGAACGAATTACAATAACGGTATAAGTAGAATATCCGATAAGCACTACGGTTACCATCACCACAGCCGTATTGAGCCAACGTGGTTTGACAGCACTCTTTTTATAACTAAAGAAGAGCACCATGGCTATGATAATAACTAAACCAAGAATTACATTTTCGAATAGGAAAGGAATTCCACTCAGTGATATTGCCAAAACAAAAGAAATCACCATGCGGACGTAGTTTTTGGCATTGTGTGTTTCGTAGATTGCCCAAACCAATGAGCCCAATAAAATGACTAAATAAAACAGCCAACCTACATTATAAGAAAACCCAAAGGTGTTTACAAATAAAAGTTCAAATTGAGTAGCCCAGTATATCGCACCTGTCATCAAGCCGTAGAGCGTGAAAGCCAGAATAAGCACCGAGGTAAGCATCGCCAAGATAATTCCTTTTACGGAAGGCGTATATCGCTTGTAGTAATAGACCAATACGATAGCTGGAATTGCCAACAAGTTAAGCAAGTGAACACCAATCGACAAGCCCATTAAATAGGCGATTAGAATCAACCAGCGATCGGAACCAGCATTATCAGCGTTTTTCTCCCATTTGAGAATCAACCAAAATACAATTGCTGTAAAGAATGACGAGTAGGCATATACTTCACCTTCAACGGCTGAAAACCAGAATGTATCTGAAAATGTGTAAGCCAACGCACCTACCATACCTGAACCCAAAACCAAAATTTTATCAGCCAAGGTGTATTCACTTTCGCTACGTTTGATTAGCTTTTGCGCTAAATGCGTAATTGTCCAGTATAAAAATAGGATGGTAAATGCACTTGCAATAGCCGAAAACGCATTGACTAACATCGCCACTTTTGTAGGATCGGAAGTAAATAGAGTGAAAAACTTAGCTGAAAGCATAAAGAATGGTGCACCAGGAGGATGCCCTACGTCGAATTTATAAATCGTTGATATAAATTCGCCACAATCCCAAAAACTTGCAGTCGGTTCAATGGTCAATAGGTAAGTAATCGCAGCAATTGCAAAAGCCAGCCAACCAGAAACGGTATTCAATAATCTAAAACTCTTCATTCGATAAGGAATTTTATTTTGTTGTACAATTTGATTTGTATGTTATAAAACTGCCAAAGATACAAAGAATATTCGGTATGAATATAAGCACGAACTGTTTTTAGTGATTATTAAAAAGATAGTGCTATATTCTTTCGAATAAAGAATGACTTCTTCATTATGCAGAAGAATTATAAAAATAATATTACCTTTGCATCGCTTTAAACGTTTAAGTTTTTGCGGCTCTTTTTTCTTCAAAGACAAAACAATAGCTCATAACAAAAACAAGAAAGCAGAAGAGGCCCTGTAGTTCAGCTGTATAGAACGTCAGATTCCGGTTCTGAAGGTCGTGGGTTAGAATCCCGCCGGGGTCACAAAATTAATCGAGCAAAAATTTACATGTTTTTTTCAAGTAAAAATTTGTCAGATTAAAAAATTAGCGTACTTTTGTATCCGCTAAGCAATTGCCCAGATGGCGGAATTGGTAGACGCGTTGGTCTCAAACACCAATGGGAGCAATCCCTTGCCGGTTCGATCCCGGCTCTGGGTACTACCTTTTTTTTACAAAGACGCTCATAATCATATGATTGTGAGCGTCTTTTTTTATTACAAGGGGACGATTCAAGGACACAAAACAACAAATTGGGGTAACCATGTCGTAGATAGGGCCTCAAAAGAGACCACTATCATTTAAATGCTTATACACTCTTTTCATCATAGCATCTTTTAGATAATCCCCAAACAGTTTATCCCCCATTATCTTTTCAAATATCTCCTGATTTTGCTCCATGCGTCCTATCAGCTTATCAATAAATTTATCATCAAAGGCATACTTAAAGGTATCCATCTTATTAGCTTTCGCTTGTGTTTGCAGGGTTTCATCTTCCAAGAGCTCCGCTTCAATCTGCTCAAAAAACAACCTGTCAGCCTCTTCAAATTCAGTTCCAAAACGCTCATTCATCACATCAATGATTTCAGAAAGCAAGGCTTCCTCCTCTTTACTGCGTTTAAGACCTGCTTCTGTGGTGCCGCTCAACTCGCCCGTTTCATCTGTTTGCAACTGTATAGCACCCTCTTTAATCTTTTGCAATCGGTAATATTCCATCGCCACCTCGTCATCCAAATGCATCGATTCTGACAAGCCACGCCTTGGCAAGCGAGTTTGCAACAACTTGGCATAGGCATAAAACTTCTCAAATTCGGAATCGACAAAAGGCATGATTTGAGAGAGAAAAGCGTAAAGATTGGTCCACGAGCGCAAGCCCTTTTTAAACTCATCTTGCTCCTCTTCCTCTTTTATCGCTCTGTATCTATCCACCGCTGGATCAGTAAAGGCGTACAAGTGTTTTTGCTGTTTCGCATTGTTCAACTTCGTTTTTGGGTCGAAATAAATCTTTGCAAAAGCCTCTATCTCTTGCGTCCAGTAGATTTGAGCATAATCCAAGCGAGCTTTCAAATCATAAAGATGATTGATATCCACCTCCTCTTTTACAGATGTTACCTCATAATAGGGTTGAAAGGAATCTAATATAGTTTGACGATCGTTTGCAAAATCCAGTACAAAGGTCTCATCTTTGCCCGGGTGTTTTCTGTTAAGTCGCGATAAAGTTTGCACCGCTTTTACGCCCGATAGCTTTTTATCTACATACATGGTATGCAGCAGTGGTTGGTCAAATCCGGTTTGGTACTTATCCGCAACTATCAAAATCTTGTACTCCTCCTTTTCAAAAACCGATGGCAACTCTTTTTCGCTATAGCCGGTTAAGTCTGGCTCCGAAACTCCATCGGGAGCGTTATCATCAATCACCTTTCCCGAAAATGCAACCAACACCTTAATCTCCTTCTCGTAACCCATCGCATAGATGTATCGCTCAAACTCCTCGTAGTAGCGTTTGGCATGCAGTCTCGACCCGCATACCAGCATCGCTTTTGCCATGCCGCCTATCCTCTTGGATACAATACTGCGAAAATGCTCAATGATAATCTCCGTTTTCTGTGCCAAATTGTGCGGATGCAAGGATACAAATTTTCCAATCGCTTTGGATGCCTTTTTCTTATTCAAATTAGGGTCATCTTCTATCGCCTTGGATAGCTTGAAATAGAGCTCATAGCTGGTGTAATATTGCAAGACATCGAAAATAAAACCCTCCTCAATAGCCTGTCGCATGGAGTAGAGATGAAAAGGCTGTGGCTTACCGCTCTCTCCTTTCTCGCCAAATACTTGCAGGGTTTTGTATTTTGGTGTGGCTGTGAAAGCAAAAAACGAGATATTGGCTTGCTGCCCTCGTGCCTTTGCCGAACGCTCTATCTGCTCTCTTATAAAATCTTCGCCGCTATAATCATCCTCTTCATCCTCAATAAGTGCACTTTTTAGATTTTCCGATGCCAACACCTCTTTCATCCTCTTGCTCGCCTCGCCGCCTTGCGAACTGTGCGCCTCATCTATAATCACCGCATATTTTCTATCCGGCAACTCGCCCACTTTATCCACCACAAACGGGAATTTTTGCAAAGTAGTAATAATAATATTGGTGCCAACTGCCAACGCCTCTGCTAATTGCGAGCTGTCCTTATCTATTTTTTGCACTACGCCTGTTTTGTGTTCAAACTGATAAATGGTGTTTTGCAACTGTTGGTCGAGCACTTTCCTATCTGTAACCACAATGATGGAATCAAATATCCGTTCGTTGCTATCGTTGTGCAGGCTTGTTAAGCTATATGCCAGCCAAGCAATGGAGTTGCTTTTGCCCGAACCTGCCGAGTGCTGTATCAGGTAGTTTCTACCTGCTCCCAGCTCCATCACATCGCTGCTTATCTTTCTTACTGCATCCAACTGATGAAAGCGTGGGAAAATCAGCTTCTCCTTTTTATAGATTTTTCCCTCTACCTCAATCTCATCCGTTTGCAAATGTACAAATCGCTGCAAGATATCCATCCAGCTCTCTTTTTGTAAAATCTCTTCCCACAAATAGGCTGTTCTATATCCATTGGGATTTTGCGGATTGCCTTTTCCGTTGTCTCTCCCTTTATTAAAGGGCAACCAAAATGTTTTCTGCCCATCCAACTTGGTAGTCATAAACACCTCATCTTGGTCAACGGCAAAATGTACCAAACATCTCTTTTTAAATGCAAATAGCAGCTCTCGATTGTCTCTTGTGGTGCTGTATTGTATCAAAGCATTGCCCACATCTTGTCCTGTAAATTGATTCTTGAGCTCCATGGTAGCCACCGGAATCCCATTGAGCGACAACAAGACATCAACCGAATTTTTATTTTTACTGCTGTAATAGACTTGGCGATATACTTTCAGACTGTTTGTATTGAATAAGGCTACCGCATCCGGATTCAATCCTGAAGCAGGCTGAAAATAAGCCATCTGAAAACGCTCGCCATAGTCAACAAAACCATTGCGCAGCACATCCAGGCTACCTCGCAAATCCAGTTCCTTATGGAGCCGCTGAATCACCCGATTATCCACATCAGCTCCGTGAATAGCTGTGATTTTAGCCCAGCGTTTGGGTTGCGATTCTTGTAAAAATCGAATCACCTCATATTTGAACAGACCCAATTCAGGACTGTAATCCACTGCATTGCCTTCGGTATATCCACCCTGCTCCACCAATGATTGTACAATGGCGGTTTCAAATGTATTTTCG
>CAYFTO010000008.1:0-8054 GCA_964346125.1 uncultured Paludibacter sp.
CGTTAAATTCTTTTGCTGTATTTACGGCGTCTTGCCCAGTCATAGCATCTACGACGAATAGAATTTCTTGCGGATTAATTGCCTCTTTAATAGCCGTAATTTCATCCATCATCTGCTCATCAATCGCTAATCGTCCAGCGGTATCGACAATTACAACATCATGTCCTGATTCGCGTGCATGTTTAACAGCGTTTTTGGCAATTTTAATAGGATTTTGATTTCCTTCTTCTGAATATACTTCAATTTTTAATTGCTCACCTAATACTTTCAATTGCTCAATAGCGGCCGGACGATACACGTCACAAGCTACCAAAAGAGGTCGTTTGGCTCGTTTGGATTGAAGCATGTTGGCAAGTTTTCCTGAAAAGGTGGTTTTACCCGACCCTTGAAGTCCTGACATTAAAATAACGGCTGGTGAACCTTTAATATTAATATCAACACTGCTTCCTCCCATTAATTGAGTAAGCTCATCATGCACAATCTTCACCATTAGTTGCTGAGGCTTCAATGCATTTAATACATCTTGTCCCATCGCTTTTTCCTTTACCGTATCGGTAAATGTTTTTGCAACTCTATAGTTAACGTCAGCATCTAAAAGCGCCTTACGTACGTCTTTCAATGTTTCAGCAACATTTATTTCAGTAATTCTCCCTTGCCCTCTAAGTATCTTAAAGGAGCGTTCTAACCTATCACTTAACGATTCAAACATTTTTTTCTATCTGTTTGTTAGTATTTATATAATTATCAATTTTATACTTAGCTAAAAATAAAATTTTTATTTAGTATTTGAAAATGACTGCAAAGATAATAAAAATGGAGGATTGTTTCAATTTTATACTTGAATAAATAGCTACTATTATTTTTCAGTAATAAATATAGAATGATAATTGCTACAATCTTGAATATTTTAAAACAAAGTTTACACATAAATCATAAAAAATGTCTATATTTGTAGCTTAAAAAAAACGATTCTTAGTATTTAAATATGAATAAATATTTTCTTTTTTTTTACACCCTAAGCTTTCTGATATTATTTTCTTCTTGTAAAAAAGAAGTAGAAACCAAAACTGACTTTTTTGAGTATTATAATGAGTTCTTTATTTCAGAAGAAAACAAAGAATTAGGTAGTCTGCAGCTTTTTGCGGAGATAGAACTTCCCATTCAGTACAAAAACAAAGAGATTTTAAGCAGTTTGCAAAAACAAATTGTAGGAAAAGTATTGGGTGAAAAATACAACAACTACCCTTTGAATAATATTCTCAATGCATATGCCGCTGATATCTCAGATGAATACCGCAGAGCCAATGCTGATTTTATTGAGAAAATTCAAGAGTTAGAGGGTTCTAAGGCTTTTTTGAATAATCAAATTGAAGTGTATGGGATGTTCATTCATATTGACGATAAAATAATGACATACAGTTACGAACGTTATGCGTATATGGGTGGTGCTCATGGCAATAGCAGGCGTTTGCTGTTTACATTTGATCTTGATGAAGCTCGAATTCTTACCGAAGAGGATGTTTTCAAAGAAGGCTATGAACAGGATTTAACTCAATTGATTAAAGAAGCTATTGTCGATGCAAAAGCCGATTTGGCTTCTGTTGCTGATTTGGATGATTTTAATTTTTTCTCAGACCAAATTAAACCCAATAATAACTTTTATGTGATGCCTGAAGGTATTATTTATCTCTTTAATCCTTACGACATTGCACCCTACTCTATGGGTGAAACAACCGCTTTTATTCCCTACACAAAATTGAAAGGAATATTGAAACCTAATAATGGTATTGAACATATATTTATATCTAATAAATAAGATATGAGCAAAAATAATCAACTGCCTTGGGGGATATCTCTTGCTTTAGTTGGAATTATTTTTCTTTTGAAAAAGCTAAACTTACTGACACCTGAGCTTGAAACTTTAATTTTTAATTGGCGAAATCTACTTCTTTTATTTGGAGTAATTTTTCTTATTTCACATAAAAACCGCTCTATTGGAGTTATTCTTCTACTGATTTGGGCTGCTAATTATCTAAAGAATATTATTTCTTGGTCAATGGATTTTTCAGAAATCTTGTGGCCGCTGTTGCTGATTGTAGCAGGTGCATTCTTAATAATTCAAAGTTTTAGCAAAAAGAAAAGATGAAGCATTACCTCAAAATAATTCGTTGGAAAAATAGTGTTTTTGTTGTCTTGATACAAATCTTGATGTATTACGCGCTTGTAATTCCGATTTTGCAATCATTTGGATTTAATGTTGATGATCTATTTCAATCGTATCATTTTTTACTTTTACTTATTTCTACTACGGCAATTACAGCTGGAGGCTATGTAATCAATGATTATTTCGACCTAAAAATTGATAGAATAAACAAACCCGAGAAAATTATTATTGATAAGGAAATAAGTAAGAAAAATGCGATGATTCTTTATCAAATACTCACAATTGGGGGCACTATTGCAGGTTTGATACTTGCTTTTTTTCTAAAAAGCTATACGCTTGCACTTATTTTTTTATTCACACCTGGCTTACTCTGGTTTTACTCAGCAAGTTACAAACGACAATTTCTTATTGGAAATCTTATTGTAGCCTTGCTTGCTTCCTTATCTGTTTTCATTGTTGCTATTTTTGCAATTACGCAACTTGAAAATTCTTACGATAAGCAAATTTTGGCTCAAACTCCTATTTCCACTCAAATTTTCTTTTGGATTGGCTGCTTTTCTCTGTTTGCGTTTCTTCTTACGCTAATTCGTGAGCTTATCAAAGACATGGAAGATGTAGAAGGTGATAGAGAAATGGAGTGTCGTACTGTTCCCATTGTTTGGGGAGAAAAGCGAAGTAAAATTGTAGTAACAAGCCTTATTTCTCTAACGATTATTATGCTTATAATTGCTCTTGGCTTTTTTCACAGTCAAAATGATAAAATAAGCAGCAATTATATCTTATTTGCATTGGTTTTACCACTACTTTATCTTATTTATGAAGTGATACGAGCTAAAACAGTAGAGGATTTCCACACAGCTTCTACACTGTCTAAGGTAATTATGTTAGTGGGTGTATTATATAGTCTTATTTTCTATTTTCTTATAGCAAAAACTCACGGACTTACGTTTATGAAACTCTTTATAATTCAATAATTATGCTCAGCAATTTACAAAATTACCATATTATATTAGCTTCAAGTTCGCCACGCCGAATTGAGTTATTAAAAAATTTAGGGCTTAATTTTGAAGTAAAAAAAATCAAAGTAGATGAAACAGTTCCTCCAGAAATAAAAGCTAAAGATGCCGCACGATATCTTTCTGAGAAAAAGGCAAGCAGTTATTCTGTTGAAAGCAATACTTTAGTTATTACAGCAGATACTATTGTAGTACAAGATGATATGCTTTTTGGAAAACCAAAAGATAGGAATCACGCCATTGAAATTTTGAACAAACTTTCAGGTAATTCTCATCATGTAATAACAGCTATTACTCTATGCACTGAAAATAATTCTAAGACATTTGAAGTTTATACCCAAGTTCATTTTACGGAACTTTCTTACGAAGAAATTACGTATTATGTAGACAAATATAAACCTTATGACAAAGCCGGCGCATACGGCATACAAGAATGGATTGGTTATATTGGTATTACGGGTATTGAAGGCTCTTATTATAATGTGATGGGACTTCCTATTCAAGAGCTTTACCAGGAACTGAAAAAAATATAATCAATATTCTGTCATTTTATTTGTAAATATGAAGCAAAAATTAACGGTTACAACAGTTTTGTCGCCAGCACTATACCCTTTTTATAAAACTGAAAATAGTGTAGCAGTTATTGTTGATATTTTTCGAGCTACAACAAGTATATGCACTGCTTTTGAAAACGGAGCAAAATTTGTAAAAACTGTTGCTAATATAGATGATGCTGTTGATTTGAAAAACAAAGGATTTTTAGTTGCAGTTGAGCAAAACACATTAAAGCCGGAGTTTGCTGATTTTGGTAATTCGCCCCTTGAATTTACACGCGATAAAGTTTACAATAAAACCATAGTATTTACCACTACAAATGGAACAAAGGCCGTAGAAACAGCAAAAGATAGTGATGAAATACTGATAGGAGCGTTTTCAAACCTTTCAAAAGTAGTAGATTATTGTTCATCAATTTCTAAAAACATTAAAATTATATGTGCAGGTTGGAAAATGCAATTAGGCATGGAAGATATCGCTTTTGCTGGTTTGCTCACTGAAAGCCTAATAAATACCGGAAAGTTCGAAGCAATAGGCGATGCAGATCAAATTGCATTGCAGGTATGGCAGGCTGCAAAAAATGATTTAAAAGGATTTTTGCAAGCCTCTGAGCATTTTAATCGTTTGATACAGAACAAACAAAATGAATCGATTGATTATTGCTTACAGATTGACACTTGCAACTCCTTGCCTATCTATTCGGCTGAATATAAGTCATTTATATCTTTGTAATATTGTATTGTTTAGCATAATTCTAAAAACATACATGATAAATTAACATTCTATATAGTTAAAAACAAAGATTTATCACAAATAATTTTTTTCTAATAAAAAAATGAATTAATTTTGTTATAAATAAACAGTATATAAACACTTTAAATACATATTATAATGGCTTACGTAATTGATGATACTTGTATTGCATGTGGAACATGCATTAGTGAATGTCCTGTTGACGCAATCTCTGAAGGTGATATCTATGTGATTGATCCAGACGTTTGTACAGACTGTGGTGCTTGCGCAGATGTTTGCCCAACAGAATCTATTCACCCTATGTAATTTACAAAAGATAGGAAGTAAATTTGTATCTTATAAGATTCTGATACTCAGTTTACTATTAAGAACTTTGCTAACAAAAGCAGTGATAATTATAAATGTTATCGCTGCTTTATTGCTTTAAAAAGTTAGTCCTATTTGAAGTTAGGTCAAAATCTTGAAATTTTGGAATCTTGAAATTTTGAAATCTTGAAATTGCTTATAACCAATCACTTATCACTCTCTTTTTCCATCATTTCTTCAAAAGCAAGCCACAGATTATCATCCTTGGGTACTGGTGCTATAATTTCAATTTTTTCTTTTGAAACTGGGTGAATAAAAGAGAGAAATCGTGCATGTAAACTAATGCCTTTATTGGGATTAGAACGTGGCGAACCATACTTCAAGTCGCCTTTTATTGGACAATTCATCGAGGCCAATTGCACACGTATTTGATGATGGCGCCCTGTATGTAGCTCTACCTGAAGTAAGAAGTATTTATTTGACTCGGCAATTAATTGATAATTTAGCTTTGCAAGTTTAGCATCTTTCTGTTCGCTTTTAGAGGCATATGATTTGTTTTGGCGACTATTTTTCTTTAAATAATGTACCAATTCACCTTCAATTTCTTGTGGTCTGTTTTGCACCACAGCCCAATAGTATTTATCAACTTCTTGATTACGAAACATGTCGTTAAGACGTGAAAGAGCTTTGCTTGTTTTTGCAAACAGCACTACCCCACTTACAGGACGATCCAATCGATGTGTTACACCTACAAATACATTACCTGTTTTGTTATACTTCTTTTTTAAATAGGATTTTAAACTTTCAGAAAGTGGCACATCACCAGTTTTATCACCTTGTACTATTTCAGATGAAGATTTATTTATTGCAATGATATGGTTATCTTCGTAAAGTATTTTAGCATCCCACTCCTCCATGTTGACACTGGAAAATAAGGGTTGATTATTGTTTAAGTCGCTCATATTCAAATCGTTTTATCCTCTTTGTCGTATCACCTCATAAACGATTATCCCAGCTGCTACAGATACATTTAGAGATCCAATCTTACCTAAAATAGGGATTTTTACTTTTTCATCACATATATCCAATAATTCTTTTTGAATACCATCCTCTTCTGAACCCATTACAATAACTGCAGGATCGCTATAGTTTATCTCTGTGTATATTTCCTTAGCCTTTTCAGTTGCTGCTACTAACTTTAGTCCAGATTCTTTTAAAAACTTCAATGATGTCAATAAATTATCGACTCTGCAAATTGGAATATTCAACAAAGCACCTGCTGATGTTTTAATTGCATCAGCATTTATTGCTGCCCCACCTCGATTAGGAATTACAATAGCATCAACTCCGGCACATTCGCAACTTCTTGCTATTGCTCCAAAATTTCGCACATCAGTTATCCCATCTAAAACAACTATTAAAGGTGTCTTAGCATTTTCATATAAAAATGGAATAATATTTTCTAAACGTTGAAATTTAACAGGCGAAATAAATGCAATAACCCCTTGATGATTTTTTGATGTTAATAAATTTAGTTTTTCAAGAGGTACTTTTTGGATATGGATGGAAGTATCTTTTAAAGCATTAAAAAGTGATTTTGACAGCTCATTGTTCAATTCACGTCGTATCATTATTTTTTCAATCTCTTTTCCTGCTTCAATAGCCTCAATAACAGCCCTTGTACCAAAAATCATCTCTTTTTCAGGTCTGCGTCTCTCTTTAAATTTCTTTCTTATCATTATTTTTTATTCTAAAATACAAATAAAATGCGATTTATCTTTATACAACAATCTAAGTTGTTCCTAAAACCAATTTTTTAATCTTCCCAGTCTAATATTCTACGATTACCTTCCAGTTTTTGAATTTCACTAATTTCTTGTGAAACTTCTAAAACTCCCTTATATTCACCTTCTTCATTACGCACTGCAAAATATTGAATCAAGACTCGCTGACCATTTCTCATACTAATCCAAAAACTTGCTGAATCTTTTTTGCCACTCCTAAATGCACTCACTATACGTTCAACTACATGAATACTCTCTTTTGGATGACAATTATGCACATCACGTCCGATAACAGCATTGCTTCGATGAAATATACGATGCTTAGGCGTTGAAAAGAATAATACTTTATCGTTTTCATCAACATAAGTTATGTCCACAGGTAAATGATTAAAGACCATTACGATTTGTTCTGCAGTCATATTACCACTTTTTAAGTTGATTAAATTTTGTGGTAAATCTGTTTCTGTACTTTTATACTCCTCTTTAAAGTCGGGATTATAATAAGGGAAACCCGACTCTACACTCTCATTCCATAGAGCTTCAATTTGATTTTTGGGAATATATTTTTCAATAAAAGGAAAAAGTAAGCGCTCTTCACGAAATGCCACTGCGTAGATATTAAAATAAATATCTCCAATTAGTCGATTTAGCTCTTTTAGTTCACTATTTGCATTCCCTAATTTATTTATTAACTCTTTTATATCTCTTCGCACATCATCGTGAATAGACCACATGACTGAAATACACTTATGATTAGGCATTTTTTCTTCAAGTAATGGAAATAAGATATTTTCCATTATCAGATAATAGCTAATATACTGATACATATCCTCCCATAAAACAATCATTTCTTTACGAATGGAATCATTAACACCTTCATCATTTAATCTTCTCATTAGAGGTCTTATTTCATCTAAACGCCTAATAGCTTCATTGTTATTTTGAATACAAATTCCAAAAAAACTATCGATTTCTGGTTTTGTATAAGGCTGCTTATCAATTGTGCGACGAAGCACATTTAGCAAACGGCTAATCCCAACTTTAATATCTTGCATTGGGTAGTTTTCATGTACTAAACGATCTACAAAAATAACAATATCATCTATTGTCGTTTCACTAATGACTGAGTCTTGAAATTTTTCAATGGTCTCTTTAGCAGCTTTCTTGTAAGTAATGGCTTCAAAAATTTCTTTTAAAATTATTAAGCGTTCTTCTTGCTCTGGCGATATTTTAAACATAATGATAAGAAAATAAATGCATTAATAAGAACAAAATTACAACTAATTAACGATGATTGAAAGAGATTGTACTAATATTATTCATTGATTGAATATGATAACTTCATATGAAATAGCTTTTATTAATCAGCTTGATTATCGTATTTAGTAAATATAATTTTTCACCAATAAGAGATATTGTATTATTTATTTCGTATAATATTAAATATATCTGCTAATAGTATTCTTATTTGTGTTT
>CAYFTO010000008.1:8154-31666 GCA_964346125.1 uncultured Paludibacter sp.
TTGTGTTTCTATTTTACATTTAAATAATTGGTTTTGAAATACTCAATAAAGTATTTGTTTATTGAATAAATACTTATACTACATTCCCAATCGTTGTATTTCTCCTTTAGAAATTCGCTCTTCTACGGCTGCATCCAAGACAGCTACAGCTGTTAGATTAACAATATTACGTACAGAACTATCAACATCTAAAATATGAACTGGTTTACGTAAACCCATTTGTATAGGTCCTATAACTTCTGCAACGCCCATTTCAAGCATCATTTTATAAACCATATTTGCAGAGTTCAAATTCGGGAAAATAAGTGTATTCACATCCCTTCCGTACAATCTATTGAATGGGAATTTTGAGTCACGAAGTTCCTTATTCAACGCAAAATTTACTTGCATCTCTCCATCTACGCACATTTCTGGATATTTTTGATGCAAATTTTTTGCAACTCCTTTCATATTACTTGCTGATCCCTCATTTTCTGAACCAAAATTTGAGAAGGATAATAGAGCCATAACTGGTTCATGAGCAAAAAATCGAACTGATTCGTAAGTTAGCTTTGCAATATCTTCAATAGTTTCAGAATTTGGATGGCGATTAAATAGTGTATCAGCCAAAAAGAATACACCTCTTTTTGTATTCATAATGTGCATCGCACCAATATTTTTTAAGCCATCGCGTACACCAATTACATTTTTAGCCGCTTTTACAGCATCTTCATATTTTGTAAGAACTCCGGTAATTAACGCATCTGCATCTCCCGTTTCTACCATCATCATACCAAAGTAATTACGCTCAAACATCCATTCAAATGCAGACTCAAAGGTTACTCCTTCACGCCCACGTTTTTCAGATAATTCCTTTGCGTATCTAATTCGGCGTTCCTCTTCTCTGTCGTGGCGAAGGTTAACTATTTCAAATCCGGTAAGATCAATTCCATTTTCTTTTGCAATTCTTCCTATCTTCTCTTCATTTCCAAGTAAGACTGGGTAACATATACCTTCGTTGTAAGCCGTTTCTGCGGCTTTAAGCATATTGACATGATTAGCTTCAGAGAATACAACTCGTTTAGGTTTTTGTCGTGCTACCTCGTTTATGTGGCGAGTTAGCTTGTGATCCAAGCCCATTATTTTAAGTAACTGATGCTCATAAGCTTCCCAATCATCTATTTTTCTTTGAGCTACACCAGATTCAATCGCTGCTTTTGCCACAGCAGGCGCAACTGTAATCAACAAGCGTGGGTCCAATGGTTTTGGAATAATATACTCCTTACCAAAACTGATACGTTTTTCTTCATAAGCGGAGTTTACAACATCAGGAACAGGCTTTTTGGTTAATTCAGCAATTGCCAATGCAGCTGCTATTTTCATCTCCTCATTAATTTTAGTTGCTCGAACATCCAAAGCACCTCTAAAAATATAAGGAAAACCAAGTACGTTATTAATCTGATTGGGATAGTCAGAACGACCTGTAGCAAAAATCAAATCAGGTCTTGATTCTAAAGCTTTATTGTAAGAAATTTCAGGATTGGGATTAGCTAAAGCAAAAACTATAGGATTATCATTCATGCTTTGTACCATCTCTTTCGTTAAAACATTGGCTACAGATAAACCTATGAATACATCGGAATTTCGAACAGCTTCTTCCAAAGTTTTAATCGTTCTATCTGTTGCGAATAGTCTTTTCCTGCTATTCAGATCGTCCCTATTCTTAGATATAACACCCTTTGAATCAAGCATTACAATGTTTTCATTTTTTGCACCTAATGCTATATATAAAGAGGCACATGAATTAGCAGCAGCCCCAGCACCATTCACTACGATTTGAACATTTTCTATCTTTTTATTTACAAGTTCTAATGCATTAAGCAAACCTGCTGCAGATATTATAGCTGTACCGTGTTGGTCATCATGCATAACAGGAATATCCAACTCTTCTTTTAATCTATCTTCAATCTCAAAACATTCAGGCGCTTTAATATCCTCTAAATTTATTCCTCCAAAAGTAGGTGCAATAGCTTTAACAGTTTGTATAAACTTTTCTGGGTCTTTTTCATCAATTTCAATATCAAATACATCAATTCCAGCAAAGATTTTGAAAAGTAAACCTTTTCCTTCCATTACAGGCTTACTTGCCTGAGCACCAATATCACCTAATCCTAAAACTGCAGTTCCATTAGATATAACAGCTACTAAATTACCTTTCGAAGTGTAATCATATGCTTTTGAATTATCTTTCTCTATTTCTAAACAAGGTTCAGCTACACCAGGCGAATAAGCTAATGATAAATCACGTTGCGTACTATAAGGTTTAGTAGGTACGACTTCAATTTTACCAGGCCTACCTTGTGAGTGATACCTTAATGCATCCTCTTTTGTCAATTTTGCCATAAATAATAATTATATAGTATTAATTAGAGCTCCTCTTTATCTAAGAAAAGTAAAATGAAGGCACGAAATTACAAAAAATTATTGCAATTTGTAAGTATAACCACAATTTTATTATTAATTAGCAAATGAAAGTAAATGATGTATATCTTTTTATTCAAAAAATGGCAATAATCTTATAACAAAGCGTGGACTAAGTTCTTGTTTTGTACTTAAATATTAACTAATAAATTTTCCAAATAAAAACTAAACTTATTACTCCTATAAATATCCAAAGCGCAACACCAAGTACAAAAGGTTTTGCACCAACATTCTTAATTGCGTTTTTAGATAAGCCAGCACCAATAAAAAAAAGTGTCAATGTCAAAGCTTGTCTCGAAACAGCTACAATATTCGTGACTAAAGCATTTGAAAGATTAGTATAGCTGTTAATGAGCATTGCTAACACAAAGAAAAGTATAAACCAAGGTATATATAGTTTGTCTCCTTTGTTTTTAAATACAAAAGATGTGATTAGGGAGAGCGGAATAATCCAAAGTGCTCGAGTTAACTTAACTGTTGTCGCTACTTTTAACGCTTCTTCTCCATAAGCGGCTCCAGCTCCAACTACTGAGCTTGTATCATGAATTGCTATTGCAGCCCATACCCCAAATTGCTGTTGCGATAAACCTAAGTATCTTCCTAAAATTGGAAATATAAATAAAGCAACTGCATTTAACACAAAGACAGTAGCTAAAGAGATTGAAATTTGATTTTGATTTGCCTTTGCCATAGGACTAACAGCAGCTATAGCACTTCCACCACAAATTGCCGTTCCACTTGATATCAAATAAGAAGTGATTTTATCAACTTTTAAAAGTCGCCCAATCCATATGCCTAAAATCATAACGGCTATTACTGAAACGATGGTAAAAACAATACCTACCGAACCAGTTCTTAATGAATCAAACAAATTCATCCCAAAACCTAAACCTACTATCGAGATTTGAAGTAAATAGCGTGAGGCTTTTTTATTGAAATCAGGAAATGGATTTCCCAAAGTTAAGGCGTACAACAACCCTAAGAATAAGGCGATTGGTGGAGAAACCCAGGGTGTGAGGCATATAATAACAAGTAAAAAGTAATAATATGAATTATGCTTTATTAAGTAGCTATAAATACGTTTCATTTTATTTAATGAATAATTTTATATACTAACTCTTTTAATAAATCTGCGGAATCAGTACCTGTATCGCCTACCCCTTTACTGCGAGCATCGGTTTCGCGCATCCACGAAACTATATTCATTGTTTTCCAGGCATTAAAGTTATGAGCAGCAGTCTGATAATCTTTCATAAAGTAAGGGTTTACTCCCAAAATTCGAGCTGCAACATGTTGATTTTTATCGGGTAAATAATGATACAACATCAAATTACTAAAGAATGAAAATAGTGTAGGTAAAATACGCATCAATGGAAATTCTTTTGAGTTTTGTCCGAAATAACGCACTATTCGATTTGCTTTCACAACATCGCGTTCAATTAATGCTTTTTGAAACTCAAAAGTATTGTAATCTTTACTTATTCCAATGTTTTTTTCAATCAATTCAGGAGTAATAGATCTTTCTTCTGGCTCTTTGATAATCAACAATTTATCAAGCTCGTTGGCAATTTTAGATAAATCTGTACCCAAAAAATCGACCAACATAAATAAAGATTTATTGGTTATTTGCACTCCTTTTGCTGACAAGTAAGAAGAAATCCAAGCTCCAATTTGATTCTCATATAGCTTATTCGATTCCAACACAACCGCATTTTGACGTAAAAGTTGCATCCACTTTTTACGTCCATCAGCCTTTCCGTGCTTATAGGCAAAGCAAAGTATAGTCGATTCTAAAGGTTTTTCGATATAATATACTAAATCATCCCAATTTTTAATTTGCTGTGCTTCTTTCACAATAACAACCTGATAATCAGACATCATTGGATAACGTTTAGCGGCATTAACAACCTCAGTAATCGATACATCTCGTCCGTAAAGCACGGTCAAATTAAAATCAATTTCTGATTCATCTAATACTTTATTTTCTAAATGATCTACAATTTTATCAATAAAATAGGCCTCTTCACCCATTAAAAAATAAATTGGTTTATATCTTTTTGCTCGTAATTCAGAAATAATTTGCTCGTATGAATATGCTATATTGCTTGCCATCTTTAATTGTTGCGTCGGTTAGATAATAATGTCTTATATCGGGCTTATTCAAACCGTAAATGCTTAATTGTTCTACTTTTAGTTAATAATGATGTTAATGATTTTACCCCTATACGCAAATGCTCTTCTACAAAATTGGCAGTAACTACCTTGTCACTTTCTTCCGTTTTAATACCATCTTCCTGCAAAGGCATATCTGATACTAATAATAGAGCGCCTGTTGGAATTCCATTAAAAAATCCTGCGGAAAATAAAGTTGCTGTTTCCATATCTATTGCCATGGCGCGTGTACTTTTCAAGTATTTCTTAAATACTTCATCATGCTCCCACACACGTCTGTTGGTAGTATATACAGTTCCTGTCCAATAATCTTTTCCAAAGTCACGAATGTTGGATGAAACAGAACGTTGTAGATTAAAAGCGGGTAAGGCAGGTATCTCAGGTGGAAAATAGTCATTGGAAGTTCCTTCACCACGTATAGCTGCACTTGGCAAAATATAATCACCTATTTTATTTTTACTTTTTAATCCTCCACATTTTCCAAGAAAAAGAACGGCTTTAGGTTTAATCGCCGATAAAATATCCATAATTATCGCTGCATTTGGACTTCCCATGCCAAAATTGATGATAGTAATACTGTTAGCTGATGCATTTATCATATTTCCATCACGACCAAGCACAGGCACATTAAACCACTCTGCAAACATTTCAACATAATTTGTAAAATTAGTAAGCAAAATATAATCAGTAAATTCTTCTAAAGGCCTTTTAGTATATCGTGGTAACCAATCGCGAACAATATCTTCTTTTGTCTTCATAGCTAATGTTTTTTTTATGTTGATAAGTTTGTGTTGTATATAATGATTTAATAGTCATTAGTTAGTAAATAAATAGTTATCTTTGTTTTAATTTTTTTATCTACAAATATACATAAAATGTTTCGACTAAATCTTCCAGAAATTGAATTAAATATAAAAAAAACAAAATCGGGTTTTCAAATTATGGATGTTTTTCGTAATCGTTTTGTTAAACTTACTCCTGAAGAGTGGGTAAGGCAAAACTTTCTCCATTTTTTAGTTAATCACAAATCATACCCAATCGGTTTGATAGCTGTTGAAACAGAGTTAAATGTATCAGGATTAAAAAAAAGATGTGATGCAGTAGTATACAATCAAAAAGCAGAAGCTATACTTATAGTAGAATTCAAAGCTCCAAATGTACCGATCACTCAAGAGGTTTTTGAGCAAGTTGCTATATATAATATGAAACTCAATGTAGATTACTTTATGATAAGTAACGGAATAGAACACTATTTCTATAAAATGGATAGAGCATCAAACAAATATCAATTTTACGATGAAATAGTGGACTATAAAAATTTATAGTTGCATTGCAAGAATATTTTTATTCTATTACAGAACACATACTTAAGCTAATTTTCTTATAGTAAGCTGATTAAACAACAAAACTACTCTTGCGAATGCAGCCTTATACTTTAGTTTATTATTCTATTCGCACAATAATATTAACTATGACCACCAACTACTATACGCATTACTTTAAGGGATAACACTATAAAGCGATAAAGTTGATAAATAAGAGATTTTCTTAAGAAAATCGTCCATTTTGTTGGGGTTGTAGCATAGGATATATCACTATATGGAATAGTTTTATCTGTTTTTGGCATAATATTTCAAATTTAAAAGATTATTCTATAATTACTAATTAAAAAAAGAAGGCTTTTCTTATTCAGGAATAAGCCACCAGAAAGGCTTCGCTTTTGCCTTGTATAAGAACATGTAGTGCATCGACCACTTAAACCAGTGCCCTGCACGTCCCATTTCACCTACCGTATAATTGAGATTTCTTCCCCATTTGGGATATTTTTTCCAATCTTGAACAACAGGATGAACCGTCATAGTTGCAGCTTTTCCTTTTCTTAAGCCATAACCCGCTGAAATAACACATGCAGCTCCCATTTCAGCCATCGAAGCACGATGTTTGAACTCCTTTTTACCAGAATTGATGATATTTGCAATGTTCTCAGCAACAATTTTACCCATAACACTCGAAGGCATGCCCGTTCGGGGAGCTGTAGCCGTAATGGCTGTGCCATTTTTAGAAGTCATTGGTTTTGATATCGTATGCGGTGGAGCAAATGCAATTCCACAAGCAAAGATATTATCATAATCAGGATTTTGATAAGTTGAAGGCCAATCCTCAGCTTGCCACTCATCATAAGGTTTATTGCTGTAGTCTGCATCTACTTTCATAAAACCATTAGGCGCGAATAGCTTATTCGTAATATCTTCACCCATTTTATCAAATGCTTTCAATCCTACACCACTAAAAGCAGGAATTAACATAGAAAAATCAAACTCTATGCTGTGTTTTTCTCCATCTAAATTCTCGTAATGAACTAAGCCATTCTCTACTTTTTGAACAGCTGATCCAACAATCCATTTTACTCCATATTCTGCAAAAATAGATTCTGCAAAAATTTTAGTTGGTGTTACATATCCTCCTTGTTTAATATAAGCACCTCCCATACCGAAATCACCAAGTTCATATTCATTTGAAATCCAAATAATCTCAGCAAATTCATCTAATTTCCGTTCTCTAATTTCAAATGCAATATTTAATGTGTACTCGAAAGCTGCACCTTGACAAGTTGCCATACCGTTACCTGTACCAATCAAGAAACGTTGCTTTATACCTTTTTCCATTTTTGCAAAACAAGCTTGCAAATCACTCCATGACTTCTCTGCATGATCAAAAGTACAAACAGAATTACTATTCAACTCAGGACCTAAGCCTTCAGTTGCTGCAAAATTTAATTTGGGACCAGTAGCGTTAATAAGATAGTCATATTCGAGTTTTTCTGTTTCTCCTACTCTATCTTTTTCCACATATTCAATAGAAACATAGGGAGATGAATGAGTTTCTCCACCGTCTGGATGAATTGAAATAGCTTTAGCTTGCTTATAAATAATTCCTTGTTTTTTATAAACTGGCGCTAAAGGAAAAGTAACTTGCTTTGAAGTCATTCTACCGGTTCCTACCCAAATATTTGAGGGAACCCATTGGTATTTTGAATTAGGACTGACAACGATTACTTCATGTTCTTTCTTTAGTTTTCTTCTGGCTGCCAAAGCGGCAGTATGTCCGGAAATACCGGCTCCTAAAATCAAGACTTTTGCCATAAATTGTGTTTTTTAAGTTTGTGTATAGTGTGTTTGAATTTTAATTTTCAAAAATCTGGATATTTTTAATTCTATTAGTTACCAAGTCATGAAATGATCTCAGTTGCAAACTATCATATCTACTTAAATGAAAATCAAATTCTTGATTAAAATATTTTGTAGTTGGAATAATATAATATTGGTACTTTTTATTTATTTCACCTTTATGCACATAAAAAGATTGATAATTAACTTTAGAAATAAGCTTCGTTTTTGGATTTATCTCAATTTTTGCAAAAATACCACCGTTTCTATTTTGCTCCCGTTGATTTGAAATGAAATTTCCTAATGAGTAAAATACCGGAACTAAAGAATTATCGTGCTTAATAAGATCCACCTTTTGCACAACATGAGGATGAGAACCTACTATAAGATTGGCTCCTTTTCTTAAAAAGTATTCTGTCCATTTTTTTTGAAACTCATTAATTTTTAAATGATATTCATCACCCCAATGAACAAGAACCATTATCAAATCTGCGTTTTTTTGTTCAATATAATCAAAATCCTTGTTTATTTGAATAGAATCAAGCTGATTCACAACATTAGGGGACGATGGCCTTAGACCATTCATTCCATAGGTATAATTAAGGAAGGCAATCTTCACACCTTTTATCTCTTGGAAGTGAGGATAATTTTCGACCCTATGCTCTTCATTTAGATAAGCACCTATCGATTGTAAATTTTGATTATTAATATGCATTATGCTTTGCTCCAAACCATATTTTCCTCTATCAAGTATATGATTATTAGCTAATTGAAGCAAATCAAAACCTGCATCAGCAATAGCTTCTAAAAATTCAGTAGGAGCTGAAAATTGAGGATAACCACTATAAGGACGCCCACCTATTGGCGCCTCTAAGTTGCAAATACTAAAATCAGCTGATTCAATGATAGGTTTTACATAACGAAAACTTGGCTTATAATCTGGAATATGTGTAACATAATCATATGAGGCGTAGAATTGTGGCATATGATGCATTGCATCACCTGCAAACAGTATTGTAATTGGTTTGTTTAACTTTTCAGAATTACCATTTAGTTCTTGCGAAGGAGTTGTTCTAATGCAGGCGGTAAATAGTGCTGTAGTTAGAACAAGAAATAAACAATATACAATATACTTTAATTTTTTATGACAAAATAGTATCATATGATACGTTATGATATTAGATATTACTAAGTGCAAGTGTTATTTCTAAGCAAATTGCATCAAATATAGCAATTTAGTATGAATATAAAAACATTTAAATGAAAAAAAGTCTTGCTATTATCAAATAACAAGACTTTTCTGTATTAAAAAGCTAAATAATCGATTAAATTTCGATAGCTCCTATTATATCTTTTACAGAACTGAAACCATTTTCATCAAGGTATGAATTTATACCATCTACAATCTTAACAGAGATAGTCGGATCAATAAAATTGGCTGTTCCTACTTGTATTGCACTTGCTCCTACAAGCATAAATTCAATAGCATCCGTAGCATTCATTATACCGCCCAAACCTACTACAGGTATATTTACAGCATTTGCCACCTGCCACACCATTCGTAATGCAACTGGCTTAACTGCAGGCCCTGACAAACCTCCAGTAACTGTCGACAACAATGGTTTACGTGTTTTGGCATCAACTGCCATTCCCAGCAACGTATTAATCAGTGAAAGACTATCAGCACCTTCATCTTCTATAGCTCGCGCAATCTCAACTACATCAGTCACATTGGGTGATAATTTAACCATAAGCTCTTTGTGATATACTTTGCGCACGGCCTTAACTACTTCAGATGCAAGCGGACAGCTTACTCCAAATGTCATTCCACCCTCTTTTACGTTTGGACAAGAAATATTAAGTTCAATACCTGGAATTCCATCCAAATCATTGACAATTTCAGCTACTTCAACATACTCTTGTACCGTAGAACCCGATACATTAACAAATATATTTGTATCGAAACCTTTAATTTCGGGATAGATATGTTTTACAAAGTAATCAACGCCCTTATTTTGCAGTCCAACCGCATTTAACATACCCATAGGCGTTTCTGCCATCCGTGGATAGTCATTCCCTTGACGCTCGAGAAGAGTGGTTCCTTTTACAACGATACCACCTATTCGCGACAAATCCATGAAGTCCAAATACTCACTACCAAAGCCAAAGGTACCGGAAGCAGTCATCACTGGATTTTTCAATTGTAGCTTACCTAAATTTGTTCTTAAATCTGCCATTTTAGTTTTGTTACATTAAAAATTGGACCATCAGTACAAACACAAACATTTCCTTTATCTTTTGTATCGGTTACGCAACATAAGCAAGTACCAATACCACAAGCCATCAGATTTTCAAGAGATGCTTCACAATACAAGCTATTTTCTTCAGCATAGCGAGCAACGGCCTTCATCATAGGTGTAGGTCCGCAAGTATAGATTGCATCGAAATTTGGCTTATTTAAATAGCTGTGCTGCGTAATATAACCCTTTTCACCTGCTGTACCATCTTCTGTTGTAATATACACATCACCGTACTTAGAAAACTCATCTAAAAGAAGTAAATCACGCTTAGATCGCGCACCAATCATAAAACTTGGAGTATAACCATTCTTATGCAACCATTCACCGTACATTAAAAGTGGTGCAACGCCAACTCCTCCGCCAATTAAAACTAATTTATCATCTTTGGATTTGGGTACTGAAAAAGTATTTCCTAAGGGGAATATATTGTTAACAATATCGCCTGGTTTAAGCTCAGCAAGCTTTCGAGTTCCATCACCAACCATTTGTATCAGCAACCAAAGTTCATTATTCTCACGGTCTACAAAACTAATGGAAATTGGTCTTCTTAAAAAAGTATTGGGTGAACCATCAACTCTTATCTGGGTAAATTGACCGGGTAAGATAGGGGGTAACTTATCTTCATGAGTAAGTTTGAGCAAAAAGTATTGATAATTAAGACGTATATTATCTACTACTTTTAAGTCTAAAATATGTTTCTTCATCGAATCTTTTGAATTTAGATAATGATGACAAAAATACTAAAAATTACTTGTACCCGCAATAAAAATTTCTTTATCACTTATTTATTAAAATATTCTTCAAAAGTATTATCGTCAAAATAAACAATTATCTTTTTTATTGATTTTGGAGTCATTTTATCGATTTGCTGCTTAGTTTCTGCTTTTAACTCAGCTTGTGCTTTAATCTGACTCTGCTTTACCAAAATTTCATTCTCTCTCTTTTCTATCGTTTTTTCGGGATATGAAACTGATTCTATGCCAGTTACAGCTTCATCAAAGAACAAGTTAAGCTCTCTAGAATCATTTTTATGACGATACATAGGTCCTACACCTAAAATAAGCCAGTCTGAATTGATATTAGTGTAACGCTCGAGTATTCTTTTGAGCACGTCAAGACTTGGATTATTACGCCCATTAAGAATATGGGAGATAGTTGGACTCTTTATTCCTATTTCATTGGCAAACTGAGAGGCATTCAGGTTTTCATCCAACATTATTTTTTCAATTCTTTCTTTTTCTGTATTCATAGTGCGTCAAACATTTGTAATTGTAACAAAAGTATCAAACACAAAGATATGTGTTTTTATTTACTTATGGAAATTTTACACAAATGTTTTCACTGTTAATTTGATTTACATTTGTTACTCGCTCAAATAAAACATTTGTATAAACAGATATATTGATATAAATATAAGATTCAGGTATTTATAAAGGTAATATCATCAATCGATTTAATTATACTAACAAATTAGATACGCATATATAAACTATTGGTATTCAATATCTTTTATACCTAAAGATTGTAATTTAACAAGATTATTAACTAAATATAGAAAATTTCTAACTTTACTTATATACAAAATATAGAAATCATACTTAAGTCACTCATTTTTATTATATTAAATGGTTCAATTAACTATTACAATTGATTTAACTTATTTTTCATTATCGCAAATTTACATTTATATTTATATATATACTGTTGTTATTTATTCAAATTGAACACAATTGTAATACTACTTTGTTGTTTACTTATGTGTAAACATTGGCAGTTTTTTACTTATGTAAAATAAACATAAGTAAAATATATGGAATTACTTATATTATTAATTATCTGGAAGGAAGGAAATCTTTGGTAGATCAGTGATTAATAATTAATGATGATTCATTAATTACAGGAATCTATAGCAGCACGACTATAGGATAAATTAAGTCAAATCCATTATCCTATTGCAATTTTATAATCTCATTTATCATTTTACATGTCAAAATAATAAGGAAAAATTATTTGAAATAATTTTATGTATTGATAAAACATGCTTATCTTACTAATAATCATCACATTACATAAATTATTAGTGCTTTATTTCAAGTTATTTGAAATAAACCGCATAATAGCTCTGAAATAAATGAAAATATGACAATAAAAAAGGGTAGTAAATTGAATTATTACTACCCTTCTCTATATTTTATAAAAATTGTATTATCTACTTTTTGCCTTTGGTCATTTCATTATCGACTAAAACACGACCACAATATTCGCATACTATAATCTTTTTGCGTGAACGAATATCCAATTGACGTTGAGCAGGAATTTTGTTGAAACATCCACCACATGCATCACGTTCAACAGAAACTACAGCTAAGCCATTTCTAACATTTTTACGAATACGCTTATAAGCATTGATTAGATTCTCTTCAATAGATTTTTCAATCTTCTTTGATTTTTCACGCAAAACAACTTCTTCTTGCTTTGTTTCGGCGATAATCTCATCTAATTCTGATTTTTTAGATTTTAAATCTAAATTTCGTTCTGATAATTGATTTTTAGTTTGTTCGCTCTCCTCTTTTCGTTTTTCTAAAGCAGCTTTAAGCTCGCGAATATTTTTTTCACAAAGCTCTATTTCAAGAGATTGGAATTCAATTTCTTTAGACAAATTGTCAAATTCACGGTTATTGCGAACATTATTTTGTTGCTCTTGATAGCGTTCTATTTTAGTTTTGGCTTCTTCAGATTTAGTATTATTACCAACAATAGCTTGTTCTATTTCTTTGATTTCGACCTCGAAATTATCCAATCTTGTTGTTAAACCGACAATGTCATCTTCTATATCTTGTACTTCAAGTGGTAAATCACCTCTTAAAATACGAATTTCATCTACCTTGGAATTAACCAACTGTAATTCATATAAAGCTTTTAGTTTATCTTCTACGGTTAATTCTTTTTTAGTTTTCGTTTTAGCAGCCATATCTGTTTTCTAAAAATAGTTTATTGGATTTGTATTTATTTCCGATATTCGGATTGCAAAGTTAGGTAATTTATTTGAAATAAGCTCATAAAATATATTTTTTGTAAATTGCTCACTTTCATAATGACCTATGTCGGCAATAAGTATTTTATTATCTGCATCAAAAAACTCATGATATTTGAAATCTCCTGAAAGATAAACGTCTGCTTTTTGATTGATAGCATCTTTTAAAAAGCCACTCCCTGCTCCACCACATAAAGCTACACGTTGAATTTCCTTAGCAATAATTGGCGTATGTCGTATTGTTTTTAGATGAAATCTTTCTTTAAGCATTTTCATAAACTCTACTGATTCCATCGGTTCTTTAAGTTCACCAATTATTCCTGCTCCAACATCATTCCAACTGTTTACAAGAGGAATTAAATCGTAAGCAACCTCCTCATAAGGGTGCGAAGCAATTAAAGCATTCAATACTTTATTTTTAAGATAGCTTGGCAAAATTACTTCAAGTCGATATTCTGGCTCTGCGTGTAATTTATTGATTTCACCAACATAAGGCTTTGAAGCATCACTCGCCTTAAATGTACCTATACCGTCTGTTGTATAGCTACAACTATCATAGTTGCCTATGTGCCCAGCCCCTGCATCAAACAGTGCCTGTCTTACATGCGAAAGATGAATGGAGGGAACAAAACTTACTAATTTTAGCAATAAACCAGATTTTGGCTTTAGAATTGATCGATTGATCAGGTTAATTTTATCGGCAATTTTACCATTAACACCTGCTATTACATTATCAATATTTGTATGAGCTGCATAAATGGCAATATTATTTTGAATTGCTTTTACAACTGTTCGTTGAACATAATTATCATCGGATAAATTTTTCAATCCTGAAAATATTATTGGATGATGTGAAACAATTAAGTTGCAACCATGTTTTACAGCTTCTTCTACTACAGCCTCTGTAGTATCAAGTGTTATCAATATTCCTTTTAAAAAAGCTTTTCTGTCACCAACAATCAAACCCGAATTATCATAGCTCTCTTGCAAGGACAAAGCTGCAAAATCTTCAATTATATTTATAACATCCTGAATATATACCATTCTCTTTAATTTATCGTATTAACCACCCATTTTACGGTTTGTAACTGGCTTCTGAGCAGCTTTTACTTGTTTGTTTTGAGCATTAGGCGTATTTTTAACTACTGCTTTTTTAGTTTCTTTATCCGTTGTCTTTTTTGCTACTTCCTTTTCGCTTGCAGTTTCTTCATCTTCTGTGCTTACAAATTGTGTAAAACCTTTATCAATTAAAAGATTGTACCAATTAATCAACTTCTTAATATCACTTGGGTAAACTCGCTCTTCATCAAAGTCTGGAAGCACAGTAGCCAAATACTCTCTTAGGCTTGCACTATCTGCTTTAACTTCATCAGCTACTTTTTCACCATTCTCATTTTTCTTTATACTTTCAAATACTTCGCCCAAAATAATCTCGCCTGTATTTGTATAAATAGCTATTTCGCTAAGAGAGACAACTTTATCGCGTGAATAAGCTGGTATTCTTTTTCCATCGATTAATGATTCCACAATAATCATATTCTTTGCTTGATTCAATATCTTAAATAAACCTGGTTTTCCTGAAATAGATACAATTTCTTTTAACATGATTTTTCTGTTTTACTTTTATTTATTTTGATTATTTTTCAATCTACAAAACTACGTATTAATTTTGAAAGTGAATACAGATATTATCTGATATTTTTATTAATAAAAGTTATTTGAACTAATTTATCCCTTTAAAACAGCCAATGGAAAAAACTCATTGATAGCTTCAACCAAATCTTTTTGATTATCCATTACCTCATCAATATCTTTATATGCACCCACAGCTTCATCCAGATCAGACTTACTGCGGATACCATGCACGATACCAAGTTTATCCATTCGCTCTTTTTCAAATTTAAAATCTAACTTTCGCTGTGCTTCCTTCCTCCCCATTACCCTCCCCGCACCATGCGAACAGCTCTTAAAACTCATTTCATTTCCAAGTCCAACTCCTAAATATGACTTCGTACCTTGGCTTCCTGGTATTAATACCCACTCTCCTTTTTCAGCTCGAATAGCCCCTTTTCTATGAACAAACACCTTTTTATTATAATGTTCTTCAAGTTGAGCAAAATTATGTGCTACATCAATATTATCATAAAACTTTGCTTCTGGAAAAAGTTTTTTCAATTCATCTTTTACTATTTCACTCATCAACTGCCGATTTCTTTTGGCAAAATCAATACAATAATGCATTTCACGAATATAACTTTGTGCTAACTTGCTTTTTAAGGGTAAATATGCCAATTGCGGTATAAAGTCTTCATTATTTTCTTTCAAAATATTTTCTGCCTGCTTATTATAATAATCAGCCACCTTATGACCCAAATTTCGACTTCCACTATGAATCATTACCCAAACTTCATTTTGCTTAGAACGCTGAATCTCTATAAAATGATTTCCACCTCCAAGAGTTCCCAACTGAAATGGAATTCGATCTATTTCACTTTTAACAATGGGTAATTTATCAATATCATGACCCTGTGGCAAAAGATTGGAATCAACAGCCTCATCACGATGTTTGAAACCTACAGGAATTTTTTGATATAGAGTTTTAACTAAATTTTCAAGTGTTTTTCTATTCAACTGCTTCGCTTGTATATTGGTTCGTAATGCATTCACTCCACAGCCAATATCCACACCTACTGCATTAGGAATGACGGTATCAACTGTAGCAATAACGCCACCAATTGGCATACCCTTCCCCAAATGTGCATCAGGCATTAGCGCAATATGCTTAAAGAGAAATGGAAGTGATGATAATCGTAATGTTTGTTCCATACAACTTTCCTCAATATCTTTGAGCCAGATTTTAATTGGAAAAATATCTCCCTTTATTTCTTTTATCATATCTAATTTATCTTTTGTTTCTTAACAAACATACTATAATAAAAGCTTTTTACAAAATTCAAAAGCAATTGAAAATATATTTTCTTCATTTTACTTTTAAGTTAAAAAATAACTTGCTATATTTGTAATGTTAATTATATCTGAATTTTTCAGAGGTGGAATCGAAAAACCTGACGAGTAGAATTATTAAATATTTATCTAAAAAAACATGGCAAACTACAAAATTGAAGAGATTGAAGGAATTGGACCAGTTATGGGTGAAAAACTAAGAAATGCTGGTGTAAACACAACTGATAAGCTATTAGAAGCTACCCTTACTCCTGCACAACGTAAAAAATTAGCTGAAGATACTGAAATTTCAAGTAAATTGATACTTCGATTTGCAAATATGGCTGATCTATTTAGAATTACAGGCGTTGGTCAAGAATATGCTGAGCTTCTTGAAGCTGCTGGAGTTGACACAGTGCCTGAGTTGGCACAACGAAATGCTGCTAACTTAACTGCAAAAATGGAGGAAGTTAATGAAGAGAAAAAAATAGTACGTAGAACTCCACCATTAGCATCTGTTGAAAAATGGATTGAAGAAGCTAAAGCCTTACCAAGAGCTTTAGAATATTAATTAAAAATAGAGCTTTTTGTTCAAAACAAAAAGCTCTATTTTTTGTTTAAACAATACTAATAGAACACTATTCGTTGAAAAATGTAAGATAAAAGTGAAAATTAATTACAGATTTCTTTGTAAATTAAAATTTTGGTCTTATCTTTGCACGCAACAATAAAAAAAAGGATGAAAAATTATAACTCATATATTATTATTAATCTCATTACTATTCTTCTCTTATACTTTAAGGTGAAGTGAGATTAGCTATGCATATATGATTAGTATATTGACTATATAAAAGCCTTTCTCACATTGATGAGAAAGGCTTTTTTTTGATTAATAAGATAAAAATATAAATGAATAATATTATTTTAATAAAGTATTGATTATGGATAAGTTGATAATTTTTGATACAACCTTAAGAGATGGAGAGCAAGTTCCAGGTTGTCAATTAAACACAGTAGAAAAAATTCAAGTGGCAAAAGCATTAGAAGGACTTGGAGTAGATGTTATTGAAGCAGGTTTTCCAATTTCGAGCCCAGGTGATTTCAACTCTGTAGTTGAAATTTCAAAAGCTGTTACATGGCCAACAATTTGTGCTCTTACCCGCGGTGTTGAAAAAGATATTGAAGTAGCTGCTGAGGCTTTACAATATGCAAAGCGTAAAAGAATACACACTGGAATCGGAATATCTGATTTTCATATTAAATACAAATTCAATTCAACTCAAGATGAAATTTTAGAGCGCGCTGTTGCTGCTACAAAATACGCTAAACGATTTGTAGAAGATGTGGAGTTCTATTGTGAAGACGCAGGACGTACTGACAATGCATATCTTGCACGCGTTGTGGAAGCTGTTATCAAAGCTGGAGCTACTACTGTGAATATACCGGATACTACAGGTTATTGCTTACCTTCTGAATACGGTGAAAAAATTAATTATCTATTTGAGAATGTAAAAGGCATACACAATGCAGTAATTTCTACTCACTGCCATAATGACTTAGGCATGGCTACAGCAAACACTATTTCTGGTATTATGAATGGAGCTCGACAAGTAGAGGTTACTATCAATGGAATTGGTGAGCGTGCTGGAAATACTTCTCTTGAAGAAGTTGTGATGATATTAAAAAGCCACAAAGAATTAAATATTGACACAAATATAAACACTCAAAAGATTTATCCAATAAGCCGTATGGTCTCAAGCTTAATGAATATGCCTGTACAACCTAATAAAGCAATTGTAGGTCGTAATGCATTTGCTCACAGTTCAGGAATTCATCAAGACGGTGTATTAAAAGGCAGAGAAACTTATGAAATTATTGACCCTAAAGACGTTGGAATTGATGAGAACTCAATTATTTTAACTGCTAGAAGTGGTCGCGCTGCTTTGAAACATCGTTTGAACGTTCTTGGAGTAGAAGTTGACAATGGGAAATTAGAAGAAATTTACGAAGCATTCTTACTTTTAGCTGATAAGAAAAAAGACATTAATGATGATGATGTTTTGATGTTGGCTGGTATGGAGCGTTCGGCAAATAAACGTATAAAAATCGATTATCTACAAGTAACATCTGGCGTTGGATTGAAGCCTGTTGCTAGCTTAGGGTTAAAAGTTGCAGGAGAAAAATTTGAAGCTGCTTCAAGCGGTAATGGTCCTGTTGATGCTGCTATTAATGCACTAAAACAAATAATAAAACGCGAAACTAAGCTTCAAGAATTTACTATTCAAGCCATTAGTCGCGGAAGTGATGATGTTGGAAAAGTTCACATGCAAATAGAGTATGAAGGTGCTATTTATTATGGTTTTGGAGCAAATACTGACATTATCGCAGCATCAGTTGAAGCATACATTGATGCTATTAATAAATTTGTGAGATAATCAAAATATAAAATAATATTATAAAGAATTTAATTTGAATATATAAACAATATGCAAACAGAAAATAAAGCAAAAACCTTATTTGACAAAATTTGGGACTCACACGTTGTGTCAGAAATTGAAAATGGACCAACGCAGCTATATATAGATAGACATTTTTGTCATGAAGTAACAAGCCCTCAAGCTTTTGATGGATTAAGAAAACGTGGGATAAAAGTGTTGAGACCGGATAAAACAACTATGACTGCTGACCATAACACACCTACAATCAATCAGGATCAGCCTGTGAAGGACCCTATTTCACGTCATCAGCTAGAGACATTCGCAAAAAATGCGAAAGAGTTTAATATGCCTATTTTTTATCCATTAGGCCACGAGAAGAATGGTATTGTTCATATTATTGGTCCAGAAAATGGTTTTACACAACCTGGTATGACTATTGTTTGCGGAGATAGCCACACATCAACACACGGTGCTTTTGGAACTATTGCTTTTGGAATTGGAACGAGTGAAGTAGAGATGGTTTTAGCTACTCAATGTATTTTACAATCTCGTCCAAAAACAATGCGTATCAACTTTACAGGACGTTTGAGCCCAGGAGTTACATCAAAAGACCTTGCATTGTATATGATTTCTAAATTAACAACTGGCGGTGCAACAGGATATTTTGTTGAATATGCTGGTCAAGCTGTTGAAAATATGAGTATGGAGCAAAGAATGACCGTATGTAACCTCTCTATTGAAATGGGAGCTCGTGGTGGTCTTGTTGCCCCCGATGAAAAGACATTTGAATATGTAAAAGGACGTGAATTTGCTCCAAAAGGGGAAGAATGGGATAAGAAATTAGCTTATTGGAAAACATTGAAGAGTGACGAAGGAGCAGTGTTTGATAAAGAGCTTACTTTTGATGCGAATGATATAGAACCTATGATTACCTACGGTACTAACCCTGGCATGGGAATGAAAATAAGTGAATTTATCCCAACTTTAGATCAAATTGACGAAGCAGGAAGAGTTTCATTCAAAAAATCTCTTGACTACATGGGATTTGAACCAGGTGAACAACTTTTAGGAAAAGCTATTGACTATGTATTTATGGGTAGCTGTACAAATGGACGAATTGAAGACTTTAGACTATTTGCCAGCTATGTAAAAGGAAAAAGAAAAGCTGATAAAGTAGTAGCTTGGCTTGTACCCGGTAGCTGGAAAGTTCGTGAACAAATGGAAGCAGAAGGTATTGACAAAATTTTAACAGACGCAGGTTTCTTTATTCGTGAACCCGGATGCTCTGCTTGCTTAGCAATGAATGATGATAAAATTCCGGCAGGAAAATATGCTGTAAGTACATCCAACCGTAACTTCGAAGGACGCCAAGGCCAAGGTGCACGAACTATTTTAGCTGGTCCTTTAGTTGCAGCTGCTGCAGCAGTTACAGGTCGCATTTCAATGCCCGAATAAATAGAATAAAGAAATTTAATTAAGAATGATTTGAAAATAAAGATATTGTAAAATGGAAAAATTCAAAACAGTAAATTCAACAATGGTTCCACTCCCTATTGAAAATGTGGATACCGATCAAATTATACCGGCTCGTTTTCTAAAAGCTACGGACAAAGAAGGTTTTGGTGATAATCTTTTTGCAGACTGGCGCTATCACAAAGATGGTAGTCCTAAAAAAGAGTTTATTCTAAACAACCCGAACTACGCAGGTGAAGTATTAGTAGCTGGAAAAAACTTTGGTTCTGGAAGCAGTCGCGAACATGCTGCATGGGCAATAGCTGGATATGGATTTAAAGTAGTTGTGTCAAGTTTTTTTGCTGATATATTTAGAAACAATGCTCTAAACAATGGTGTTTTACCAGTAATAGTTTCTCCTGAATTTTTAGCTGAGTTATTTGAGTCTATTGAATCGGATTCAAATACAAAAATTACTGTTAATTTAGAAGAACAAACAATTAAGAATGAAAAGAATGGCAATAGTGAAACATTCGAAATCAATCCTTATAAAAAAGAGTGTTTGTTAAAAGGTTTGGATGATATCGATTACTTATTTAGTAAAAAAGAACTAATCCAAGAGTTTGAAAAAACACATATTTATTAATTTAACTTGGATGAATAAAATAATTTTCCCATCGAATAGTGATGGGAAAACTATAAGAATCATTGTGTAATTATATGAATTACAACAAATTATTCTCAAGCCATAAAGTTAAATTTATTTATCTAAATACTTAAGCAAACAATACTATTATGACAAAATACAATAACGCACAGGAATTCATTGAAATAATGGATACCACTTTGCGAGACGGAGAACAGACTTCCAATGTTTCCTTTTCGGCACAAGAAAAATTAAGTGTATCAAGGCTGCTCTTAGAAGATTTAGGAGTAGATCGAATCGAAGTTGCTTCTGCACGTGTTTCAGACGGTGAATTTGAATCGATAAAAAGAATTGCACAATGGGCTCGTCAGAATGGATATATTGATAAAGTTGAAATCTTAGGTTTTGTTGATGGTACAAGTTCGCTTGATTGGGTGTATGAAACAGGCTGTCGGGTGATGAATTTACTATGCAAAGGTTCGCTAAACCATTGTAAGCATCAACTTGGTAAAACGGCTGAAGAGCATGTCAGTGATATTAAAAATGTATTGAGGCATGCCAGAAATATGGGCATAAAAATCAATATCTATTTAGAAGATTGGTCAAATGGTATGCGTAATTCGGAAGATTATGTGTATCAGCTTGTTGATTCACTCCAAAATGAAAGCATAATTCGATTTATGCTACCCGATACACTTGGTATCTTAAATCCTGATGAAACCTCCCTATTTTGTAGGAAAATGATAGAGCGTTACCCTACTCTACATTTCGACTTTCATGCACATAACGATTATGACTTAGCTACACCGAATGTTTTTGAAGCTATAAAAGCTGGAATAAAAGGCATTCATGTTACAGTTAATGGATTGGGTGAACGAGCAGGGAATGCACCTATTACAAGTGCTTTAGCCGTTATTACTGATCATCTAAAATTGAAAACAAATATACGCGAGAAAAAACTTTACCATATCAGTAAAGTTGTAGAAAGCTACTCAGGTATTAGAATCCCTAATAACAAACCTGTAATTGGCGACAATGTATTTACACAAGTTGCAGGAGTTCATGCTGACGGAGACAATAAGAAAAACCTCTACTTCAGCGAGTTAATGCCTCAGCGTTTTGGTCGTGAACGTATGTATGCACTTGGAAAAACTTCTGGTAGAGCCAATATCTTAAAAAACCTACAAAGTTTAGGCTTAGAATTAGATGACGACTTGGTGAAGCAGGTAACGCAGCGTGTTATAGAATTAGGTGATGAAAAACAAGTGGTTACTATGGAGGATCTTCCCTATATAATTTCAGATGTAAGCCAGAGTGGACTTTTAGAAAAACCAATTAAAATACTCAATTTTGCACTCTCAATCTCTAATGGGATGAGACCAATGGCAAATGTAAAAGTAGAAATTAATGGTAATTTATACGAAGAGGCGGCATCCGGAACTGGACAATACAATGCTTTTTCAAAAGCTATGTACAAAATGTACAAAAAACTTAACAAGCCAACACCCGAATTATTGGATTACGAAGTTGATATTCCACCCGGTGGACAAACAAACGCAATTGTGCAAACAATCATCACTTGGAGGTTTGACAACAAAACATTCAAAACAAGAGGATTGGATAGTGACCAAACAATTGCAGCAATCAAAGCTACTGAAAAAATGCTAAACATGATTGAAACTGGTAATATCCCTAATATTAAGGTGCTGGGATTACCATAAAAATTTTATATTGTAAGAATAATTCTAATTGTCCAATTATTTTTCTTATAATTGCGATCTAAAAAAATTGAATACAAACGTTTATAATTAAAAATGAAAAAATTAAAAATTGCAGTTCTACCAGGAGATGGTATCGGACCTGAAATAACAAAACAAGCCTTAGAGGTATCAAAAGCAATATGTGAAAAATTTGGCCATGAGTTGGATTATAAAGAAGCTTTAGTAGGTGCCTGTGCTATAGATGCTACTGGAGACCCCTACCCTGAAGCAACCCATCAACTTTGCATGGATTCGGATGCAGTACTTTTTGGTGCTATTGGTGATCCTAAATACGACAATGACCCAAGTGCAAAAGTACGACCTGAACAGGGATTGTTGCGAATGCGTAAGTCTTTAGGTCTTTATGCCAACATTCGTCCGGTTATGACATTCCCTCAACTTCTTCATAAATCTCCCTTACGTGCTGATTTAGTGGATGGTGCTGATTTTGTAACTATTCGTGAATTAACTGGCGGAATGTATTTTGGAAAACCCCAAGGACGCAGTGAAGATGGAAATACGGCATACGATACTTGCGTATATACACGTGAAGAGATTGAACGTATTTTGAAATTGGCGTATAAGTTTGCTCAAAATAGAAATAAAAAATTAACCATCGTTGATAAAGCAAATGTGATAGCTACATCTCGTTTGTGGCGTCAGATCGGACAAGAGATGGCTCCTCAATATCCTGACGTTGAGACAGAGTTTATGTTTGTTGATAATGCTGCTATGCGTATCATTCAATGGCCAAAAAGTTTTGACGTAATGGTTACTGAAAATCTGTTTGGAGATATCCTAACAGATGAAGCTTCAGTTATTACAGGTTCATTAGGTATGTTGCCATCAGCATCTGTAGGTATTCATACTTCAGTATTTGAACCCATTCATGGCTCTTATCCACAAGCTGCTGGTAAGAATATTGCAAACCCATTAGCTACAATTCTTTCTGCAGCTATGATGTTTGAGTATGCATTTGATATGAATGAAGAGGGTAAATTGATTCGCGATGCTGTAACTGCAAGCATGGAAGCGGGTATTGTAACCGAAGATATTGCAGATGGAGCTAAATCTTATAGCACAAGTGAAGTAGGCGAATGGATAGTTGAGTGGATTAAAAACAACTAAAATATTTAGCCA
>CAYFTO010000008.1:31766-38871 GCA_964346125.1 uncultured Paludibacter sp.
AGCCAGTGGCTATTCAAATTGCAAAATGAATTGAAATAAACACATTGAATTGGAATGGGCTTTAGCTCATTCTTTAATAGATTACAAACAAATTGGCTTTAGCCAAAACAAATAGATAATATGCCATTTATTAAAGTATATATCCATTTTGTTTGGAGTACAAAAAATAGAGTACCCTATCTTGATTCTAAAGAATTAAGATTAAAAGTTTGGAATCACATAAGAGAGAATGCAAAAAAGAAGGGTATTTTCATTGATTTTGTAAATGGCTATAATGACCATTGTCATTGCTTAGTTTCTTTGGGTAGCAATCAAACCATAGAAAAAGTAATGCTGCTAATTAAAGGGGAATCATCTTTTTGGATTAACAAACATGGATTGACCAAAGAGAAATTCGAATGGCAAGATGAGTACTTTGCAGTTTCTGTTTCAGAATCTCAATTAAACAGAGTAAGAGAATACATTAAAAATCAGGAAAACCACCATCAGAAAAAATCATTTCAAAATGAATATGATGAATTTATTAGCAAATATGGATTTGTATTGCATAAAGATGTATAGAATAATTAGCCATTGGCTAAAGCCTGTGGCAATTCAAATGCCTACAACAACTCAACAAAAACAAACAAAAAAGGAATGGGAAAACCCATTCCTTTTTTAATTTACAAAGCCTCTATCATTAATACCACACTTGTATTACCTGTGCTTAATTGAGGATTCACTCCTACTTTCATCAAGAAATCGCCGCTATAGACTTGCCCATCATCATCTGCTTTGTTGTAACGATTAATTTCCCTTACTCGGTAGTTTTTCGATGCATCCAAACCCTCTAAGCGAACAGGGTGTGCACGAGTAACTGCATTATAACGCCAATTAACCAAATAATTAAACATTACAGCTCGTGATTGATTTTCATCAACATAGATTAAGGATGCAAAGTCATTCTCATATGGACTCATCAAGCGATACAAATCACCATGCCACACTATATGCTTGTACGAGTTGTAATTTTCTACACTTTGACGCACAAACTCCTTATCTTTATCACTCAACTTATCAATACGAATATCAAAACCTAATTTACCCATGGATGAAACATCCACCTTGTATTTTAGCGACTGACGGCTACTCCAATTTGTAACGTGGCTACTCATTGCAATTGCTGGATAATATTGAGAATAATTCCACTGCATAAATACTCGCTCCAATGGGTCGGTATTATCACTCAACCAAAACTCAGTGAAATACTGAAACAGACTATAATCAGAACGACCACCACCACCTGAGCAAAGCATGATCGGAACAGTTGGGTATTTGCTGCGAATTCGTTCCAATACCTTTTCAAGTCCTTTTGTATATTCTATATAAAGGTGTGATTGTGGGATTTTTTTCTTTTCCAAGTACTTTGAGTGTGCGTTAAAAATCACCGAATTACAATCCCATTTGATATAGGCTAAATTTGGATTCTCAGTAAATAAATCATCTACAATACTATACACAAAGTCTTGCACTTCAGGATTGCTCAAATCAAGCACCAACTGACTACGATAATACATCTCAGGTCTGTTTTCTTGACGTAGCACCCAGTCTAAATGCTTTTCATAAAGTTCACTTTTAGGGTTTACCATTTCAGGTTCAAGCCAAATACCAAATTTCACCCCTTTCTTTTCAGCATTTTCCACCAAATAAGGAACACCATCAGGCAGTTTTTCTTTGTTAGGTTGCCAATCTCCTAAACCGGCTCTATCGTTATTTCGAGGATATTTATTAGCAAACCAACCATCGTCAAGCAAAAACAGATCAACACCTATATCTTTTGCGTCATCAAACAATGAAACCAATCTCTCTTGATCAAAATCAAAATAAGTTGCCTCCCAGTTATTCAAAAGCGTCAAACGCTCCCCCATTCCATCTAAAAGTTGGTGTTTTCGCATCCAATTTTGAAGATTACGACTACCCTTACCTATCCCTTCAAATGAAAGTGTATATACGAAACGAGGTGTTTCAAATTCTTCTTTTGCTTTTAACCTATAAGCCGACTGATAAGGATTAATCCCAGCAACAATGTGCATATGTTGAAACACATCGGTTTCAAACTGAACAGAAAAATTACCATTCCAAGCCAACTGCCCCATCATCACAGTTCCTGTTTTTTCAGTGGCTTCACCACCAAAAGCAAGGGTAAAGTTGGGGGAAACTTGCAAGTTTTCACGCGTCCCCATACGTGTTTCTATGGTATGCATTCCTTGTTGCAAATGAGTTGTAACAGGCTGCATCTCTTTTGCCCAATCGCCTCTATAGCTTGTCAAATAGTGATTTGATGTGTAAAAATAGAGATTCGCTGAAGCAAATTTATTAAGTATTACATAGCCTTTTTCGTTATGACGAATAACACTCCATTGCTCAATTACATCTACATCATTCCACGCTTTATAATATAAATCAACGTAGAAAGGATAGATTGGGTCCTTTAATGTTATTTTTGTTTCGATTGCCCCATCTGCATTTTTATTTTGCGTATGACTTTCATATTTCAAATCGAGCGTATTATTTCCATCGGTATGAACCACAGCAATGGCAGGCTCTATAAAATTAGCAATTCCTGCCGATTGAAAAGCTGAATTATTATAGCTATCGCCCGTTCCACCAAAATTGAAAGCACGTAATATGTTTTTATAATCTTCAGGATTATCTAATGATTTACCAGAATGAATTATTTTCAAATTATTTTCTTTATCTGTTTGCAAGACGATTGCCACATTCTTTGTTTTAATTGGAATAGTAATAGTTTTCGCTTTAGAAACAAAACTAATCATAACAAGCAGGACTAAGGATAATACTATTTTTCTCATACCGTATTTTTTATTTTTGAGTAAAATAAAAACTTTCTCCTCAATTACAGAAGAAAGTTTTTTTATTAATTTTTTGTTGATTATTAAGGATATAAAACCAACATTATTTTATTAAAAAATTAGATACTAACTTTTAACAAACGGCTTTTTGAAGATGGATTAAGCTCGAAGCTCTTCAAACCTGCAGGCACAAGCACTGACTCTCCCTTTTTAACTGCTACATCTTCAAAGCTTTCTCCTTTAATAATAACTTCTCCTTCGACACACATAAAAGCTGTAAATGAGCTTTCCGCATTATGAGTAAATGCAACAGATTGGTCTATTTCCAGCAGATCAGTTGTGAAATATTCGCAACTAACTAATGGCACTTCCTGATTCAATACTGCAGTGTACTCTGTTTTAGGATTTTCAGAAGCTGAAAAATTAATAACATCCAAAGCTTCCTCTGTATGCAATTCACGCGTATTCCCTTCACTATCACGACGATTGAAGTCAAAAATTCGATAGGTGATATCGCTTGTTTGTTGAATTTCGGCAATCAAAACCCCTTTACCAATAGCATGAACCAAGCCAGCAGGAATAAAGAAAACATCACCAGCTTTTACATATACTTTTTGCAAAAGGTCTTCAACAGTTCCTGCTTCTAAAGCTTCTAAGTATTCCTTTTGTGTTGTATCTTTTTTGAAACCTATAATTAAATACGCATTAGGTACGGTGTCCAAAACATACCACATCTCTGTTTTACCAAAAGAGTTGTGACGTTTCATCCCCACTTCATCGTTAGGATGCACTTGAATAGATAAATCATCATTTGCATCAATCAGCTTAAATAGCAAAGGCAAGTCAGTCTGAAAACGCTCATATATATTTTTACCTACTAAAGCATCTTTATGTGTTTCAATAAGCTCTTTCAGTGATTTACCAGCGTACTCACCATTCGATACAATTGAGATATCACCTGGGACAGATGAAATCTCCCAACTTTCACCAATATTAGGTAACGTATTAGCATTTTTACCAAAAAGTAGTTCTAAACGATTACCGCCCCATATTTTATCTTTAACAATGGGATGAAATTTTAATGGATACATAAATTTAAATGAATTGCCTCTTATATTTCTCAAAATGAAAATTTAAGAGATTTTTGTGTATTTACTCCTTTAAATTAATTGATTTAAAATTGCAACAGCTTATACAGTCTGTTTTGATTACAAAAAAGGGATTAATTGAAATAACATCACAATTAACCCCTTTTCTATCATTCAACACCTTGTATTCTGTATTCTAAACATCAAAAATCAATCTCATCCAAAAGTTCGAACACAAAAGATTAATTATTCCGCTTTTTTATTTTTTTTCGCTAAGTTCAATTCCCATTTCCAAGCACTTCTAAGTGTCTCTTCTACAGTTTCTTGCGCAGTCCAACCTAATTCACTATTTGCATGAGAAGGATCCGCCCACACTTGCTCAATATCACCTTCGCGACGAGCAACAATTTTGTAAGGCACCTCAACCCCATTTACTTTAGTGAAAGTATTTACCAATTCTAAAACAGATAAACCACGGCCTGTACCTAAGTTGAAAGTTTCAACATTGGCTTTGTTTTTCTTAGTTAGCATACGCTCAACAGCAATAACGTGCGCTCTTGCTAAGTCAACCACGTTGATATAATCACGTACAGCAGAGCCATCAGGAGTATTGTAATCATCACCAAAAACTTGAAGTTGTTTACGAATACCAGCCGCTGTTTGCGTAATAAATGGTACTAAGTTATTAGGAACACCCGTTGGTAATTCACCTATTTCAGCTGTTGGATGCGCACCAATTGGATTAAAGTAACGCAAAATAGTAGCTTTGTAAAATGAATCTGAATAAACAGTATCACGAATAATCTCTTCACCAATTTGCTTCGTATTACCATAAGGCGAAAGAGCTACTTTTATGGGAGCTTTTTCGGTTACAGGCAAATGCTCTTCGTCAGGTTGACCATAAACGGTGCAAGAAGAAGAGAATACGATGTTTTCTACTTTATGAATTGGCATTAATTGCATAAGATTCATAAGGGAGACCAAGTTGTTTCTATAATAAAGCAAAGGTTGCTCAACCGATTCGCCAACTGCTTTACTTGCTGCAAAATGAATTATACCATTAATACCTTGGTATTTTTCAAACATCCTATCCATATTTACATAATCGGTGCAATCGATATTTTCAAATGCTGGACGAATACCTGTAATTTTTTCTATTCCATCCAATACATCAATACTCGAATTGGATAAGTTATCAACAATAACAACTTCATAACCTGCTTGTTGCAATTCAACAACGGTATGAGAACCGATATAACCAGTTCCTCCGGTTACTAAAATTTTAGACATAAATTTATTTTTGTTTGTTATTAAATTTTTTCTTTTGCTAAATTAATTGTTGTATAATTTTTCGGGATAAACGCCCGCATCAATTAATTTTTGAATTTTTTCCACTACCTCTGGACGATCTGCTGCATATGTTACACCAAACCAATCAGCTGTCGTATCAAGCACTTTACAACTTGCTTTGCCTGACATTACCAAATTATTTACTACTAAAGGAATAAAAAATTCTGATTTTAGTTCTTGACCTTTTTCATTCAGAAAATCGATAAACATCTCTTTAGAATATTGGAAATAATCGGGAGTTAAACCCCAGAAGTTCATAGAAACAGGAGTATTTTCAGCTAATGAAACATCCGTACCATCTTCATCGGTAAATACAATAACTCCATCTTTACGAATAATAGAAGTGCGTTCTACAACATTCGTCAAATTATTATTTTCATCAACTTCACATACACCTCGAGCAACTGTTCCACTCTCAGAAAGTGTGTTTTTCAAGTGATAACCCAGCATAGCGTATTCATTCGTTTTGCCAGATACACCTTCTAAAAATCGAGCCATTACTTCAAAAGATTCTTTTCCGTAAAAATCATCAGCGTTAATTACAGCAAACGGCTCATGAATTACATCTTCACCCATCATAACGGCGTGATTGGTTCCCCATGGCTTTTCACGTTCAGGATTGTAACTTACCCCTTCAGGAACATTTGATAACTCTTGGAAAACAACCTCTGTAGGAATTATATTTTCATATTTCTTTAGAACAATCTCTTTGAAATCATCCACAAATGACTCACGAATAACAAAGACGACTTTTCCAAAGCCTGCTCTAACGGCATCATATACCGAATAATCCATAATAGTTTCGCCGTTTGGGCCTAAACCATCTAATTGTTTTAAGCCTCCATAGCGACTCCCCATGCCAGCAGCAAGAATAAATAATGTTGGTTTCATATTCTATTTTTTTAGATTTAAAATAATAACGACAAAATTAATCATTTTATTTCTTTAATAAAAATCAATCCGATGTATTAGTTCATTTTATTACTACCATCAACTCTTAACTAAAATTATCTATTCTAACAATAATAAGATTGATAAACTGTATTACTTTAATTTCGAACTAAATTATATATAAATTGTTAGATAAAATAGATTTGATAAAAATTCAATTTAAGATTAAAAAGTGAAATTTATAAATTTAATTTGTATATTTGGAACCTAAATTGAAAAACTATAGAAATTCTGAGGATACCGTCCTTATTTAATTAGTCAATAAGAAATAAGAAACAATAAATTAAATTCAATAACATATTAAAACTAGAAGTAATCATATGAGATTTGACTTAGCAATTATCGGAGGTGGACCTGCCGGTTATAACGTAGCTGAAAGAGCTGCTCACAACGGTCTTCAAACCGTTTTATTTGAAAAAAAAGCATTAGGTGGTGTATGTCTAAATGAAGGATGTATTCCTACAAAAACAATGTTATATTCAGCCAAGCTATACGACAATGCAAAATCTGCATCAAAATATGGAATTCTTGACATTGACAATCCAAGCTTTGACTTGAAAAAAATTGTTCAACGCAAAGATCGTACAGTTAAGAAATTGACAGGCGGAGTAAAAATGAAAATGCAAGCTGCTGGTGTTACAGTGGTTGAAGGTGAAGCTGTTATTCAAGGAGAAGAAGGTGATTTAATCAAAATAAAAGCTGGCGAAGAAGTTTACGAAGTTGCTTACGTAATTGTAGCCACTGGATCTGAAACATTTGTTCCTCCTATCAAAGGTCTTTCAACCGTAGATTTTTGGACTTCAAAAACGGCTTTAGAAGTTAAAGAGTTGCCTGCATCATTGGCTGTTATAGGCGGTGGTGTTA
>CAYFTO010000009.1:0-25437 GCA_964346125.1 uncultured Paludibacter sp.
CACTGTTGCCATCTTCTTTCGTCCACAAATCGGCTACTTGTTGCACACCTCGCTCTATGCGAAACTCGTACTCTAAGCCATATTTATCCTTTAATGAATGACTTGTATTTTTTACTACAGCATCTGAAATTATCGAAGCTGTTTTTGTACTATTGTTCTGACTACAACCCAGCATTGTAACTATGATTGATAAAGTAAAAATTAGGCGAATAAACTTGTTCATGGTGTTCTATATTTTTAGAATAAAATTTAAATTCAATTTAAGAAGTACTTTTGATTCACAAAGTTAAAATTACTATTTAGGAAATCAAAATAAATAGATGTTTTAATATGCAGAGCAAGCAAAAGTATAAAGTTTGTAAAGTTAGAAAGTTTATAAAGAAAAAGGAACAAAGAATATAGAAAAATGACATTTTAGTTTTGCCATGTAGCTATAAATTTTCGTATCTTTGCAGTTAATCAATTATTTGTTTGTAACAATGATTCAAAACTATCTTTCTGACAATAAATTTGAAAAATTAAAGCCAAAAGCTATTCTTTTTGATATGGATGGTGTGTTATTTGACTCTTTACCAAGCCACAGTGAAGCGTGGGTGAGAGCCATGGCAGAACACAATTTGCCAATGACAGCACATGATGTATATTTATCAGAAGGGCAACCTGCTATTAAAACAATTAGTATTGTATATAAAGAAGTGCATGGACAAGAGGCAGACAAAGAGAAATTAGAAGAAATATATGGATTGAAAAGTCGCTATTTTGAAGCTATGGACGAAACCCAGCCCATTGCTTTTGCTTTCGAATTTACGCAATTATTGAAGTCAAAAGGCTACCAGCTATATATTGTTACAGGTTCTGCACAACGTACTCTTATAGATAATGTGCAAAAATATTTTCCCGATACATTTAATGAAGAAAATATCATTTCGGCTTTTGATGTAAAAAGAGGAAAGCCCTACCCAGACCCTTATCTGGAGGCACTTCGTCGTGCCGGTGTAGAGCCTTGGGAGGCAATAGTTGTAGAAAATGCACCTTTGGGTGTTAAATCATCATCGGCTGCACAAGTTTTCACAATTGCTGTTAACACAGGCCCATTGGATGCAAAATTATTGCTTGATAATGGTGCCAATATTGTCTTTGACAGCATGGAAGAACTTTATAATGAATGGAACTCCATCGAAAAAACAATCAAGAACAAATGAATGTAATTATCAAACCTAATAAAAGTGAATGGGCTACACTTTTAGCTCGCCCTACTCTATCTCTCAGCTCTCTTTTTAGCAAAATAGAAACAATCGTAGAGCATGTTCGAGAAAATGGTGACGATGCTCTTCGTGAATACACTGAAAAATTTGATGGAGTATCTATTAATGCCCTTGAAGTGAGCGCAGAGGAAATTGCTGAAGCTTCTGAATTAGTTCCTGAAAATTTGAAAAATGCCATCTCTATGGCAAAACGCAATATTACTAAATTTCATGCAGCACAACAACATGAATATCCTGAAATAGAGACAACTCCAGGTGTATATTGCTGGCAAAAAGCAGTTCCGATCGAAAAAGTGGGTATCTACGTACCCGGAGGAAGCGCTCCACTTTTCTCTACTGTTTTGATGCTCGCTATTCCTGCCACAATTGCAGGTTGTAAAGAGATTACACTGTGCACTCCACCAAATAAAGATGGAAAAGTTCATCCTGCAATTTTATATGCAGCTCAAAAAGCGGGTGTTCATCGTATATTCAAAGTTGGTGGTGCTCAGGCTATTGCTGCAATGGCTTTAGGAACAGAGAGTATTCCAAAGGTGTATAAGATATTTGGTCCAGGCAATCAATATGTTACAGCTGCTAAGCAGTTTGTTTCGCTGCACGACGTGGCGATTGATATGCCTGCAGGTCCATCAGAAGTTGAAGTATTGGCCGACGAAAGCGCTAATCCTGTTTTTGTAGCAGCCGATTTACTCTCGCAAGCCGAACACGGAGCCGATAGCCAGTCTATTTTAATTACTACATCTAAAGAACTAATTGATGAAGTGCTAAAGCAGATTGAAATACAGCTGAATAATTTGCCTCGCAAGGAGATTGCAATAAAATCATTGGAAAACAGCAAACTAATTCTTGTTTCCGATATTGAAGAAGCAATAGAAATGACAAATGCTTATGCGCCTGAACACTTGATTATTTCAACACGTAGCCATATGGTTGTAGCCGAAAAAATCACAAATGCAGGTTCTATATTTCTTGGTGATTTAAGTCCTGAGAGTGTAGGCGATTATGTAAGTGGTACCAATCACACTTTGCCTACCAACGGCTTTGCAAAAGCATATAGCGGAGTAAATTTGGATAGTTATTTCAAGAAAATCACATTCCAACAACTCACACCCGAAGGCTTAAACAATGTAGGAAATGCTACCATCATTATGGCTGAAAATGAAGGCTTACAGGCTCATGCCAATGCTGTAAAATATCGTTTAAATCAAATAGACTAAGGTATAATGAATAATTTATTACGTAAAAACATAGCATCCTTAGAAGCTTATTCAAGTGCCCGCGATGAATTTCAGGGCGAAGCATCTGTCTATTTAGATGCAAACGAAAGCCCCTTTAATGCGCCCTACAATCGCTACCCCGACCCACTGCAAAGAGAATTGAAAAAGCTGATTTCATCCATTAAATACGTCCCATCAGATAATATATTTTTGGGCAATGGCAGCGATGAACCAATTGATTTGATTTACCGTGCTTTTTGTGAGCCACGCGTAGATAATGTTGTAGCAATTGAACCTACTTATGGTATGTATAAAGTTTGTGCCAACATCAACGATGTGGAGTACCGAAAAGTAATGTTAAGTGATGATTTTCAACTCAATGCACAGAATTTATTACAAGCAACGGATAGCAACACAAAAGTAATTTGGATTTGTTCGCCAAATAACCCTACTGCCAACTTATTGGATAAAAATGAGATATTAGAGGTATTGGATAATTTCAAGGGAATAGTAGTTGTAGATGAGGCTTATATTGATTTTGCCAATGATGAAGGATTTAAAAACTATTTATCAGACTATCCACATCTCATTATTCTACAAACTTTCTCAAAAGCATGGGGAAAAGCTGCCATCCGTTTAGGAATGGCATTTGCTTCGAATGAGATTATATCTATCTTTAATAAGATCAAATATCCTTACAACATCAATCTTCTTACTCAGCAACACGCTTTGGAATCAATTAAGAAAGATAAATTGCAGGTTTCTGCTTGGATTGAAACAAGCATCAATGAGCGGGAAAGGGTGGAAAAATCGTTGCGCCAATTGAATTTGGTGCAGAAAATTTATCCAAGTAATGCCAATTTTTTACTTATTCGAGTTGAAAACGCCAATAAAATATATAATGACTTAGTAGAACAAGGAATTATTGTAAGAAATAGAAACTCAGTAGCCTTATGTGCAGGATGTTTGAGAATTACAATTGGTACAAAAGAAGAAAACAACATATTATTAGAAGCTTTGAAACAACTTAATTTTTAATTAAAATCAAATAAATCATGAGGAAAATACTATTAATCAACTTCCTATTTATATCTGTATGGCTCTTTGCAGCCACCGACTCTTTACAACTAGAGAAGGTGCAAATATACAAACAGATTGCTATTCAAAATCCTGTATTAGTGGATAGTACAAACGTAAAGGGCGAAAAATATGGTAGCGACAAAGTACTTAGCAGCGCTATAAACATTCCTGACCACAAGCAGTTTAACAGCACTATTACAGCAGATGAAGATGGTTATTTTCAACTTCAAAAACCAACAAAAGGCGAAGCTTTTCAACTCTTATCATTCTATATCAATAGTGATAGCAAAGGAAAAGCCAATTTGAAAGTAAGCTCACCCAACCAATTTGAATTGTTTGTTAACGATAAAATGTTGCGTTCAAAAGCTTCTGTAGAAGATAGCATACACAAAGCTAAATCTGTAGAAGCACCTTTAAATGGTCTGATTAATGGTTCACGAGTTGTGATTAAACTTCTTTCAAAAGCTGATCAAGAATTGAATCCAGCTGTGAAAGTTGAGTTAAACCGCGACAAAAATGATAGCACTACAACTTACACTTTCAACGACCATTTATCCAGAAGAATAACAATAGAGGATATAATTGTTGGGAAACGTGTGAATAGTGCGAGCATCTCGCCAAGTGGACGTTTTGTAATTCTTCGATACGGTTTTACAAACAATACGGGTAAAACCAGCAGCACGCTTGAGCTCTATGATAACAAAACAGAGAAAGTAATACTTACTGAGGCTGACAATAGAAATCAATTGGCTTGGATGCCTAAATCTGATTTGCTTAGTTTTTATGAAAATGACGAAAACGGTTACAACTTGGTTACAATGAATCCACTTACAATGGAGAAGAAAATCATTGCTAAAAACCTCCCTTATGAGCGATATTTTATGTCGCCTGACGAAAAGATGCTCTATTTTTCGAAAAGTGAAAGCATAAAAGCAGATAGTCCAAAAGGCTTAAAGCGGATTTTAGCACCAGATGATAGACAAGCCGGATATCGTAACAAATATTCTATCTATCAATATCAAATAGAAACTGGCTTAACTCAAGCTATCACATTTGGCCATAATTCTTCTTTTATTAGCTCCATTTCCAAAGATGGGAAATTGCTTTTATTTGCAACAAGTCAGGAAGATTTATCAGAACGACCTTTCAGAAAAAGCAATATGTATTTGCTCAATCTCGAATCCTTAGAAGTTGACACTCTTTGGACTGAACAACGATTTGTTGGTTCTGTATCTTTTTCACCTGACAGCAAGAACCTTCTAATTACAGGTGGTGGCGAAGCTTTTGATGGTATCGGTCTGAATATAAAAGAGGGACAAATAGCTAATAGCTACAACACAATCGCCTTTATTATGGACTTAGAAAGTAAAGAGATTAAACCATTTACAAAGAATTTTTATCCTTCAATTAGTGCAATTTCATGGAATGAAAAAGATAATTTGATTTACATTCGAGCTGAAGATAAAGATAGACTGCAGGTATTCACCTACAATCCTAAAAAAGATGTATTCAATAAACTGCCTCTAAAAGAAGACTTAATTCAATCATTTACAATTGCAAATGATAATCTAACAGCAGCTTATGTTGGTTCAAGCGTATCTAACTCTAGGCGAGCTTATATTTACGATATTAAAAAGGGAGAATCTACGCTTTTAGCCGATCCATACGATTATCTATTGAGTGAAATGAGCTTAGGCGAAGTAAAAGATTGGAATTTCGTAAGTCAATTTGGCGATACCATTCAAGGACGTTATTATTTACCACCCAATTTTGATGCGAATAAAAAATATCCTGTAGTAATTTATTATTATGGTGGTACAAGTCCAACACAACGTACATTTGAGAGTACATATCCACTACATGTTTATGCTGCTAATGATTATGTGGTTTACACGCTAAACCCAAGTGGTACTACAGGTTTTGGACAAGAGTTTGCTGCGCGCCACGTCAATGCATGGGGTAAACAAACAGCTGAAGAGATTATTGAAGGTGCTACAAAATTTGCGGAAGCTCACCCTTTCGTACAAGCTGATAAAATGGGAATTATTGGAGCTTCCTATGGTGGCTTTATGACTCAATATTTAATCACAAAAACAGATAAATTTGCTGCAGCAATATCTCATGCTGGTATTAGCTCTATTTCAAGCTATTGGGGCGTTGGTTATTGGGGTTATTCATACAGTTCGGGCGCAAGTGCAGGAAGTTATCCATGGAATAATCATGAGTTATATGTAAACCAAAGTCCACTATTCAACGCTGATAAAGTAAATACTCCACTCATGCTTTTACACGGTACAGCCGATACAAACGTACCACCTGGTGAAAGTATTCAGATGTTTACAGCACTAAAACTTTTAGGTAAACCCGTTGAATTAGTAATGGTTGAGGGAGAAAACCACGCTATATACGAGTTTCAGAAGCGCATCAGCTGGAATCATACAATTTATGCCTATTTTGATAAATGGCTAAAAGGCGATAGCAAATGGTGGGATGAGTTGTATCCTGAGAAGTAGAAATTAAATTTGAATTTATATACTATCATGATGTAAAGTTCCTACATTTTACTTACAATTTATTAATTCAACCTTCCTTAGTTTTATCTTAGGGAGGTTGAATTCTTTTGAGAGTAAAATATCACTTAAAAAGTGATTTAATTCTACTATTTAATTTGTTAATATCAGTATGTAAGGGAGGGTCTATAGGAAATTTAAGCAAATTCCAACTTGCAGGTTTGTCCATATGATAATACATCAATCGATTAGCTGACCATTCTGTCCATGTATATTGATGTATTTTCTTGTTCCGATTAGCACTTATAGCACTAATTATACTGGTAGGTGCAATACGAAACCAAAAAAACAAAGCTCCCCAAAGCTTATATTGTAATATATGCCCATACTCATGTTGCAATAATTCGATATTATCTATCTGTGATTTGCCCACAAAAATACCAATACCAGGAAGTGCTACTGCTGAACCATACTTGAAGTATCCAAAATTTAACCCAAACACCGTTGTATCTCTGTAATATTTTCGAATTATCATACTCATAAGTAGATGAATAAATTTCTATAAAATCATTTATAATGATTTTTTTGCTAACTAAAGCAATACATTAAAAAACATATTTAGCAAAGATAAGCATATTATAAATATTGACACTCAATATAAAAGCTAATATATTAGCATGAGAAGTCGTAATTTTGAGATACAATTTAATCTTATGAATTAATTGAAAGTTAAACTATTTACTTTATACAATGATTTTAATTTTATTACGAATTATTTGCTTAGAAATACAAGAATATTATTGTATCTTTATAAAACAATTAAAATAAAAGAACAAAAACCATGAATACAGTAGCAATAATTATTGGAGTAGTAGTTCTACTCTTTCTATCGTTAGTATTTTATACTCGTCAGAAGTATAAAAATTTACCCGCTATTCAAGCAGATGAAAGCATTTTAATATTAACTGATAAAAACTTTAAGCATCAGCTTAAAGGAAAACTTATTTTAGTTGATTTTTGGGCTGAGTGGTGTGCACCTTGCAAGGTAATGTTGCCAATTTTGAATGATGTGGCAGCGAACAACGATGGAAGCTTTCAAGTAGCGAAAGTTGATATTGACCAAAATAAAAGCTTAGCGCAAGAGTACAATATTAGAAGCATTCCGACATTAGTTGTATTTGATGATACCAAAGAAGTAGCCCGTTTTGTTGGCATCAAAAACAAAAGTTTCTTAATTAAAGAGATGAAAAGAATTAACGAAAAAACCCATTGAGCATTGAGCTCAATGGGTTTTTTAAGTTCTGAAAACCTATCGTTATTTTACACTTTGAACAATAGCTTTGAACGCATCTGGATGATTCATAGCTAAATCAGCTAAAACCTTACGATTGATTTCGATGTTTGCTTTTTTCAATGCACCCATCAAAGTTGAGTAATTCATACCTTCAATACGAGCTGCCGCATTGATACGTTGAATCCATAATTTTCTAAAGTTACGCTTCTTAGTTTTTCTATCGCGATAAGCATATTGTAAACCTTTATCCAATGCGTTTTTCGCAACAGTCCAAACATTTTTACGAGCACCAAAATACCCTCTAGTTTGGCTCATAACTCTTTTTCTTCTTTTACGTGAAGCTACGTGATTTACCGATCTTGGCATAATTTAATAAATGATTAGTGAACATTAGCGCTACAATTTCTAAAGTTGTAGACTTTTGAGCTAATAATTCGAAATTAAAACTTAAAACCTGATATTAAAAATCAATTCTTAATTAAAACAAATAATTATATACGCAATAAAGCTTTAACATTCTTCTCATCTGTCTTATTAACAAGACCAGTCTGAGTCAAATTGCGTTTTTGTTTTTTTGTTTTCTTAGTTAAAATATGACTTTTAAAAGCATGTTTTCTTTTGATTTTCCCTGTTCCGGTAAGAGTAAATCTCTTTTTGGCACCGGAGTTAGTCTTCATTTTTGGCATATTACTTATTATATAATTAAATTTCTATTTCTTTATTTGCTTTTTTGGAGATAACATCATAGTCATTCGTTTTCCTTCTAAGCGAGGCAATTGGTCAACTTTTCCATATTCTTCAAGGTCTGTTGCAAATCGTAGCAACAATAATTCACCTTGATCTTTAAATAAAATCGAACGACCTCTAAAAAATACGTATGCTTTCAATTTATCTCCATCAGATAGAAAGTTGATAGCATGTTTCAATTTGAAATTGTAGTCATGACTATCAGTCTGTGGTCCAAATCGAATTTCCTTTACTTCTACTTTTGTTGATTTAGCTTTATTCTCTTTCTCACGCTTTCTTTGCTGAAAAAGAAATTTTTGATAATCAACAATTCGGCATACTGGTGGCGTTGCTGTAGCTGCTATTTCTACTAAATCTAATCCTAAATCTTCCGCTATCGACATAGCTTGCTGAATAGTATAAACACCTGTTTCTACATTATCACCTACCAATCTTACCTCTTTTACCCCCTTAATGTCTTCATTAATTCGGTTTGGCTGTTCTCTTTTATTACCTACGCGTACTCGTGGCCCTCTCATTGGAATTCTTTTTGCTATTACTTAATCCTCCTTAAATTTATTTTAACATTCTCAAAACTTTCTGTATTTTGAGTTTGCAAATATACGAGTTTTTATTGTATTCGACAAATAGAGTAACAAATAAACTTGTTTATATCGAGAATTAGGCATTAAATGTCATTTTCAATCCAGTAATAAAATGCTTAATAACGATAAATGAAATACTTTATTGACTTTAATAATAAATAAAAGTGAAAACAACACGCTCAAAAGCCAGCTTTTGCATGAAATTTGCCAGATTAGAAATAATGTTGTAATTTTGCAACCGAAATTTTTGCAGAGAGCTGCAAAAGAAATTTTATTTTATGAGAAATTTATTTTTTATGCTTTTTATCTTAGCTGTTTCATTTTCTGTTACAAATGCAGAAGTTCAGCTAGTTAAGGCATCCTACTATGCAGACAAATTTCATGGTAGAAAAGCAGCGAATGGTAGTATTTACCATCGCGACAGTTTAACGTGCGCTCACAAAACATTGCCATTTGGCACTGTATTAAGAGTGACAAACCCAAAAAACCAAAAGAGTGTTCTTGTAACAGTTACAGACAGAGGTCCTTTTATTAAAGGACGAACAGTAGATTTATCCTATGCCGCAGCACATAAAATTGGCACAATTCAAGCTGGTGTTGCAAACGTAGAAATCGAAAACTTAGGGACTGGATACAATATCCAAGAAAGAGTTCAAGTAAATCAATTATCTTTTATCCAGCCACCAAGTAGTTTTACGATTACAGTGCAAGATAATATTAAAATTGATCTTGAAAATCTACTAACATTAAACTTTAACTCTCCAATATTAATAAAAGCAGTTTGATATCAAACTGCTTTTTTTATTTTATTCGCTTTTTGTTTTTAAAGAGTTATTAAAAATCCAATTAGCAGATTTTTAATCAACTAACTCTTCATCAATCTCTTCTTCTGCATCATCTTCAACATCATCTTCAACATCAAATATCATTAATTGTCTATTAAATATCTCATCCAATGAAAGTTGAAATGTTTCAGTATGCTCCACACCATCTATCAATGTAAGTTTGTCTAAAATTATTCGCAAAAGATGCCTATTATCTTTCGAATATATCTTGATAAACATGGAGTATTTACCTGTTGCATAATGACACTCTACAATTTCAGGAATTTTCACCAATTCACCAACAACGTAGTCAAACTTTTTGATATCTGACAACACAATACCTATATATGCGCAGGTTTGGTATCCAATCTTATAATTATCAACTACAAACTCAGAGCCTTTAATTACACCAATGTTTTTTAACTTCTGAATTCTTTGGTGTATAGCTGCGCCTGATACATTGCATTCACGAGCTACCTCTAAAAAAGGAATCCTAGCGTCTTTAGAAATGAGATGTAAAATTTTCTTGTCTAATCTGTCAATTCTTTGTGCCATATTAAAAATCTTATAAGGTTAAAAATCCATATTTTCAAGTACAAAAATATCATTTTAATTTGATTTCACCTAATAAAACTTACAATTTGTAATATATATTTTTCTATTGAGCAAGTATATAAGCTTATCTATACTTTGCTTCAGGTTCATCTTCAAGCATACTTAAATAGCTTTGGTAACGCGATTCACTAATATAATGATTTTCAACTGCCTCAATAACAGCACACTCGGGTTCGTGCACATGTGTACAGTTATGAAACTTACATTTTTTTGAGATCTTAAATATTTCTTTAAAATAGTGAGCTATTTCATTTCTTGACATATCAATAGAGCCAAAGCCCTTGATACCTGGCGTATCAATTATACTTCCTCCATTGGGGAGATTAAACATTTCTGAGAATGTTGTGGTATGCATACCCCGATTGTGATATTCTGAAATCTCACTTATTCTAATATTTAGATTTGGAATTAACTTAACGATAAGGCTTGATTTTCCTACACCTGAATTGCCCGAAAAAAGTGTTACTTTATCTTTTAAAGACTCCTGAAACTCTGATAATGTCTCATCTTTGAAAGCTGATACAATATAAACTGGATAACCAATTGTTTCATAAAGGTATTTTAGGCTATTGGCATACTCCAATTCAAACTCATCGTATCGATCAGATTTATTGATAACTATACATGCTGGCACTCGGTATGCTTCAGCTGTAGCTAAGAATCTGTCAATAAACTCATTATATGTTACTGGATAATTGACTGTTACGATTAATGCAAGCATATCTAAATTACATGCTATAATCTGTGAGTATTTCGATAAATTTGATGCACGGCGAACAATTAAATTCTTACGGTCTAATATTTCTACAATATATGGAGTATCTCCCGATAGCTGCAACACTTTCACATTATCCCCAACAGCTACTGGATTCGTACTTCGTATTCCTTTTATTCGAAAATTACCTTTTATTTTACAGTCTACACGTTTTCCGTCATCTAATTGAACTGTGTACCAGCTTCCAGTACTTTTTACAACTACTCCTTTTTTCCTCGTGTTATCCATAATTGAACCATTATTAATGCAATAATACTTGAAAACAAAAAGCGATTATTAGAAATAATAATCGCTAATGTAAGTTATCTGATCTTTATCTATTAAACGGTCATGATCTCATTTTCCTTATCCGCCAATAACTCTTCAACCTTTTTTATGTACTTATCATGTAGTTTTTGAGCATCATCTTCGGCATCTTTCCCTCTATCCTCAGGAAATCCCTCTTTTACCATTTTTCTAAACCCATCTATGGCCTCTCTCCTTGCATTGCGAATACTAATTTTAGCATCCTCCCCGTCTCCTCTTATCTGCTTAACCAATTGCTTTCTACGCTCTTCTGTCATCGGAGGTATCATTAAGTGAATAGTTTCTCCATTATTAGCTGGCGTAATTCCGACATCAGAATTAATAATCGCTCGCTCTATGTCACCAATAAGTTTTTTCTCCCAAGGCTGTATTGCTATTGTCTTACCATCAGGCGTTGTTAGAGTTGCTACATTACTTAAAGGCACTAATGAACCGTAATAATCAATCCTAACAGCATCCAATATACGAACATTGGCTTTACCTGCTCGCGTACGAGCTAAAACCTCTTCCAAATATTCAATGGAAGCTTTCATATACTCTTCAGCTTCATTTAAATAATCTTTTGTGTCTAACATAACATGTTATTTTTTAATTTATAATTTTTTCTCTTTAATTAATTGCTTACTAATGTGCCAATCTCCTCACCTTTTATAAGCTTTTCTAAATTACCAACAGTATCCATATCGAATACATTAATCGGCATATTATTTTCTTGACAAAGTGTAGTAGCAGTTAAATCCATAACCTTTAAATTTTTATTATACACTTCATCATAAGTGATGTGGGTAAATTTAACAGCATTAGGATCTTTTTCTGGATCAGCCGTATAAACACCATCAACGCGTGTGCCCTTCAACATAATATCAGCTTCTATCTCTATCGCACGCAAAGCTGATGCAGTGTCTGTTGTAAAATAGGGATTGCTTGTTCCGCCCGCTATTAATACAATTTCATTTTTCTGCAAGCACTCAACAGCGTAGCGTTTGCTAAAATATTCCCCTATGGGCTCCATTCTTATAGATGTTAACACACGAGATTTTGCACCTAAAGATTGTAATGCAGTATTTAAAGCAATACTGTTTATTACGGTCGCTAACATTCCCATTTGATCTCCTTGAACACGATCAAATCCTTTTTTAGAACCTTGTAATCCTCTAAATATATTACCACCACCAATAACTATTGCTACTTGCACTCCCAACTCGCTAATATGCTTAATCTGCTTAGCATATTGCTCTAATCTGACTTCATCAATCCCTATTTTCTTATCAGCAGCTAGAGATTCTCCGCTCAACTTTAATAAAACTCTTTTGTATTTCATCTTTTGGAATTTTTCATTGATTGAACAAAAATAGCTAAATAGTTTAAATCATACAAGCATGAAAGGAAGAAATTATATATTTGGCCTTTCAGAAGTAGCTGAATAACTTACTCAACAACGATTATGCTAAAGTAAGGATTAATCAAGATTATTATCTCACTACCTTTTATTTGGCATAACAAAATTTAGGCTGAATCCTATAATCAGAATTCAGCCCAATTTTTGTTTTCAAAATACTTACTAATATTCAATGAAAACGAATGATAAATAAATTGCTACCTAATAAACTTATAAAAAACTTTACTAAGAATATCCATAGTAATCGTAAATTAAAGATGATTGCTTGAATTTAATTAGGCTTGCTTACTGGAGTAAATCCTAATTTCTTATCAACCAAATTTATTGTAAAATTATATCTCTTCAATAATTCGATACCAATAGAACCAGCTACACCGGGATTCCAATCATCATTACCTGCAGAAGCTTGCAAGCTTATGGGAAAATCAAGAAACTCTAAACCTCCAAAACTGAACAATTCAGCTTTACCATGATACACCGTAGTAGTATGCCCCATACTGAGCATGCTATTCGTTGATTCATACTTAAAGCCACTCAATAGCAGCCTGTTTTTACGTACAAACGGACTGAATGCAACAACATGAAAGCCTGCACCTGTATCCAAAATAAAATCACCAGCAATCTCTTCTTTACCTACTAAATTTAACTTACTAGCAATCTGAATTACACCATAAGGAACCTCAATCGGGATTTGCACCTCTGCATGCTCAGCTTCCATTTTGCCAAGACTGTATAAAAGTATATTCTGATTATCGAAATCAACCCTCACAATATACATTTGAGCCAAATTTAAACCTATAATTCCATCATGCGAACCTATTTCATCAAAAATAGCTATATTTTGCTGAGGAATAGTTAATGAATCAATATGTATAGTATTGTTAGCCGAAATAGAGATTTTTTGATTCGCTCCTACTACTGATGCATTGTGGCTACGATTAGTTGTCAGACCTATTTCATCAGCTATTTCTCGCGTAATAGCCATTCCATCTGCCCCTGTATCAAAAAGAAATCGTAATGCCCTATTTGAGTCATTTATGCTTAATTTAATAATTATCGCATTGTTCTCAAATGAAAAAGGGATAGTAGCTTTTAATTTTGCAGGCTCATCACGATTCATACCATAAAGATTATCAAAATAGTCAATACGGACTAATCTTAATTGTTTATCCAATACAATCTGTGAGTTTGCTATATTCCCCTGTCTATAAAATAGGACAGGTAAGAAAAGCTTATTATTCGAATATATTATATTGTCAAATGAGGAAATGCGAACAGAATCTATTTTATTGTCTGTTTCAATAACCTGATTAGCATACCGAATAGCATTGGGCATTGTGGCTATTGATACAGAAAATTGATCGGAAACATTCTCTTTGAAATATTCAATATCTTTCTCAATTATGGCTTGCTCCAATTGAGAAACAACTCTCCGAAGAGAGTCATTTCTATCAGAAACTGCATATATATGCAGAGCAAAAAACCAAATAAAGAAAATAATTGATACTCGAATCAATTTATTTTCAATCATCTAATAACTAACTATTAAAACCTAATAGAGATATAATCTCTTATTTCAGATAACTATCAATTAACACACGCAGTTCTTTAGAAGATGGGCGTGGTGAATCTTTGCTTATTACATTTCCATCTTTATCAATCAACATAAAGCGTGGAATAGAATTGATCCCATTTAAGCGAGCAATATCACTTCCAAATCCACCAGCAAACAATTGAACTCCTGTTAAAGCTTCATCCTTAACAAATTGCTCCCATTTTTCAAAATCTTTTTTCTCATCAACAGACACACTCATAAATACAATGTCCTTACCATCATAATCGTCTATTAAAGTTTTCAGATGAGGAATTTCAGCTTTACAAGGACCACACCAAGTTGCCCACACATCGATCAGAACCAATTTACCTTTGAAATCAGAAAGTGAAACTTCTTTGCCATCGATATCATTATACGTGAAGTTAATGGCTGGCTCACCATCTTTACGCTCTTTGGCAAGTTTTTCTTCAGTAGCTGTTACTCTTGCTTTTTGATCGTCTGTTAAAACATATTTCATCAACGGGTCAATCATGCTTTTAAATCCTACATAAGTTTTATTGTAAGCTGACTTAACCGCGATGTATTCACCTTTTACAGTATCGTTTTTAATAAGAGCTAACTCTTGCTCGATACTTAATGGACTTTCATTACCTTCTAAGCGTGATTTTAGATAAAGCAATTGACTTATCAGCGATGAACCAAATGGAAAATCCAATATAGAAGCATCTTCTGTTAAGGTTTCAATACTTATATTTCTGTAAAAATCAGGCAGATCATCAGTATGCGGATGTGCAGTACGTGGTGTATGCAAAAAATGAACCGCAGACCCAATTAAATCGTATTTTCTATACGATTCAAAAGCAGATTCGAAGAGTTTATTCTTTGTCTTCTTTGGTACAAATCCCTCTTCAATAAACTCATCTAACAAGGGGAAATAATCGACATATGTAGTCATGTTTTTGTAGGAATAAGTGCTCATAATTTCCAGAGGGAGTATTTTGTTGTGCCATTGTTCTAGAGCAATGTTTTCTCGAGTGTTTTTTCCAACCAGCTTATATGAGTCATTATCAACTTCTAAATTTACTTTATCTCCTGGTTTCAAATAAACAACATACTTGTCTATTTTTGCTAGGGTTTGCCCCGATCCCACAACATAAAAGCCTTCTTTTTCAGGAGATATTATAAAGCCAAATGCTCGATCTTCCTGTAGTACAAAAGTTGAAACAGTTTCAAGTCGACCTGAAATTATCTTGTACAATGTAACATCATTCCCTGCTCTATCCCACTTGCCTTGAATTATCGTTGGTTCAGCTGCAATTGTACTAAAGAGTACAAATGCAGAGACCAAACTTGTTATAATAATTTTTTTCATTATTGATATTTTGATTATTGAATGTTTAATATTTAAGAAGCGCGATACATGACATATCTACCATTTCCACTACCAGAATAAACAAATGAAGGTTCAGGTTCAATATCTGGAGTTGCTCCTATTATTGGGAAACCATAAAGTTTCCAGCCTGATGCACTATTTGTCAATACTGTTAGTATTCCAGCCTTAGAGTTACTTATAAACGTTATCTCTTCGTCACTAGGGAAAGTATAGATTAGTTTTTCATTATTTTCAACATTAGTTGCATCTAAATAGTATGATAGTTCATTATTTATTCCAAAATAAACGCAACTAGCTACTCTTGGTATCGCTTTAACTTGGGCCATTGGCATTTTAGCATCTGATGCAACTTTAGTGAATTTAACAAACGGATAAATTGGAGCAGTTCCTGCGTTTGCTACATACGCTAAATAGTACTCTTCAGTATCGATTTTATTCATTAAATAGTACCCACTAAAACTCGTTATCATTCCATCAGCATCTTTCTTAAGCAAATCAATTAAATCATAATTCATATTAGAAAGTGATGGTAAAGTTGGGTTCATTGGTGGTGGCATAACATTCAGTGTTGGGCTATTTGCTGTAGTCAAGAAGAAACTTCGAGTTTTTTTATCAAAAACTATTGCAGCAGTTACACCACCTGCAACACTCGGATGAAGCTCGTAATCGGGGCTAGTTGCTGAAGTTTTAATCGCAGGAAACTTTCCAACATTGGGAGTATTTCCAAATATTGAATGAAGTTTTCCATTATTTATAATATACAAATCAAGAAATGAAAATCCAATTTCTTGTGGATTCTTCGTTGGAGCTTCATAAAATGCTTCTTCAAATTTTTTGTATAAATACAAATTATCAGGATTAAAAGATCTAAAGTCTTTATCTGTAATAATATGAAATGCTTGCTTATTGATTATTGTTTGAACTACTCCATCTTGACTAACCACCTGATGATCATATCGTTGATTTTGCCAAATCATTTTCACAGCTTTTCCCTGCAATTGCTGATTACCAATATCAATAGGACCATCACTATATTTTTGATAGCCTCCGATATTTCTAAGTACATCATAAACTGTCAATGATCCATCTAGATTAATATAGTCGAAGTCTGTCTCTTCGTCAATATCTTTAAGGACGTACCAGCCTGCTTTTATATTAGTTTGTATAACCTGCAATTTTACTTCATCACGCACATAAACATCCAATTCTGGATCTCTAACCTCATATATTAAGAGATACTCTCCTGTTTTAATTTTGATTTCAGCTGAAAGATTTTTTTCTAAACTTAAAGTATCTCTAACACGAGAATATCCGGTTGCAGCTGATGGAGTAACATACCATAAATAGGTATATTTACTTTCGTTATCCATATTCTTTAAAGTTGGAGTAAGCTCCAGAGTCTCTCCTAATATGATAGTCGTATCTTTTAGGCCCTCAATTGTTACGGGCATTATTTTATCCTTTGGCAGATATTCATAATTACCCAAATCATTGAAACAAGAGTTTAAACTCAAGATCAAAACAAATAATATTAATATTTTAGAAGTCTTCATGTAATTTCTTTTTATAATTAATTTTTAACTCAAATAATACTTAAGCTCTTTTTAAAAGCATAATTTCAGTATTTATCAATCAGTAAATGAGACTAAAGTACCATCTGCCTCTTTTAATGGATTTTCTGGATTTTCTAAGTTGTATTGCTGAAATGCATCAAGCACTTTTGTTTGAAAATATCGAAGAAGACCTGTATCTGACGGTACAACATCCCATTCTGTATACCCCGTATGATCAATAATGAACTTCATTTTGACACTTCCCCAACTCATTCCAAAATAATTACTCCATCTGGTGTCCCATAAAGTAGGTTTAGCAGCTTGTGATGTTGTTGTAATAAGAAATTTTCTCCATTGATTAATGCCAGGACGAAAATGTTCATTTTCTGACACTTCTAACTCTAATCTCACCTGCTTAAGTGCCAAGCTTTCATCTCTTAGAAGTATTATAGGCACATTAACTTTTGCAGAATTTGCAGGAATTATAAAGTATTTTGAGACACTTGGATCATCAAATGGCACATAATGAACACCTGCTACAGCAGCATTATCTTTACCTGCATTACTTTGTATGATTTTAATCTCTCTATCTTTGTCAGATAAGAATCCCATTGTTCTTACCTCCAAATAAACAGTATCAGGACCATTACCTGGAATCAGAAAGAAACTATGACTAATGCTATCTCTATGTCCTGGCTCATTAGCAAAATAAATTGCTGGATCATTTTCATACTCTATTCCATTAAAGTGGGTACACGATATTGCAATTAGAGTTGTAATTATAATAATTATTATATTAAGCTTTTTCATTTCATGTAAAATTTAATTATTCAAATGACATTTGATTTTTTGGTATTGGGATAACATATGCATTCTCAGGCAATACTACAGATTTTGGCCAAGTCAACGTTTTTATATTATTGCGTTTATTATAAAAAAACATTTGCCCCTCTGCAAAGAATTCTTTTCTATATTCTTTTTCTAATTGCTCTAATAACTTATCCTTATTTACAAGTTCATCATTGATAAAAGAACTCATATTTCTTGAAATTCTAAAGTCGTCAAAAAGCGCAATTGCTTTGGTATAATCTAAGTTTTCAATTAAGATAAAATACATTTCAGATAATCTAATTAACGGAATTACATTTGATGGTGCAATATCGTTATTGTTACCAGTATATTTAAAATAATGATTTATGGTCCCTGAAGAAAGATATGTTTTCTCTTCCCAATATTTATTATTCCTAATATCATTTGGATGCTGTGCAGCTTCATAAGCAATATCAATATTCTCTTTCGCTTGAGTTAATAATGAGTTTTGAGTAGCATATAAAGTGTTTACGATACTTTGATGTTTAGAATTATAAATTCCGAAAATAATCTCACATTGCATTATTAGGTTTGCATTTAAACCTATAAAAGAATTATCATCTGCAAGGTTAAATACTGAAGAACCATCTTCCTTTTGTGCATCAACTACCAACTTAGCATATTTAGTAGCGTTTACTTTATCATCAATCCATTGATAAAAGCGAGCTTTAGTTGCCAAAACAGCATAATAATTAAATCTATTTTCTCTATATGCAGAGTACCATTCATCTTCATAAGTTATATTATCATCTACAATTGGATCTGAGTCCTTTAATAATAACTCAGCATCATTCAAATCTTTCTCAATAAGATTTACAACTTCAGACCAAGTTTTAGATACTAATTGATTTGGATCTTTTGTCATTATTGTAACATAGGGAATTACTTTATCTCCTGGCTTAGCGTTTTCTGGAACTGGGCCAAAGTAACGCAATAAGTCGAAATGAAGAAATGCTCTCATGCCTAATGCTTCCCCTTTTATTAAATTGCTATTGTTATAAATTACTTGATTTGAATTTTTATCAAATTCAAAAAGTAAGTTATTTAGATGTGCTATCACATTATAATACTTATTCCAAATAGACTCAATCAAATTTTCAGTTCCACTTTCGGTATAATCATAATTAGTTATAGCATAATCCGTACTTCCAGCGCTTGATTTCAGCGTCCAATGATGTACTAACATCTCTGGAAAATACATTGAAGTATTTTTACCATATAGAGATTGCTCACCCATTTGAAGTAATGACCCAATTAGTACACTCTTAGCACCCTCTTCTGTTTTATAAATTTCTGATTCTTTTATCTCCTGCCTTGGACTAACATCAAGCCAATTATTACAGCTTGTAAAAGATAAAATCACAAACAAAAGTAATATATTTTGAAATTTCATATTTTTCATATTATTGTTAATTAGTTAAAACCGTACTGTTACAGATAATGAATATTTTTTGGAGTATGGATATAAAAGTCCTCTCTCTTGTTTAACTGTAGATAGATAAAATAAATCCTCTGAATTTCCAGTAAAGGATAAATACTCAAGCCCTAAATTCTTTTTAGCCCACTCTCTTGGGACCTCATAGCTAAGTGAAATATTTCTTAATTGTAAGGTATTCTCGTCCATTACGAACCTGCTAGTTGCATTAGTTGTAGTCCTATCAGTAACACTTTTGAAAAATGCTTTATCTCCTGGGTTTTTCCATCTATCATACAAAACTCGCTTATCTGCATTATCAAAAGGATATATATTCTCTACTTTATTTACTAAAGTATGGTTATACATTTGCCCCCCATATCGATAAGCAAATATAACATTTAGTGCTAATCCTTTATACCTCAAATTTGTATTTAGGTTTCCTTGATACTTAGGAAGCCCAACACCTACTGCCACTTTATCCTTAGCATCCCAATTGTAAGTTTCAGATCCATCTTGTTTTATGTAAATTTCACGACCATTACTTGGGTCAATACCTTTTGATCTCACTGCATAAATAGTATGAATTGACTCACCCTCTTTAAACATAAAGCTTGGATTAATATTCGACTCTTCTAATAATTTATTGTTTAGATATTCAAGTGAATTAGAAATCTCCATAATTTTATTACGATTGTGTATCATAGACCCACCAACAGACCAAGAAAATCCATGCTCTAGGTTACGAATCAAGAAAGCATTTATAGTTCCTTCAAAACCTTCGTTCAACACTTTCCCAACATTTGCTTTATAAGAACTGAAACCACTTGAAGATGGAAGATTAACATCAGCTAATAGGTTATCTGTAACTTTGCTGTACACATCAAAATTAACTCTTAAATATCGATTGAAGAATTCTAATTCTGTACCAATGTTATATTGTCTTGTTGATTGCCATCCCAAATCATTATTTCCTAATCCTAGTAGATAAACTCCATTCCAGCTTCTATAATTACCACCACCATAATCTCTGAAAGTAGTCATTGCCTGATAAGGACTGAAACTTTGCGACCCCGAAGTACCGTATGACATTCTAAGTCTTGCTGTATTCACTATATCATTGCCACGCAAGAAATTTTCTTGGTGCATATTCCAACCTATTCCTGTTGACCAGAATGGTGCAAATCTATTATTATAACCAAATCTTGAGGACCCTTCACCTCTTGCTGAAACATCTATAAAATAGCGATTGTTGTAAGTATAATTTCCTGTAAACACTAAACCTACTCGCCTTATTGTTCCCTCAAGACCAACTGGTGAGCCATCTTTAAGATATTGGCTTGCCATTCCCAAGAAATCCATATTAACATTAGTTATACCCTCAGCAGTAATCACATAATTTTCATCTCTATTTTCACCAATAGTATAACCAACGCCTGTGGAAATTAGATGTTTATCTCTCAGTAACTTTGAATAATTTAATGTTAGATCTCCTTCATAGCTAAATGATTCGCCAGTTCCATAAATATATCTACCCCTACGATTAAGATCATCGCCAACAAAATTATCAAACATAGTTGCTTTTGAGGATATATATTGATCTGAACGATTAGTCTGATTGGTCAAACTTAATCTACCTCTTAAAAACAAGTCGTCTGTAAATCTCCACTCTAACGAAAAATTATTTGTTATTTGTAAATACTTATCATCATTCTTCTGAGGTAACAAAGCATCATAAAGAGGGTTATATATTTTATTACGAAAACCCATACTTGTGTAATTATAATCCTCTAATAATTTTTGAACTACTCCACTTTCGTTATATGGTGTCCAATATGAATTTATTTTAGCAAAATCTTGAAAAGTTCCATATGGTGAATTATATGCTTTTGTACTTGAAATCTGTAAGTCATTCTGAAAAATTAAATTATTAACTTTATACTGTAAAAATACATTACCATTAAATGTATTTCTTTCAGAACCTTTCATAGCTCCCTTTATATTATTATAGGCTAAACCTACAGCATAACGAACACCTTCTTCGCCACCTTCTAAACGAAGACTATGCTTATTACCTACACCAACTCTCACAGGATATTTTAGCCAGTAAGTATCAACTCCACGCTCAGCATCAATCTTGCGTTGATTATACAAATCCAAAAGATCTATCTCAAGTCTTGCATCCTTATTACTATATAACCCAGCTGATTTCTCATACTCCAGCTTTTCTCTTGCATTAAGAAGATTGTATGAGCTAAGGCTTGGCGCTTCTATATTCATACTTCCACGATATGTCAACATCAGTTTACCTGCTTGTGGTCGTTTCGTACTTATAACAACCACCCCATTGGCTCCTCTAGATCCATATAAAGATGTTGCACTGTTATCTTTTAAAAGTGTAATACTCTCTACTTGATTTTCGTCTAAGTCCATAAACCTTGCAAGTGAAATTTCAAATCCGTCCATGATAAATAAGGGCTGATTTGCTGCTCTTAGATTTTTATTATCTTCTTGCAAATCTCGCACATCAGTTGGTAAACTTGAGCTTCCCCTAATGGTAACCGAAGGTAATGCATTGGGGTCGGAACCGATTGTAATATCTTGTAAAATATTAAAAGCTGGATCAATGTTTTGAATCGATGTTAATAAACTTCTGTTTCCTGCCTCAAATAACTCTTCGGAAGTAATACTTGTAGCTGCACCAGTATAGCTTTCGCGTGCTTTATTAAAGATACCTGTTACAATCACTTCCCCCAATTCTTGCTCTTGAGCTTCCATTACAATTCGGAACGACTGATTATTCATCTCTGCTGTAATAGCTCTCTCTACATTTTTCATTCCCAAGAAAGTGAAAACTAAAGCATCATTTTTTGCAGGTACTACAATTCTAAATTCTCCATCTAAGTTTGAAATACTTGCAATTTTTTTATCCGATTTCAAATAAATATTTACACCCGGCAAACTTACTCCAGCTTTGTCAACAACAACACCACTGATGGTTTGATTGATTACAGGCTGTTGTTGAGTTGCATTGAATGTGCGATTTTCAACAGGTGTTTTTATTGTTTCACTTTTAACTTCTTCATAAACTACCACCTGATTATCAATAATTCGATATGTAAGATTTGTGCCAACCAATGCTTCGTTGAGTACCTCCTCAACATTGTCTGATTCGATAGACACATTGACCTTTTTATTCAAAACTTTGTCTGCATTTCCAGAAAACACAAAGTTATAATTGCTTTTCTTCTCAATCTCAGCACACACATCTTTAATACTAACTGCTTTCATATTCAGCTTGTATGTCAAGTTTTGAGAATAACTGTTTGTAGCATATGCTGTCATAAATCCTACAATTAGAAAAAAGAGAGTGCTTCTCACTACTCTTGACAAACGCTTGCTTATATCAGGGCCAGTTTTGCCCCCAACTTTTCGATTACTCATAAATTTTCACGATATTAGTGTTTTTAATAAAATAATTATTTGTTTTTTGATTATTATTTTCGGATGAATAGGAACTACACTCCATCAAACATCCATATAGTCTAATTACTCATAGGCGATTATCGTTTATTTTGGTTTATTTCGGAAATATATTTTATTATCTTTAATTTTAAAATCAACAGAACTTAACAGTGCAATGGTCGTCATTACATTTTCTAAGCTTTCGGAGAGTACAATTTTTCCACTGCAAGTAGCATTAGGAAGTTCAATACTATTACCAAAGTCAAAAGAGACATTATAATAGCGTTCAATATGGTCTAACACTTCACTTATAGGTGTGTTATCAAATATCAAATAACCTTTTATCCAGCTAATGAAGTTTGTAGCATCTACATTTTTAGTAACAAAAACCTTGTCGTCCTCCGTAAAGGTTGCTATCTGATTAGGTTTCATCATTAACTCTTTGGAGTTTTCACTATTACTCAACCCTACACTGCCTTCCACTAAAACAATAGAAGCAATGTTACTCCTATAATCACTTACATTAAATTTTGTACCATACACTCTTACATTAAAATTGGAAGTATGCAGGTAAAAGGGATGTTTTTTGTCTGATTTTACTTCTAAGTAAGCTTCACCTTGAGTAAGAAAAACATCGCGGCTCTTTCCAGAGAAAGTGGTTGGGAATTCTAAAATTGAACCAGAGTTAAGCCACACCTTAGTACCATCTGCGAGAGTGAGGGTTGTTCGTTTGCCATAAGGCACTATAAGTTTGTTAAGCGATCGCTTATCAATATTGATATTTTGTTTTGAATTATCTTCAGTGGTTACTTTAGCTTTTCCATCATCCGATATTTCTAAATCAATACTTTGCTGGAATGAGGCAGTCTTGCTACCGGATAGTAATTGAACATCTTCTGCCTCAAGGGCATTCCCTACAATAAATTCTGAAAAATTTACATTGCTTTTTTGAGTATTCTTTTGAATCATAAAGAAAAGCGCAGAAGCAACAAAAATAATTATACTTGCTGCCACAGCGTAGTGATAAAAGTTTATTCTTCTCTTTTTTGTAGAAGCTTCAAACACTGGGTTTAGTCGTTCCCTCAATGCCAACTTCTGGCTATCGCTCATTTTGAAAGAAGAAAGTTGAATTGTTTTGAATTGAGCTATAGCCCTTTTAAAATTTTCCTTTTCATCTGGATTTTCCTGAAGAAAATTTTGCCAATAGCGAGTTAATTCATCAGATTGGCTCAACTGCCATTTAATGAAAAGCTCATTTTTCAAAAAAAACATACTTTTATTTTCTTGTTTCATGTCTTGTTCTCTTTTTTATGAAAAAAAAATAGACTTGCTTTTACTTACAAGACGAATGAAAAACGAAAATGTCACCTATTTTGAGAAAAATAAATCAAAAAAGAACTAAATCCCTATTATACTTATGAATTTTATAAATACTAGTGCAGTTTCTCCTAGTTTTTTTAAGGCTTTACTCAGTAAATTACGACAAGCTTTAATTGACAAATTCATAATATCTGCAATTTCTTCATAATTGCACTCTTGAAGATGCCTTAGATAAATTATTTCACGCTGCCTATCAGTCAATTTTGCCAATACTTTGTGTATTGTTTCTAATATTTCAGCTTCATCTTCTTTTCGAATCAACTCATCCTCTATGGTAGCATTGAATTGAAAACTTAATTCATCTTTTATAATTATATTCTCGGATAACGATTCCAAGGTTTCGTTCTTAGAACGCGTCATATCAATAAGCCTATTCTTGAGGGATCTAAAAAGGAATGCCTTTACATTGACAATGTTTTTATACGAATCTGTTTTTGTACACAGCTTATAAAACACATCATGAATTGCATCCATCGTGCTTGCTTCATCAAAACCCATATGTCGTGCATATGCAAACATTGCATCGCTATACTCTTCATATATATTGGTAATATTTTTTGATAAATTCATATAAAAATTTTATTTGCAAGCAAAGATGCTTTTTGTTTTAATCTTTTGATCAAACAAAACACATATCAGAAAAAGCATCTATTACAAAAAGAACTCAATGTTTGAAAGAACAAAATTAATGATTTAAACAAATATTACCTACAAAAATAACAAACGATTTATAAACTCGAGCTGATAAAACTATTTTAACAGATTCAACAACACAACAGCTACTTTATTTATTCAGCATAATATTCTCGCTATAAAAAAAATCATTTTACACTCTCTACCCTACTACACTCTTATAATACTCCATCGGAGTTAAGCCTGAATATTGTTTAAATACTCGGTTAAAGTATGAAATATTCTCAAACGATAATTTATAAGCAATATCTTTAATAGGAAAATTTTCTACTACAAGCATAAGCTGTGCTCGCTCAATCTTTCGCTGATTAATATAGCGCATAGGAGTTAGTCCGAGTTCTTTTTTGAATAGACGAATAAAATGATCGTTCGAAATATTAGATTGCTCTGCCAAAGATGTTACTGAAAGATTTTCATCAATATGCTTACAAATATAGTGTACAGCTCGCTCTATTCGTTCATCTTGTAGTGTCTTTTTTGGAACAGCAAATTGCAAAA
>CAYFTO010000009.1:25537-36278 GCA_964346125.1 uncultured Paludibacter sp.
GCTCGCTCTATTCGTTCATCTTGTAGTGTCTTTTTTGGAACAGCAAATTGCAAAAACCGTGAGTAAAGTTGCAATAAAACTCCTTTTGTTTCCATTTGCTCACAGGCTGATTCATGCAACTCTTCAGCTATATTTCTCATTAATGTAGTGCGATTATCGTAAGTTTTTGGATCAAATTGTCGAAGGCCTCGATCAGGATTAATAGCCAAAAGTCGCTTCACAAGCTCCAAATCCAATAAATTTGCTCTCACCTCTGTCGGATAATCAAACTCATCCGACAAATTTTCACGTTTCAATTCATTTTCATAAAGATGTATATAATAATGCGAAAAATAACTGCTACACTCATAACTATGCATTACAAAGGGTGGAATAAGATAGAGAAAAACCTTATTCAATTCCTGGGTTCGATTTTGAAAGTGTATTTTTGCTCTTCCACCATCCACATAATAAATTCGTGTAAATGGGCTACTGATTCCTTGCCAGTTCCAATCGCCTTGATGCACCGAATGACCTATATTTAATAAAATAAAATGAGATTGTTCCATAATTTTATTTTTAACAATACCGATAAAGTGCTTTTTGCTTAAAAATTCAAATCATTAGTAATAGACTGAAAATTAAACGACTATTATTTATGTTTTGCAACATATTATCGCCCTAATATCGAAAATGTATCATAATTTGTCGAAATTAGGTAAAATGTTTTATTCTTGCAAGTCCTATATTTGTAAAAACTAATAATACTATTCAACTTAAATTTTTAATTCCTATGACAACAAAAAGATACCAAGGCGATTGGCCAAAAATTGGTATTCGTCCTACAATTGACGGGCGAATGGGTGGCGTACGTGAATCGTTGGAAGACCAAACGATGAATATGGCAAAAAGTGTGGAAAAGCTGATTTCTGAAAACATGAAATATCCAGATGGAACACCTATACAATGCGTAATTGCAGATAGCACCATCGGTCGTGTGCCTGAAAGTGCGGCTTGTGCCGATAAATTTCGTCGTGAAAATGTAGCTGTTACAATCACTGTTACGCCTTGTTGGTGCTACGGCAGCGAAACCATGGATATGGATCAACACACCATCAAAGCCGTATGGGGGTTTAATGGAACAGAGCGCCCGGGAGCAGTATATTTAGCGGCAGTATTAGCTGCTCACGCTCAAAAAGGTTTGCCCGCTTTCGGAATTTACGGACATGATGTGCAAGATGCTGGCACTACAGATATCCCTGCCGATGTAACAGAAAAATTGCTTCGCTTCTCAAAAGCAGCTATGACTGCAGCTATTATGCGTGGAAAATCCTATCTATCAATTGGTGCAGTTTGTATGGGTATAGCAGGCTCAAGTGTTGACAATGACTTTTTTGAAGATTATTTGGGAATGCGCGTAGAAGGTGTTGACGAAGTGGAGATTATACGTCGCATGTCTGAAGGTATTTACGACAAAGAAGAATATGAGAAAGCACTTGCATGGTCAAAAACCAACTGTAAAGAGTATGATGATATGTGCAACCGCGAGGAGAACAAAAAAACACGTGAAGAGAAAGATGCAGATTGGGAATTTGTAGTAAAAATGGCGATTATTGCTCGTGATTTGATGATTGGAAACCCAAAATTGAAAGACTTAGGTTTTGGCGAAGAGGCTTTAGGACACAATGCACTGATTGCTGGTTTTCAAGGGCAGCGTCAATGGACCGACTTTTATCCTAATGGCGATTTTGCTGAAGCTATTCTCAATTCTTCATTCGACTGGAACGGCATACGAGCACCTTACCTTTTAGCAACTGAAAATGACTCGTTAAACGGTGTTGTAATGGCATTTGGTCATTTAACAAACAACTCAGCTTCTATTTTCGCCGATGTCCGTACTTATTGGAGCCCTGAATCTGTTGAACGCGTAACAGGTAAAAAACTAAGTGGACTGGCTGACAACGGCATAATTCATTTAATAAACTCAGGAGCAGCTACTTTAGATGGCTCAGGTGAACAACAAGATAAAGATGGCAATCCAATCATGAAACCATTTTGGGAAATTAGCGAAAAAGAGGCACAAGCTTGCTTAGATGCCACTATGTGGGTACCTGCTAACCGCGAATATTTCCGTGGTGGTGGATTCTCTTCCAAGTTTTTAACACGTGGAGGCATGCCTTGCACCATGATGCGATTGAATCTTATCAAAGGTTTGGGTCCGGCACTTCAAATTGCCGAAGGATGGACGGTTGATTTGGAGCCTGATGTACATAAAACATTGGACGACAGAACAGACAAAGGCTGGCCAACTACTTGGTTTGTACCGCGACTAAATGAAAAAGACGCATTCAAAGATGTTTATTCGGTAATGAACAATTGGGGCGCTAATCATGGTGCAATCAGCTACGGCCATATTGGCGCTGATATTATCACTTTAGCTTCTATGCTGCGCATTCCCGTTTCAATGCATAATATAGAAGACAAGGATATTTTCCGTCCAGCTTCTTGGAATGCATTTGGCATGGATAAAGAAGGTGCTGATTACCGTGCTTGTCAAACTTACGGACCATTATTTAAAAAATAATTAGTCTCATAATCTCCTTGCAAAAGGAGATTATGTGTATAGAAATTAAAATAAGTAATTTCTCAGAATTAGAACACTTTATCTTTATAAAAAATAAGCACAATAGAAACATAGATTGGGTATAAAGATCTTATAATGCAAAAGCATTAAAACAGTAATTATTTGGAATTTCAATTCCTATTTCTTCCTTACATTAAGGATAAAAAACTATGTTTCTATTGTATCCTTTTAACAATTGAGTAAATATATTAACTTTGCGATATTATTTATTATTTCATAATGAGAAACTTTTTTAATTCGTTTAAGATATACTCCTTCAGGGAGCTATTTATATAATTTATAAAACATGGTTACAAAAGAACAAATACAAGAATTTATCGCTCAAGCACACCGTGTAGGAAAAGAGCGTTTGCAGCTTTGTAGCAGTGGCAATCTATCTTGGAGAATTGACGAAAAGCATGCATTAGTATCAGGCACAAGTTCGTGGTTACAGCGCCTAAAAGAGGAGAATATTACTCTTTGCAACATCGAAACTAACCAGCGCGTTGACGGACCAAAACCATCCATGGAACACAATTTTCACTTAGGAGTATTACGAGAACGAAAAGATATGAATGTAGTCTTGCATTTTCAATCGAATTATGCTACCATTATCTCTTGCATGAGGAATAAACCTAAGAATTTCAATGTTATAGCTGAAGTACCTGCCTATTGTGGCAAAGAGATTCCTATTGTTCCCTATTTTCGTCCTGGCTCTTTGGAACTTGCTGGTGCTATTACCGAAGCTCTGAAAGAACACGATACGGCTATCATGAGCAAACATGGACAAGTGGTTTGTGGTAAGGATTTTGACGATGCTTTTCAAAAAGCTGTATTTTTAGAATTGGCTTGCAAAATTATTGTAGAAGCAGGCGAAGGTAACTACCTAACACTTACAGACGAAGAGATTAAGGATTTAGAAATTTATGTTTTAGGAAAGCATAGTTAAGAACTAAAAGTAAAAAGTTAAAAATTAAAAGTTCTAATTACTGTAAAATAACACATTATACCAAGCATCAAAAACTAAAGTAGTAGAGACATAGAATATGCGTCTTTATTGCACAGAGCGACATAAACATATTTATATACACTAATTAATTGTGTGTTACAACTTAGATTTAATTCTATTTTAATTATTTCAAATTGATAAATTCAGTAGAAGTGAGACAAAAAGTATATTTAGCCTTGGATTTAGGTGCCGGAAGTGGTCGTGCCATCATTGGTTTTCTGGAAAATGGAGAAATAAAATTAAGCGAAATTTCTCGTTTCGAAAATCAGATGGTTCAATTAAACAAAACGCTTTATTGGGATTTCTTAGCACTATTTAATTCCATCAAAAAATCAATATCAACCGCAACACAGCAAGGTTTTGAAATTCACGGTATCGGCGTCGACACTTGGGGCGTTGATTTTGCTTTGATTGATGAAGATGGCGATTTAATTTCAAATCCCGTTTGTTATCGTGACGAACGTACAAATGGTTTGACTGAAGAAGTTTTTAAGATTATAAAAAAGAAAGAACTATACGAGAAAACGGGTATTCAAATTATGGAAATCAATACACTTTTTCAGCTCTATAGTTTGCAAAAAGAAAAAACTGCAATGCTCAATCAAGCAAGCAGTTTACTCTTTATGCCAGATTTAATCAACTATTTCTTGACTGGAAAAAAAGCAGCTGAATACACCATAGTTTCTACTTCTCAATTTTTAAATGCCAAAAGCAAGTCTTGGGATTTATCCATTTTGGAAAAACTAAATATACCAACACATGTATTAGAAAAAGTGATTTTCCCTGGTGAAACAATAGGAGCATTACGCAAAGAGATTGTTGCAGAAACAGGAGCAACGCAAGCTAAAGTCTTTGCAGTTGGTTCACATGACACAGCAAGTGCCATTGGTGCTATTCCTGTAATAGATACAAAGCAAGCATTTTTGAGTAGTGGTACCTGGTCATTAATGGGCATGTTAAGCGATCAAGCCATTATCAACGAAGCTACACTAACTAATGATTTTACCAACGAAGGAGGTATAGACGATAAGATTCTCTTCATGCGCAACATCACAGGCTTATGGCTTTTGCAGCGATTAATATCTGAATGGGAAGAGGAAGGCAAAAAGCAAAGTTATGATGAGCTTTTAAGCTTAGCAAAAGATGTGAAACCATTTCAATTTATTGTAAACAGTGATTCACCCGATTTCAACAATCCTATCCGAATGAGCGAAGCCATTCAAAATTATTGCAAACACACACGCCAAGCTATACCACAAACAAAAGGCGAATTTGTGCGCTGCGTAATGGAGTCTTTAGCAATGAAGTACTATTTTGTAGCGAAAAAAATGGAAGACACATCTAATCGGGAAATAAATTTACTTAGTATAGTTGGTGGTGGCAGTAAAAATCAGATACTTAACCAAATGATAGCTGATGCACTTGATGTAGAGGTGGAGGTAGGATTGGGTGAGGCGACTGCCTTAGGAAACATTATACAGCAGATGATTGCTGATAAAAGTGTTGAAAATTGGCAAGAAGGACATAAAATCATTGAAAATAGTTTTATCTTTACCCGATTTTCGCCACAAAATCATAAAATATGGATAAAAGCTATCCACGAAAAACAGCATTTATTTTTATAAAAAACCGACCATGAAAAGCAAAAAAAGAATCAATTTATTTATAGGAGACAACGGAGAATATTTTTTAATCCCATTTATACTAATTACAATCTGTTTTGCTCTTTGGGGCTTTGCCAATGATATAACCAACCCAATGGTAAAAGCATTTTCCAAGATTTTCCGAATGAGTGTTACAGATGGAGCTTTGGTACAAGTTGCATTTTACGGTGGTTATTTTGCTATGGCATTCCCTGCCGCTATGTTTATTCGTAAATATTCCTACAAAGCGGGTATTCTTTTAGGCTTAGGCTTATATGCAATTGGTGCATTTCTTTTTTTTCCGGCAAAATTAAGTGGGCAATACTATCCATTTCTTTTAGCTTATTTTATTCTGACAAGTGGTTTGTCGTTTTTAGAAACAAGTGCTAATCCTTATATTCTCTCTATGGGAAGTGAAGAGACAGCTACACGCCGACTGAACTTTGCACAATCTTTTAATCCAATGGGCTCTTTATTGGGAATGTATGTCGCAATGAATTTCATCCAAGCCAAACTCCACCCTATGGAGTCGAGCGAACGTGCTTTATTGAATGACATTGAATTTGCAGCTATTCGTGATCATGATTTAGGGGTTCTTATCAAACCTTATCTTATCATTGGTGTCGTTATTTTACTGATGTTTATTGTTATTCGATTTGCAAAAATGCCTCGAAATCAAGATACATCGCACAGCATCGATTTTTTACCCACATTGAAAAGAATTTTTTCTAAAGCAAATTACCGCGAAGGTGTGATAGCTCAGTTTTTCTATGTTGGTGCGCAGATCATGATGTGGACATTTATTATTCAATACGGAACACGTATTTTTATGGCTCAAGGCATGAGTGAAATTGATGCTGAAGTACTATCGCAAAAGTACAATATTGCAGCGATGATCATATTTGCTGTAAGTCGATTCATAAATACTTTCTTATTGAAGTATTTCAACCCAGGTAAACTGCTGGGCGTATTGGCAGTAGTGGCGATAGGCTTTACTTTAGGCACCATTTTTATGCAAGATATTTACGGACTCTACTCCTTAGTTGGAATTTCAGCTTGTATGTCCTTAATGTTCCCGACCATTTATGGCATTGCTCTGAAAGGAATGGGCGATGATGCCAAATTTGGGGCAGCTGGATTAATTATGGCAATTCTTGGTGGTTCTGTTCTGCCTCCGCTACAAGCACGAATTATAGATTTAGGTGTTGTATTTGATATGCCAGCAGTAAACATGTCATTCATACTACCTTTAATTAGCTTTATAGTTGTTGCAATTTATGGTTATCGCTCTTTTAAGCGAAGCAAAATTACAACTTGATTTATTCATAAAATATATGATGAATAGAGGAAAAGCTCATTTTAATTGTTAAAACTATCAACTTTCGATTGAAATTCATTGCTTTATAAATATGTTTTTCGTACTTTTGGATGATTTTATCATTAAACAATAGATTCAGAAAATCAATTTTATGCAAAACACTTTAGTAATATTAAAGCCATCTGCCATTCAACGAGCATTAGTTGGAGAGGTTATTAAACGCTTTGAACTGAAAGGTTTACAGCTTGTAGGCATAAAGATGATGCAACTCACTGATGAAATTCTGAATGAGCATTATGCACATTTGGCCGACCGTTCATTTTTCCAACGTATAAAAGACGCCATGATAATTACTCCTGTTATCGTTACATGCTGGAGAGGATTAGATGCCGTAAATGTAGTTCGCGAAATGACTGGATCGACAAATGGAAGAAATGCAGCCCCGGGTACTATTAGAGGCGATTTTAGTATGAGTGTTCAAGAAAACATTGTGCATACCTCTGATAGCGTTGAGAATGCGAAAGAAGAATTGGCCCGATTTTTTAAAGACGAAGAGATTTTCACTATTGAAAATCCATTAATTCCTTTTCTTTACGCAAACGATGAAATATAAAAAACAAGTATGAAATTAAAACACTTTCTTCTTACAGCAATAGTAAGCGTATTGTTTCTTAGCAATGCCCATGCGCAAGTAAAAGTAATTGCCGCTCCAGGCAATATGAAAGCTAAGGCAAAAAAAGATTTCCCTGTTCAAAACTTACCTGAAGCAGACCCAAATAATATTTACAACGAGCTCCTAAATGACTTTACGGATGACTTGATGGAAAATCACCCTGCTCATGATATTTATAGCGAGAACTGGAACAACAGTTCAGTTAATCCCTATAATGTTTCGGTTACAAATTTACCCGATTCCTTCGTTGTTGACTTAAGAGGCTTTGTTTCTCCTGTCGAAGGAGGACGCGTATCCTCACATTTTGGACCAAGACGCTACCGCTACCACTATGGTATCGACATCGCTATCCCTACAGGAACTCCAATAGTTTCTTCTTTTGACGGGAAAGTACGTATGGTAAAAAATGACCCTAGAGGTTACGGGAATTATGTAGTGGTAAGACACGACAATGGATTAGAAACGGTATATGCTCACTTAAGTGTTATCAATGTTTCTGTTGATGACGTAGTTAGAGCAGGCCAACAACTAGCACTTAGTGGAAACACTGGACGTTCTACTGGACCTCATCTCCATTTCGAAACGCGCTATTTAGGTAATGCCTTTAACCCTGCTTCAATTATCGACTTTAACAGAAGAGATGTTTACGCTGATAGCTATACATTAACAAAAAAAGTAAATTTTGGATATCGTCAACAGCAAGCAAGTTCTGCTCAACTTGCAAAATACTATAAAGTAAGAAGCGGTGACACTCTTAGCAGAATTGCTCAAAGAAATGGAACCACTGTAGCTAAATTAAGAAGGCTAAACGGTAATATCAATCCAAACAAACTAAGAGCAGGACAAAGAATTAGAATTAGCTAAATCAAAAACGAATACATTCAAAAAATCTATCTCACACAGGGGTAGATTTTTTTTTGACTAATAGTTGACTTCAGAGAATTTATGAAAACAGTTGCACGTATTGAAAACTTATCAATAATAAAAAACAATCATATTTTACAAAGCACTATTTCCTTCAATTGGAATCAAGGTGAGCAGTGGTGTGTAACAGGTCCTACCGGTAGTGGTAAAACTACTTTTCTAAAAACATTAGCTGGATTGATTTACCCAAAAACTGGAGATATTAAATTTCCTATTTTAGAAGATATTAGAAGAAACACTGAAGCTAAAATCTTAATTTCTGACATGATTGCTTTCGTGCCGCAAGAAATTAAAATACCCTCTGGTTTTATTCAAGATCTATATTATCAACGTCGTTACCAAGCTGCAGAACAAGATGAAATACCAACTACTTTCGATGTATTAATGAGCGTTGCTAAAGAAGACAAAGATTTGGTAGAGCATGCTGCTAAGCAAATGAATTTGACAAAACATTTTGACCAAGCATTTGTACAACTATCTAATGGACAAACGAGACGATTGATGATAGCTATTGCACTGCTTAAAAAGCCTAAGCTATTACTGCTTGACAATCCATATACGGGATTAGATAAGTCAGCCCGTATGTCTCTTAACAAGCAGTTAAATCAATTGATAAAAAACGGTGTTCATATCTTTATAGCTGCTCACGAACATGAATTGGAGACCATGAAATTTGTTACAAATATCCTCCAATTGAATGCTTTAATGCCCAATTTCACTCGTAAGCATGAGTATCCTTTTGATCAATCAGTCAAACAAAGCGAAGAGAAAATCATCGAAATGAATAACATCAAAGTTGCATACGGCAAGCGTGTGGTTTTAAATGTAAACAGTTGGGAAGTAAAAGCAGGTGAACACTGGGTAATTCAAGGCGCTAATGGCTCTGGAAAATCTACTCTTTTAGCGTTAATTATAGCAGATCATCCACAAGTTTACGCTAACGACATACAAATTTTTGGTAAAAAAAGAGGAAGTGGCGAAAGCATATGGGACATAAAAAAACGAATGGGTTATTTTTCACCTGAATTATTAAGATATTATTCTAAACTTCCTACAGCAGAACAAGTAATTGCCACAGGTTGGAATAATATAATTGGCCAAATAAAAACTATAAATAGCGAGCAGAAAAAGAAAGTTTTAGAACTGGCTAAATGGCTTGGTATCGACTCCTTACTTGATATTCGTTTTGGTGATTTATCCTTAGGCCAACAAAAAATGGTATTAATAGCACGAGCAATGATACGAGAACCCGAAGTATTAATTTTAGATGAACCTTTACAAGGTATGGATGCCGAGTGTCGCGACCATTTCAAACTTAAAATAGCACAATTTTCTATAAACAGAACGGTGCTTTATGTCACACACGATGAAGAGGAGATACCCATAGGCAAATGGAAAAAATTATTATTAAAGGAAAATCTATAAAACTCCCCCTACTTTAATAGATACATTGTATACAAATCATTAAAAGTTACGCTTTCTAATAATACAAATCTCTTTCGCCTAACTTAACTCTTTTCAATCTTCTTCGTAATGATTTTATTAGTTTTTCATCCAATGAAAGAATATTCTGTTCAATTACTTCCCAGCCTTTTTTTGCAGTTTCATCGGGTGCATAATCTTCCAGATATTCAGCCAAAGTAAGTATCGCATTAGGTGTACAAAAGCGCTTAATAAAACCCGGTACTGAAAACTCCATAAAATGCTCTCCTGTTCTGCCTGTTCGATAGCAAGATGTGCAAAATGACGGTAGCATACCTTTGTAAAGCAATTCATCAATTACCTCATTAAGCGAGCGATCATCACCAATATGAAATTGGCCACGCTTCAAGTCGCGATGAGACTCTTTTTCTGAATAACTCCCCAACTCTATTTTTGTTCCCCCATCTATTTGTGAAACACCAAACTGGATCAGTTCATCTCTAAGCGCTGCTGGTTCTCTGGCCGTAAGAATCATTCCAGTATAAGGAACAGCCAATCGCAATATAGCTACCAAGCGTGCAAAATCATCATCCGACACAAAATACTCATCGCCCATTTGAAGCATAGAGGCATCTTTTATACGAGGGAATGAGATGGTATGCGGCCCAACATTATAGCAAGCCTCAAGATGATTGGTGTGACGTACTAAGCCCAAAACTTCAAAACGCCAATCATATAGACCAAAAAGCACCCCTATCCCAACGTCGTCCAAACCCGCCTCTTGTGCCCTATCCAATGAAGTAAGGCGATAATCAAAATCTGTTTTTCTCCCCTTTATATGATACGTTTTGTATGCTTCGCGATGATACGTCTCCTGAAAAACTTGATAAGTACCAATACCCGACTCTTTTACCGTTCGAAATCCCTCTATATCTAAAGGTGCTGCATTAATATTGACACGTCGAATCTCACCTTGTCCCTTTTTTACTTTATAAGCCAATTTTACAGATTCGGCTATAAACTCAGGACTGTACTGTGCATGTTCACCATAAACTAAAATCAAGCGTTTTTGTCCACTATCCTCCAAAGCTTCAATTTCATGTGTCAATTCCTCTTCATTTAGAGTTTTACGGATTGCCGATTTATTATC
>CAYFTO010000009.1:36378-37542 GCA_964346125.1 uncultured Paludibacter sp.
ATATAATTCCATATTTCATCTGAATCGATAAAAGATTGCATTGGAACATCAGGAATAAGGTAGTTTTCAGGTATAAATTTCATGGTGTTTGATATTTGTTCAAAATATTAATAAAAAAAAGCTTTTAACAACAATTTTATAACAAAATGTATATCAGTTGAGTTATAACACGCATTACGACAAAACTCATCTATATAAACTCTTTTTAACGCTCAATAAAAGAATTATTTCATCAATTAACTTGTCTTTATTAACAAAAGTAGTTATCTTTGTCAAGCTTTTCAGGAAATAGAATAAACTTATTAGACAATAAACTATTCCTATCTGAATAACTAAGAAAAACATTAATTCAAAATTACTAATTATAAACTATAATTCAAACTTAAAAACAGAAAAACTTATGTGGTTAATTCATTCTTCTGTAGGTAGAAAATTCGTAATGAGTATTACGGGAATCTTCCTAATATTGTTTTTAACATTCCACAGCTTAATGAATGTGGTTGTTTTGTTTAGTGGTGAAGCTTACAACGCTGTAGCTGCTGCATTAGGAGCAAACTGGTATGCACTAGTAGGTACAGCCGTACTTGCAGTAGGCTTTATCGTGCATATTTTATATGCTTTGTTAATAACCTTTCAAAATCGGAAAGCACGTGGTCAAATTCGATATGATGTAACAACACGACAAGAAGGCGTTAGTTGGTCATCAAAGAATTTGCTTGTTCTAGGTTTTATTATCTTAGGCTTTCTGATATTACATATGTACCAATTTTGGGCAAAAATGCAATTGGTCGAAGTAATGCATGGGCATGAAGGAGCAATAGCAGCAGGGCTTCACGATCCAACAGATGGAGCTTATTTTATTGAGGAACTGTTTAAACAACCTCTTTATAGTGTGATTTACATTGTATGGTTAGTGGCTCTTTGGTACCACTTGACACACGGTATTTGGAGTGCATTGCATTCTTTGGGATTAAATAATAAAAATTGGATGCCTCGTGTAAAAACTGTATCAAATGTTTATGCCACAATCGTTATTTTGATTTTCTTATCAATACCGATTGCATATTTATTTGGATTTAGCGTTTACAAATAATTTTGTTTAACTTTTAAATTTTGAATATAATATGGCAACAAATGATAATATAAATAAAGTTGAAGATATGA
>CAYFTO010000010.1:0-12551 GCA_964346125.1 uncultured Paludibacter sp.
TTGCTCTTTGCTCTTTGCTCTTTATTATTTTGCAATGCTGTAATTTTTTTTTACTAACTTTGTTCAAATAATTATATCTAAAATAAAACATCGAATCATGGACAAGCAAAACAAAGACAATCAATTAAAAATCGAATTATCGGCAGAAGTAGCTGAGGGTATTTATTCAAATTTAGCAATTATATCACATTCCAGCTCAGAGTTTGTACTTGACTTTATCCGCATTATGCCGGGTACACCCAAAGCCAATGTAAAATCACGTGTTATTCTTACTCCAGAACATGCTAAACGTTTATTGAATGCTCTTCAAGACAATATTAACAAGTACGAGCGTCAGTTTGGAAAAATAAAAACTCCCGAAAATAACAATATGCCACCATTACCTATGGGATTTGGCGGTGAAGCCTAAGAGGTATTTTTCATCTACTCACGGGGTAAGTATTTTGTAAACTCATCCCGTGAATAGAAGTAAAAGTCTCTATCGTACCGCTGATTTCGTTTGACTATTTTCTCAAAAAAAAGATATTTCTGAGTATTGTAGGTAGGTAGAAATAATACTATTTTGTTTCAGAAAGAAATTCCCGAGATCACAAAATAGCTTACTAACTAAGAAAGATAATTATTCTATTATCTTTCTCTTTCTTGTAGTTTCAAAAATTAATATTTTACTTAATCAATGCTAAGAACTCCTTACGAGTTTTCTCATTCTCAAAGATTCCAGTAAAATCAGAAGTTGTAGTTAGTGAATGTTGTTTTTGCACACCACGCATTTGCATACAAAGGTGTTCAGCTTCCAACACCACAATCACACCCAATGGGTTTAATGTGTTTTGAATTGTCTCTTTTATTTGCGTTGTCATACGCTCTTGTACCTGAAGACGGCGCGCAAACACCTCCACTACACGTGCTATTTTGCTTAAACCTGTAATTTTCCCATTAGGAATATAAGCCACATGTGCTTTTCCAAAAAAAGGCAACATATGATGTTCGCACATTGAATAGAAGTCGATATCTTTTACAATTACCATCTGTCTGTAGTCTTCGGTAAACATGGCTGATCGCAATATCTCTTCTGGGTCTTGATGATAACCCTGTGTCAGAAACTGCATTGCTTTTGCCACTCGAACTGGAGTTTTTAACAGGCCTTCACGACTTGGATCTTCACCAATATTTTCTAATACGACTTTATAACTTTGAGCCATAGTCTCAGTTATCTCTTCATCGTACTCTATTTTATTATTTTCTTTGATGTTCAGTAACATAATTAATATTATTTTTTCACAGACACATTAGTATCTCTAACAACGTAAGTTTCTCTACTATATTCGGGAAATGAAGCTTTTACACTTTGCATAAATTCTCTTGCTTCTGCTTGAGTTCTAAAATCACCAATCCTCACTTTCCAAAAAGGGGATGAATACACCCGATATACACCATGACTTGGAAATGCAAAACGTAAAGATTTTTCGATTTGTTGAGCTCGATTTTTAGCAGTTCGTTGCTCATTACTTGAAAACACCTGCACACGATAACCTGCACCTGTATATACTATTTCCTTGTTGCGTTCTTCTTTTTCAGAGTTAACAACAGTACTTTCATCCAAAAATAGCTTCAATATTTTATTTACCGAGCCTTCATGATGAATGCGAGTTTTAGAATTGCTTTCAATATAGTCAACAATTGCAATTTTAGCATTACTTTGAGCATTCATAAAAAGCAATGAAAGTAACACCATCAAGAGTAAAAAGAATGTTTTTTTCATTTGTAAAAATTTATATCTTACAAAGATAGATAAAATCTGCAAGGAATCATAAGTAAGTAGTTGAAAGTTTATAAAGTTAAAGATTAAAATACAAAACACACACAGGCTAACAATTGACAATAAACTACATTGCTACTAACTCACAAGCAAACATATACTAAATAACTATCTAACAACTACTCCAAGTAAAATTTATAAGCAGAAACAGCAAAATCAAAATCAAAATATTATCTTTGTGAAAGTATAAGGATTAAATTATGAATAAAAAAGCGGTAATAATAGTTGCGGGTGGTAAAGGTATTCGCATGTCTTCTGAGATTCCCAAACAGTTTATCCAACTAAAAGGGAAAGCAGTGTTGATGCATACGATAGAAGCTTTTTACAACTACGACAATGCCATGCAAATCGTATTGGTCTTGCCAAAAGAACATAAGAATTATTGGTCAGAACAATGTAAAAAACTTTCATTCAACATTGAACACAAGCTTGTTGAGGGTGGAAGTGAGCGTTTTTATTCCGTAAAAAACGGACTTGAAGCTATCAAACACAATGAAGTCGATTTGATAGCAATTCATGATGGAGTTCGTCCATTTGTTAGTCAAGATACTATTGGCAATTGTTTTGAAAAAGCAAAAATAAGTGCTGCAGTTATTCCTGCTCTTGATTTGACGGACAGTATTAGAAAATTAGAAAATGAAAAATCAGTGTCGGTGGATAGAAGCTTATTTAAAGCTGTGCAAACACCACAAGTTTTTCAAAAAGAAGTGATTTACGCTGGATACAGACAAGAATTCAGCTCCAATTTTACAGATGATGCCTCGGTTGTCGAAGCTGCTGGTTACAAAATTGAATTAGTTGATGGAAATCGAGAGAATATCAAACTTACAACCCCTTTTGATTTCATAATTGCTGATGCATTAATGAATAAATAGATTAATTATAGAAAACATAAATGGCAAAACAAAAAACTTGGTTAGATAGTTTACAAGCTTTATCAATCATCGCATTGGTTACTACACATGTTCTATCGCTTATTTTATATCGGGAAGATGCAACAATAAATCATTCTGAAAGTAGTTTTAGCTATTTACTGATACAAAGTATTACGCTCTTTGCCTACCCCATGATTTTAATGGTAAGCGGCGTTAGTTTGCTATCGCGCGAATATGAACTGAAATCGTATTACAAACATCGATTTCTTCGTATAGCAAGTCCGTTACTTACTTGGCTCATTATATATGCTGCTTATTTTTATATTAGCACTCCAAGTCGCCCTACGGATTTGATTGGTATTTTTACGTGGATTGGAAAACTTTTTGTTGAGCAAAGCATATCGCCTCACCTTTGGTTTGCGATTATGTTAGTTATACTGTTTACGCTTGCACCATTTCTGGGATCAATCGTACGTAATTTAAAACCTTCAATGCTCTATTTCCTATTAGGTGCATGGGTATTAATTGCAAATATTAGTAATAATTTTTATTTGGATTATGCGAATTGGAGCGAGGGTTATTTGGTAAAAGCAGTTTATTATTTTGTATATTCTGGTTATATGGTTTTAGGATATGCTATCTACAACCTACAATTTGCTTCTAAAAACATACGAATTTCTGCTTGGATAATTTTTGCTGTAAGCGTATTGATTCCTCCTTTTATGGCTTATTATTCCAGTAAAATGGGAACAAAACTTATAAATAGCTACTATCATTCATTTAATTTAAACACAATAATTCAAGTTTCTGCACTTTTTCTTGCACTAAAAGAGACATATGTAAACTCTTCATTTATTCGTAAAATTCAAGACATTTTAAGCGACTATTTATATGGTATTTATTTAGCCTTCGTTCTTATTGCTGAACTTATAATAGCTTATTGTATTGAATGTGGTGATAAGTTACATCCTTTATTTTCAACACCCATTCTTACAATACTAACTCTATTTTTTACTGTTTCTCTTCTATTTGTTTTAAGAAAACTGAGTTTTGGTCGTTATTTTAGCGGATAGTTATATTTTTTTAATGAATTATTATTGATGAGTTTATCAACGCAAGATATAAAGTTTCTCACAGGTGTTGGCCCACGCAAAGCTGAACTTTTCAACAAAGAATTAGCCATTTTCAGTGTTGAAGATTTGCTGCGTCATTACCCATATCGATACGTTGATAGAAGCCAGTTTTATAAAATACGCGATATAAACGACGCCACACAATATATTCAGATTAAGGGTTATTTTACAAGCTTTGCAAAAGTAGGCGAAGGACGTGGGCAACGTCTTACTGCTATGTTTTCAGATGGCGAACAAGAGATAGAAATTGTTTGGTTCAAAGGTATTCGTTTCGTTGTAGATAAATATAAAACGGGTGTTGAATATGTCATTTTTGGACGCCCATCGCTATTTAATCGTCAGTATAATTTTGTACATCCTGAGGTAGAGACTATCAAAGAACTTCCGCCAGCCGACCAAATGGGATTTCAGCCATTTTATAACACAACGGAGAAGATGAAGTCAAGTTTTCTTAACTCTAAATCCATACAGAAAATACTCTACCCCGTTGTTCAAAAGTTAGAAATGGGTGTTCCTGAGACCTTACCCTCATATGTTTTAGATCGATTTAAGCTGCTGAATCTGACCGACTCGTTGATAAATATTCATTTTCCAAAAAACAAAGATTTACTCGATAGAGCTTCACAACGACTCAAGTTTGAAGAACTTTTCTACATTCAGTTAGATATTTTATTTCAACGAAAATGGAGAGAGCAAAAGTTTGCTGGATTTGTATTCTCAAAAGTTGGCCATAATTTCAATCAATTTTATACCGAGCACCTCCCTTTTTCGTTGACCAATGCCCAAAAACGAGTTATTAAAGAAATTCGTGCTGATATGGCTACAGGCAAACAAATGAATCGCTTATTGCAAGGCGATGTGGGCAGTGGGAAAACCATTGTTGCACTTCTTACGATGCTTATTGCTCTGGATAATGATTTTCAGGCCTGCTTAATGGCACCAACTGAGATACTGGCAACACAGCATTTTATCGGTATACAAGAATTATTAAAAGACTTGCCGATTAATATATCACTGCTCACTGGCTCTACGAAAAAGAAAGAACGGGAGCAAATACATGAAATGTTGCAGAATGGCGAAATGCATATTATTATAGGGACTCATGCGTTGATTGAAGATACCGTGAAATTTAAGAATTTAGGTTATGTTATCATTGACGAACAACACCGTTTTGGTGTAGCACAGCGTTCAAAACTTTGGGCGAAAAATAGTCAACCACCACATATTTTGGTCATGACAGCTACGCCTATTCCTCGCACTTTGGCTATGACTGTGTATGGTGATTTAAGTGTTTCTATTATTGATGAATTACCCCCAGGACGAAAACCTATACAGACATTTCATTATTTTGAGTCGAAACGCAATGCTTTACTTGGTTTTATAAGAAAACAAATTGAGGCTGGAAGGCAGATTTACATCGTTTATCCATTGATACAGGAGTCTGAGAAAATGGATTTTAGGCATTTGGAAGAGGGTTATGAATTTATAAAAGAGGTATTCCCAAATTATCAGATTAGTATGGTGCACGGCAAAATGAAGCCGGCAGATAAAGAAGCCCAAATGCAACTTTTTGTTGAAGGGAAAACACAAATAATGGTTGCTACCACAGTTATAGAAGTGGGTGTAAATGTCCCCAATGCCTCTGTGATGGTGATAGAGAGCGCCGAACGATTTGGTTTGTCGCAATTGCACCAACTACGTGGACGTGTGGGGCGCGGTGCCGATCAATCCTATTGTATTTTGCTAACCGGTGTAAAATTATCTACCGAAACCCGAAAACGAATGTCCATCATGACCCAAAGTAACGATGGATTTGAAATTGCGGAAGCTGACTTAAAACTTCGTGGGCCAGGTGATATTGATGGTACGCAACAAAGCGGTATGCCTTTTCAACTAAAAATTGCAGATATTGCTCGCGATAGCAAAATGTTGGAAATAGCTCGAAATACAGTTTGGGATATATTAGAAGAAGACCCCGATTTGAGCAGTATAAAAAATAAAATGCTTGTAAAACAATTAAAGCGACTAAAAACGGGCAATGTGAATTGGGGAATGATTAGTTGAAATATTGGGTTTAATAAATCGAGAAAATTCAAAAACAGAAAACCTCAACAAATGCTATTAATAGCAATATATTGAGGTTTTGTTTTTTACAATATAAAAGGAGTACTATTTCCCTTTTATCTCAAAATTAATGATTAAATCACATCAATTCTTGTTCCGTCCCACCCTACTGCCTTCACACTTGTTGTACCCTCAGGTGTATGCACAATTGTGGTTTTTGCATCGTTTGACCCTGCACCCACAAATGCCACTTTTACAAGCTTATCACCTTGGTAGGTCTCAAAGGCAACAGCATTTTTCCAAGCATTGTTATCAATGCTTATCTTAGCTTCATCTTGAATGAATCCCACTCCTTTTTCACCAGAAAGAGAAAGTTTATTTTTATAAACTTCAACACTATTTGCAGTTATGTAATGCAATACCGGCGTTGATGGTTTTTTATATCGGGATGCATAGGTTTTTAGCTCCTTAATATCATTCTCAGTAATCGTCATTTGCGAACAGGTATAGTCATCTACCCATAAATCGATAGGATATAACATGCGCGAAAACTCAAAAAACTCAGTTAAATCCAATTGAGCAGCATCACAAGCATTTTTCATAAATTTGAGTTGATAATAGCTTGCTTCTCGCTCTCTTTCAACAGGCGCATCTATCGCTTTTATAAATATATCGCCATAAAAATCAGGATTGCCCCACTCATTTCCTTCACCAGCAACAGCAAAATAGAGTTGCAACTGCCAAAGCGGCACCAACTTCACAAAGTGATCACCACCCCAATCTCGTGGTCGTTCTCTATCCCATCTGTCATTACCAGCTTGCGTAAGCCATGGCTGATTATGCACAAAGGCACTCTCCATATAAGCAGTAATGCGTCCTCCTATTTTCCGACCATCGTAATCGCGCAACTGTTCTCTTTCGAGTTTTGGCATATCTTTATTATAAATATATTGTGTCCAAACAGAATAAATATTATTCGTAACTTCTGTTGTACCTGTCCATTTCATATCTGGGCGAACTTGATTAACATGACCAAATTCATGAGCAACACCCCAACTGTTTTTACGTAGTTTTTCAACATTGGCCAGCTCTTTCATGGTATTGTTATGAAAAGCAGCTCCAATTCCATCGGCATGCATAAAACCTTTCCAGATGACTCTACCAAACATATGATTTTTGGGTACTCGCTTGTATTTTACAAGTCCCATTATTTGATGTTGAATACCAATAATTGAATCATAAAGTTGAATCAGCTCTACGCCTTGATTTGGACATTCACGCTGTAATGACTCTACAGCATAAGCAAGATGCGTTTGTTTGCCTAAAATATCAAGCACAGGACTGGTAGCATTTTTCAAAAGCTCTTGCCAACGATTATTATCATCCGTACGCAAATCAAAAACACCATTCACTTTACCACCCATTATATGTATTTCGATCTTATGCTCTGTTACTTCACTCGTTGAATAATAGTGTATGTAGCTATTCCCTTTATTTTTGATAGTTATCTCGTTGTAACCCTCTTTCAAAGGGTATCTGCTATCTTTATATTCAGAATCACCCCAGTTAGTTACGCGGAGTTCGATGTTGTTTCCATCCGTATCACCTACCCACAATATTGCTTGATCACCCTCTTCAAAATAGATACCAGTAGGATTTTCAAATTGAGAATATGGACTTGTTTTTAATTTTCGTGCCAAAACCCTTGGAGATAGATAACACTCATAGCTTCTCACTCTTTCATCCTGAGGATAATTACCCTCAATCATTTGCAAAGCTGCATCGCGAAGTGTTTCAGATTTAATTTTATTAATTTTTTTAAGCTTCGCTTTCTTGTTCAGTGAACTTAAATTTTGTGAAGCAAATAGCTTTAAATCTTTTTCTGATTGGCTAAAGCCTGTTTGTGTCAGAAAAATCAATAGAGATAGAAATATTAATTTTTTCATTTTTGTTAAACCTTATAATATATAGCTAAATTAATTTCTAAAATTGTTTTTTTATACACAAAAGTATAAAACATCTTAGTACTAAAAAAAATTTTTTACTCTTTTATTATTTTGGCACTTTCTTTTCCAACTTGTACAATGTACATACCGCTGCTTAATTGTGATAGATTGATTATTTCCTTATCACTTGCTATTATCGCAGCATAATGCTGAACACCTGAGACATTATAAATACGTATCAATTTACCTTCCTGATTATCTACATGCAAAACATCTCGCACAAGGCTTGGATAAAGACTTAATCCTACTCTTTCTTGCTCAACTACAGTTGCACCGCTATTGGAGGCACTGAACGTTGTGCCTTGTACCACCCAATTATCACTTCCATCGGGGAATCGAGAGTAAGTTTCTTCTTCACCCAAAACTGGAAAACGTACAATATCTACCGTTTGAAGTTCGCCATAATTTGTCATCTTGGATAAAACTACAAACTCACCATTCTTACTCAATGAGAAATTTGTATGAAGCGGACCTTGCTCAGGTTCTTTGTCAGCCCAAAGAATCAAGTATGATTTTGGCTGAATTGTAGTTAACTCTTCATCAGTTGAAGGAATTTGATACATTTTAGGTGCAATCGGCGTATCACTAATAAACCATCCCGCTACATTAACAGCTTCATCTTCATCGTTATAAAGTTCAATATAATCATCTTTATTGCCAAATTCGTCCCGTATTTCACTTTTAGCCGATAAAATTTCATTCACAAAGACCCGAGGAATACGCTCTTCTGTAAAATCATCATCAATTTCATAGACTGCTTTCACAGCCAAGTTTTTACTTAGAGTAAATGAGTAATTTTCCGTTTTAACGACATTCGAATTGCTACTTGCTGTTTGATTATAGCTAAATGACAAATCAAAAATAGCATCAGATGTTGTTAGTTTTTCTTGATGCAACTCCACAGCAATAAGATTTGTCCCCTCTTTCAGCATGCTTACCGGAACATTATATTCAATATTTACACCATTATTAAAAACTAAGGCTTTGGTATCAAAGTCCACCTCGCCCTCTGGCATATTATAACGGGCTAACTCTACGCCATTCACATAAATCACTACGCCATCATCAATAAACAGTTTCATATTTGCCTGTGAAACCCCATTGATATTTTCAATATCAAACTCTTTACGGTAATAACTTGTAATGTATTTGTTATTTGGATCTGGGCCGTAGCTAATTTTCGTTACTTCTCCTCTACCCCATCCAAATTGAGCCATACCTGTTTTCCAAGCCGAGTCATCATAATTTAGCGTAAACCAATCTGTAGAAGGTACACCATATTCATCCCAATAGTGCCATTCGTCCCCTTTTATGATAGCATTAACTGAAGATGTATTCCCCAATAATTCCCAATGCTTAAAGCGATAACCATTTACGGGATTTGCTTGCAATTCTACCTCTCTATTTTTGAAGTATTTAATATTCAAGTCTGCATCAACAACATTTTGCCCATTGAAAACATAACTTGCTTCTTCAATATTCGAAGAGATATTCAAATCGTATAAATCACGTCCTAATTTGAAAAAATCAGCAATCATATTGCGCATTTCTCCAGGTCGATTATTAGCAAAATTACGCATCGAATTTACTCCTGAAGTGAAACTGCTTGCATTTTGATTATACAGCTTCTTGTGATATACAATCTCCTCACTAATTTGAGAGGACATTGCATCCAATAATTGTAATGCTCGGTTACTCTCAAAAGTAGTGGAAATATGAAGCATAAAACGGTCAATAAATTTCCATTTAAATTTTTCATTCTCCATCAGCCTACGCAGCATATATACATTTTCATTGCCATTTTCACGATACATATTTTCCTCTAAAACATAGCGAATAGCATTTTTAGTGGTGGAATGTGGCAAACCAAACAGACCAAAACCAAAATCGGTATCAAAAATAATGGGTCGCCAAATGCCGTTATCAATCGCTTTCCACATTTTCATATTATTATGGGGCCAATCACCATTATTGAAATAAATTTGAGCCATCATATAATCCAAATAACTATCCACATCAATCATTTTTGAAACCGTGTTAAAAACGATATCATTTTTTATATCATAACTTCGTGCATAGGTTACCATTTTTTGAAACTCTGTATGCGAACTTAACTCATAATTATCTACCACCATTACTTCTTCCTCTTTCAAGTTGTAATTTGAAAAAATATTGCGATGATTGGAAGTTTCTCGTAAATTTTGAATACCTCGATACTCACCGTTGATAAAGCAAACGGTAGGCAAATAAGCTTGATTCTCCATATCCAATCGATTGCGAATCAAAGCTTGCATATAAGCATCTCTGAACATTGTACTCGAAAAATCATTGCCGGAATTACGATAAAAGAGTCCGTTTAACTTACGATTGGGTTTTGTTTCTGAAAAGAAATCGAATTGAAATTGATTATCCCCGTGTTTTTTCTTAGGATTCAATTTCAGCGATTTCAAAGGATGCTGGCGTGAGCAACCTCCTGCCAATTTCATATCCAACTCTTGGCTTATTTGTAATAATTTATCTTCGTTAAAAAACTCAAAATTGGCTGGTCTATCCCAATCTTGGAAATAGTTAGCTGGACTACTACCAGGACATTCACCCGTAGTGCCATTGGTGCCTACAACGTAAATTCCATACGTATTATCTGTCAAAAACATTTTGTCGCTAATAAGCGAAACAACAGGTAATTTAAAATCACGTTCTCTTACAAAATAGGTTCCAGAAAAGTAATCACTTGCTAATTTATTTTCCGAAATCGCAATAGCTCGAACAACTGTAGTTTTTGTAATTGGAATAGATGTCCCTTTTGTATATTTAGGTGAGGCTTTTGTGGGTTCTGAACTATCCAAGGTATAATGAATAGACTCTCCCGCAGTGGGTGTTTCAAATTTCAGATTGATATTTGAAGTAAAAAAGCCAGGTTCATAATTCGGTTTAGGTGCTTCACAAATTTCAATAGCTGTGATTTTAGTATTGTTGCTTGCATTAAAACTATGCTCAATAAAAAAGCCCCAATCATCTCCACCATCTTGCAAACGGCCATAAGAAATATTGCGTCTTTGTTCAGGATATTTTATTTTATCAATCGTATAGCCAGTTTTATCGTATATATAGAGTGTTGCACCTTCAGGATCGAGCTTAAAATTAACATGCCCTTTTTTCTCTTCACGTTCAAACCAAAATGTAGCAAACGCATGTGGTTCTAACTTTTGATTGGGTAAACGCCATTTTTTCGGATTGGTTTTATCATCTGAAAAATAAAAATCACCTAATGATATTGTAGTTTGTGAATCGTTGTAAACTTCAGCCCACATACTAAAATCAAAAGCATCATCCCAAACGGCTGATACATTTTTAGGCATCAATTCATTAATTTTTAATTGCGCTGAAAGCGTAAAAGTGATTGAGAGTAAAACTATTAAACTGAGTTTTCGCATCTTATTCATTATTTTATATCTAAAATGTAAAATTAGAACAAGAATGACTAAGTTAATTACTCAATCTGCTTTTTGATTTACTCATTAGATAAAGGAAAAGGGATTTTACTATCGCATATGCGTTATTAAAATCCCTTTCTCTATTTTGATGCTTGATTAAAACAGAACTACTTTTTCATAATCTTTACACGTTCGTTTCCAACTACTACGATATAGATTCCAGTTTTTAATTGCGAAAGATTTATCATCTCACGTTGACTCAAAACAGAACCGCTGTGATGCAAAATACCTGACACATCATATATTCGGAATATTTCACCAATGTGATTTTCAATATAAATCATTTCGCTCACAATTGTTGGATAAATATTGTGAGATATTTTTTGATATTCAACATCTGTAGCATCATCGTTTGGTAAATCAAAAGTGGTATTTTGTACAATCCAATTATCACTTCCATCGGGGAAACGCGAGTAAGTTTCTTCTTCGCCCAAAGCCGGGAATCGCACCATATCTACCGTTTGTAATTCGCCATAATTATCTAATTTTGATAAAACAACAAACTCACCATTTTTACTTAAAGAGAAATTTGTATGAAGCGGACCTTGATGAGGCTCTTTATCAGCCCAAAGAATCAAATATGATTTTGGCTGGATTGTAGTCAACTCCTCATCTGTAGTAGGAATTTGATACATTTTGGGTGCAATTGGCGTATCGCTGATAAACCATCCAGCTACATTTACAGCTTCATCTTCATCGTTATAAAGTTCAATATAATCATCTCTATCACCAAATTCATCTCTTATTTTGCTTTTAGCTGATAATATTTCATTAATAAACACACGTGGTAATTCTTCTTCGACATATGTTGCATTTTTCTCATAAACAGCTTTTAGCGAAACATTGTTATTTAAGTCAAAATTATAGACATCAGAATTAATCAGCTTTATATTATTTAAAGGTAGATAATTGTAGGTTAACGAGAGGTCAAACAAAGCTTCAAAATTTGTAGGATCGAATTGATGGTGCTCAACAGCAATGATATTTTCACCATTTAGCAACAATTCAGTAGGTACTTCGTAAGTTAGTCGTGTTCCTCTGTTATATTTCAAAGCTTTAGTTTCAAAATCAATATCTCCTTCAGGCATATTGTAACGAGCAAGCTCAACACCATTTATATAAACCACCACACCATTGTCGGTAGCTAAACGCAAAACTGC
>CAYFTO010000010.1:12651-37491 GCA_964346125.1 uncultured Paludibacter sp.
TCATCTAAATTGGAAGTTATATTTACGTTATAATATTCTTTACCTAAATCAAAGAACTCTCCTATCTCTTTCCTCACATCACCCGGTCGATGAGTCGAAAATTTAAGCATCGCATTCACCTGAGATTCAAAAGTTAAAGAGTGTCCATACAGCTCCTTATGATATAAAACTTCCTCTTCAAGAGGTTCTGCCATCTTACGAATAAGATCATTGGCTCGTTCTGTTTCAAAAGTTGTAGACAGATGCAGCATGAAACGATCAATAAACTTATTTTTAAACTCTTCATTCTCCATCAAACGGCGGATAAGATATACGATCTTATTTCCATTAATTTTAGATAAATCTTCCTCTAACAAATATCTTATTGAATTCTTTGTTGATGAATGAGGTATTCCAAACAAACCATAACCGAAATCCAAATCATAAAGAATTGGTCGCCATTTACCTCCATCAATAGCTTTCCACATTTTGAAATTATTATGAGGCCAGTCTCCATTAGCATAGTATGTTTCTGCTATCATATAATCTAAGTAGCTATCAATATCTATCATGTTTTCAAGCTGTCTAATTACTTCAGATTTGCTAATATCATTGTTCATTGCAAAGTTTCTAAGAGCTTCAAATTCAGGATCAATTATCATATCATAAGGTTCTAAAACCCTTATATCTTCCTTTTTCAAATTGTAGTTTGAATAAATATTGCGATGATTGGATGTTTCTCGCATATTTTGAATACCTCGATACTCTCCGTTTATAAAAATAACTGTAGGTAAATAAGCCTGATACTCCATATCCAAGCGATTGCGAATAAGCTCTTGCATAAATGCATCACGAAACATAGTGTACTGAAAATCACTTCCTGAATTACGGTATAAAAGCCCGTTATATTTTCGGTTTGCTTTGGTCTCCTCAAAGAAATCGAATTGAAACTCATTATCCCCATGCTTCTTCTTTGGATTCAACTTTAATGATTTAAGAGAATGAGATCGCGAACTATTCCCTGCAATCTTAATATCTAATTCCTGATTCACTTGTAGAAGCTTATTTTTGTCAAAAAACTCAAAATTAGCTGGTCTATCCCAATCTTGATTGTAATTGGCTACACCATCTGAAGGAGTGCTTCGCGTCGTACCATTGGTTCCAACAACATATATACCTATCGTACTATCATTTAGAAAATAATCATCAGTAACAAGAGAAACTACTGGCAACTTAAAATCTCGCTCATTAACAAAATAGGTACTGGTAAATTGTTTGCTTGGTAATTTATTTTCCGAAAATGTAATCGCACGAACAACAGTTGTACTTTCAATTGTTATTGAAGAACCCTCAACATACTTTTGTGAGTTTATAGTAGGCTCCGAAGCATCAAGAGTATAATAAATGGATTCGCCTGAAAGCGCATTATTGAATTTTAAACTTAAGGGTCCACTATAAAAACCTGCTTCGTAATTTAGTGAAGGAGTAGAATTTTGTTCTTTGGCAGTTTTCTTACCATTATTCGAAGCATTAAAACTGTGTTTTATAAAAAATCCCCAATCATCGCCGCCATCGCGCAATCGCCCATATGAAATATTTCGATGCTGTTCGGGATATTTTATTTTATCAACAGTAAAGCCAGTCTTATCGAAAATATAAAGCGTGGCACCATCGGGCTCTAATTTAAAATTAACATGTCCATCACGCTCTTCACGTTCAAACCAAAAAATAGCAAAAGTTTGAGGATTGATTTTCTGATCTGGGAGTTGCCATTTAAATGGCTCATTACTATCATCTGAAAAATAGTAATCACTTAAATCAAGACTTATTCGCCCATCATTATAAAGCTCGACCCACATACTGAAATTAAAGTCATCATCCCAAACAGCCGAAACATTTTTTGGCATCAGCTCATTTATCTTTAATTGTGCAGCAAGTGTAAAGGATAAGAATAAAAGCGTAAATATTAATTTATTTTTTAATTTTAACATAAGTGACTTTTGTGTGAATAATTCCATACAAAATTACACAAAACATAAAGCAGACACAAATCAATAAGCTTATTGATAGACTTCTTCATAAAGATTAAAACGTATCTATTTTTATTAACTTTAAAAATCATTCATACTACGATTTATTCAATTATTCTTCTTATTTTTGTTTGATAGAATCTAATTTGCTCAAAATATCAATCAGCTATGACAAAACAATTTTTAATTGCAATTTTTACATTTTTATTTACATTAGTATCAAGCGCTCAACAACCAGTTGATCATGTTATCACACTGATGGGCAGTCAATCAAAACACTCACTCTCTACAGGCAATACTTATCCTGCGATTGCAATGCCTTGGGGTATGAATTTTTGGACACCTCAAACTGGCAAAATGGGAGATGGTTGGACCTACACCTACGATGCTGATAAAATAAGAGGTTTCAAACAGACTCATCAACCAAGTCCGTGGATTAACGATTATGGTCAATTTTCATTAATGCCTGTTAGTGGTAAAGTAATATTCGATGAAAATAAGCGAGCAAGCTGGTTTTCGCACAAGGCAGAAATCGCTAAACCTCATTATTACAATGTTTATCTTGCCGACTGGGATATTTTGACAGAAATCACACCAACGGAACGCGCAGCTATGTTTCGTTTCACTTTCCCCGAAAGTCCACTTTCCACCGTTGTTATTGATGCTTTCAACGATGGTTCGTATGTGAAAATTATTCCAGAAGAGAATAAAATTATTGGCTTTACAACTAAAAACTCTGGTGGTGTACCTGATAATTTCAAAAATTATTTTGTCATACAATTTGACAAAGCCATTGATTACAAAGCAGTGGTAACAAAAGGAGAAATTGAAGAAAACGTATTGGAAAGTAAATCAGAGCACGCTGGCGCAATCATCGGCTTTCCCACCAAACGCGGTGAAGTAGTACATGCTCAAGTTGCCAGTTCGTTTATCAGCATAGAGCAAGCGGAATTAAATTTAAAAGAGCTAAATAATCGTTCTTTTGACCAATTAGTAAGCGATGGTGCCGACCGATGGAACGAGCTTTTGGGTAAAATAGAAGTGGAAACCAACAATATAGACCAACTGCGTACTTTCTACTCTACACTATATCGCTCCTTGCTTTTCCCTCGAAAACTGTATGAAAAAGATCGCTTTGGCAATGTAATTCACTATAGTCCATACAATGGTGAAGTGCTTCCAGGTTATATGTACACCGACACTGGTTTTTGGGACACTTTCCGCGCCTTATTCCCATTGCTCAACTTTATTTATCCAGACGAAAACTTGAAGATGCAAGAAGGTTTGCTCAATGCGTATCGCGAAAGTGGTTTCTTTCCTGAGTGGGCAAGCCCCGGACACCGAGACTGCATGGTTGGAAACAACTCAGCCTCTGTGCTTGCTGATGCATTTTTGCAAGGTATAAAAGTTGAAGATACTGATTTACTATGGGAAGGTTTGATTAAAACTGCTAACAGCGTTCACTCCGACATAGCATCTACAGGTAGAAAAGGTTATGAATACTACAATAAATTGGGCTACGTGCCTTCCGATGTGAAAATCAATGAAAATGCAGCTCGTACACTGGAATACGCTTACAATGATTGGTGTATTTACCAAGTTGGTAAAGCCTTGGGAAAACCGAAAAAAGAGATAAAAGTTTATGCCGAAAGAAGCAAAAACTACCGCAATCTTTTCAACAAAGATTATAATTTGATGGTAGGTAAAAAAGAGAACGGTGATTTTAATTTGCCATTCAGTCCTTTCAAATGGGGAGGAGATTTTACGGAAGGTAACTCATTACACTATACCTGGTCTGTATTCCACGATCCAGAAGGTTTAATAAACTTAATGGGAAGTGAGAAAAAATATATTGAAATGCTGGATACAGTATTTGCCTTACCACCAGTTTTTGATGATAGCTATTATGGCTACACCATTCACGAAATTCGTGAAATGCAAATTATGAATATGGGTAATTATGCTCACGGTAATCAGCCTATCCAGCACATGATTTACATGTATAACTATGCTCGTCAACCATGGAAAGCACAATATTACTTACGCGAAGTGATGGATAAACTCTATTTACCAACTCCCGATGGATATTGTGGTGATGAAGACAATGGCCAAACTTCGGCATGGTATGTTTTCTCGGCTCTTGGATTTTATCCAGTTTGTCCAGGAAGTGGTGAATATATTTTAGGTTCACCTATTTTTCCAAAAGCAACCGTGCATTTGCCTAACAATAAAAAGCTTGAAATTAACACAAGTAATAACAGCAAAAAGAATGTTTATGTAAAGGAATTACTTGTTAATGGCAAGCAACACAACAAGAACTTTTTGAATATTGACGATATCAAAGCGGGTATGAAGTTGGATTTTACCATGGATAATTTACCAAACAAAAATCGTGGTATCGCCGATGAAGATAAACCTTATTCTTTTTCGAGATAAAACTCTTATATCAGATTAATAATGTTTTATTTAAAAAATAAAAATCGGAATAAATGAAACGAATAGCCATAAAAACTTTTATATTATTTCTAATTTTTATTGGGGTTTTGGGGTTCAATTATTTTCGTTTTTCCCAAAAATCAAAAACAATTATTACAGCTGAATATGATTTTTCATTAATCGATGGGTACAATGAGCGATTAGCAGAATCAATACGATACAAAACAATTTCATACGAAGATAGGAGTCTTATTGATTATAATGAATTCTTAGGTTTTCACGAGTTTCTGAAAACAAGTTTTCCACATGTTTTTGATAACTTAGATTTGGAAATAATTAATAATTACTCCATAATTTTGAAATGGTACGGCAGCGACAAATCACTCAAACCGGGTGTATTAATGGCGCACATGGATGTTGTCCCTGTTAATAAAGATACTGAAGACTTGTGGCTTTATCCTGCATTTGATGGTGTTATTAGCAATGACACCCTTTATGGAAGAGGTACCGTTGATAATAAAATTAATCTACTCTCTCAATTAGAGGCTATCACTTATTTATTAGAAAATAATTTTCAACCGAAACGTGATATTTATTTTGTTTTTGGACACGACGAAGAAATTGGAGGCAAAGAAGGTGCTCTTGAAGTTGCTAAATACCTAAATGAGGAGGGAGTAGAAGCAGATTTTGTTTTGGATGAAGGTGGCTTTGTATCTACAACTTTAGTACCTGATATTACACTACCAGTGGCTATGATTGGTACTTCTGAAAAAGGTCAAGTTGACATTGAACTATCCGTAAAAATAGACGGTGGGCATGCATCTATGCCTGAAAGAGAGAATGCTATTTCTGTTTTGGCTAAAGCCATTTCTGATTTGAACAGTAAAGCATTTAAACCCACTCTATCCACATCTGTTAATGATTTTTTAGACCATATTGCACCACATGCCAGCTTTGTCAATCGATTAGCTATGAGCAACAGATGGCTTTTCAAACCTCTTATTTTCAACACATATAGTAAGACAGCTCCAGCTGATGCTTCTATTCGCACCAGTATGGCACCTACAATAATCAATGCGGGTGTAAAAAACAATATTGTACCTGACGTTGCAAAAGCAAACATCAATATTCGAATAATTCCAGGCATGAGCATAGAGGAGGTGGCTACTCATATACGGAAAGCGATAAACAATCCTAAGATAGAAGTTCAAGTCAAAGATGGTGGTGTTGAAGCTTCACATGTTTCTCCCATCAACACTGAAGCATTTCAGCAAATAAAAGCGGCTGTCGAAACTAATTTTGAAGATGTGATTGTTACTCCTTTTTTAATGATTGCCGCTACTGACTCACGACATTTCAATATTGTTTCAAATAATATTTACAAATTCAGTCCTATGATAAATCCTACAGCATTTCATGGTATCAATGAATATTTGGATTTGAAAACCTACCCAAAAGCAATTGGATTCTATGTCAGTTTCTTGCAAAATCAATAAACTTAAAACCAATGCTCCCTATATATAAAGCAGTTTTATATGGTAAGCTTTTAATTAATTTGTAAATTTGCAGAATATCGTCTATTTATCATTCATTTTAAAATCAATTTAGTCAACATATATGTCTTTAACGCCGCTAATTTATAACGCCAAGGAAAAAAACTTAGACATTCTAATTCTTCCTGATAGCATTCATTACTCCATATCGAACGAAAATGAGCAAATTTACCTTCGACAGGAGATTAATTTATTACGCGGTCGCTCTGGTGAAGGTGGTATTTACGAGCAATTCTTTAATCAGCCTGAAATGGATTTTTTAAGTGATAATGTACGTATAGTTTTTGAAAACAGCCATTATCAATTGATTCCCAGTGCATTTTTTCGAGAAGAAAACTTGAAATTGACATGGGAAACTGAGCATGGGAAACTAAATCGAGAAATTTTAAATTATATGGTACTGCCAAAATGGGGTCTTCATTTCATTTACAAAGTCCCAGAACGAATGTATCGATTTTTTCAAAACAAATATCCTTATGCTCATTTTGATCATACGGTTGCAACATTTTTGAAAAGAAAAACAAACAAACAGAATGCTGCCGTAAGTTGTTACATTCGAAAAAATGAAATGGATTTCATTGTTATCAAAGATCAAAAACTTCAGCAAGTGAGCAGTCTTGAGATTAACTCTGATGAAGATGCGCTCTATTTTATACTAAATATTTACGAACAACTTGAGTTAGATGTCAATGAATTCCCACTACATATCCGTTTTAAAGATGAAACAAACAATAATTTGTTGAATCTTCTCGAGAACTATATTGTTAATCTTAAAAAACTAAGCTAAATGCGTATTATTGGAGGAAAATTCAAATCAAGACGTTTTACCGTGCCACATACTATCACTGCAAGACCCACTACCGATTTTGCGAAAGAAGGCTTATTCAACCTACTAAACAATAAGATTAACTTTGAAGATTTAGAAGTTTTAGACCTGTTTGCAGGGATTGGAAGTGTTAGTTTTGAATTTCTTTCAAGAGAAGTCAAACACCTTGTTTCTGTAGAAATATCACATAAGCAAGTAGCTTTTATCAAAAAAACAAGTCAAAATTTAGGTATAAAAAACCACACGGTCTTAAAGGCAAATGTATTTCGATATATCCAAACAAGTAAATCTAAGTTTGATTTGATTTACGCAGACCCTCCCTATGATATGGATGACTTTGGAACAATACCTGAGCTTATTTTGAAGCAAAATTTATTAAATGAAAATGGAATTCTCATTTTCGAACATGATTCCAAGTATAGCTTTGAAGAACACCCTCATTTTGAATCGCATAGAAAATACGGTAATGTTCATTACACTATTTTTTCAAGTGATAAAAACTAAACTCTTAACTGATTTATTCCTAAAGACAACTTTATTTATTCTTCTCATATTTTACAAAACACAAAAACACATTATCTATAAATTGTTTTTTATGATTTACTGATGAAATGAATTATTTATGAAGACAAATATTTTATTGAATTCTACTTGTTTACCCTTTAAAAAATCATTATTTTTGTTGTTCAATTTAATAAAGGAATATCTAATTCAAAATATATGAAACGAACTGGTGCTTTAATCACTCTTTTAATTTTATTTTTTTCACTTACGGGGCAAACACATTTAAAACGAGAAATGCGTGCAGCTTGGATTGCCACTGTTGCTAATATAGACTGGCCAAGTAAACCCGGATTAACACCTACGCAACAGCGCATTGAAATGCGTGATATGCTTGACAACTTACAAAAAAGCGGTATCAATGCCATTGTTATGCAAATTAGACCTACTGCCGATAGTTTTTATCCTTCTGAATTAGAGCCGTGGTCCTACTATTTAGGAGGTAAACATGGTCATCGACCCAATCCGTATTACGACCCTCTCCAATTTATTATCGAAGAAGCTCATAAACGACATATGGAAGTGCACGGATGGGTCAATCCATATCGAGTTACTAATGTAAACGGACACATTAATTCCCTTTCTAAAGATCATTTATACCACAAAAAACCTGAACTCTTTGTAGAATATGGTGGCAAATATTATTTTGACCCAGGTTTGGATGAAACTCGTGAGTTTCTAAATCGTGTAGTAGCTGATATTGTTATGCGCTATGATATTGATGCTCTACATTTTGATGATTATTTCTATCCCTATCCAGTTGCAGGAAAAGACTTTCCCGATGCTGCAACATTCCGAAAATATCCGCGTGGATATACGGCTTCTCAAAAAGGAGATTGGCGCCGAAACAACGTAGATATGGTTATCTCTGAACTTCAAAATACAATTAAAAGCTTAAAGCCATGGGTGCAATTTGGAATCAGTCCTTTTGGTGTTTGGCGAAATGACAATGTAGATAAACGTGGCTCAGCTACCCGTGCAGGTGTTTCAAACTACGATGACTTATATGCTGATATCTTAAAATGGCTGAAAGATGGCACCATTGATTATGTTGTACCACAACTTTATTGGGAAATTGGAAAAAAAGTTGCCGATTATGAAGTCCTTGTTAAATGGTGGTCTGACAATAGCTATGGAAAAAACTTATACATAGGTCTTTATGCATCAGGTTTGGGAGTAAATAAAGTTGCTGCCTGGCAAAATGGCAACGAACTTGCACGTCAATTAAAAATGAATCAACGCTTTCCTAAAGTAGAAGGAGCCGTATATTTTAGCGCTAAACCCATGCTTAGAAACCCAAAAGGATTACTTGACACCTTGCAAAACAACTACTATAAATACCCTGCATTGCAACCCATCGCCCGTAATATTGAAGGGGAAGCTTCGGCACAACCACAAAATTTACGTATCGTAAAAGACCATAAAGATGCCTACTTAATGTGGGATGAAGTGAATGAAGAAGGAGGCTGTAAAGTGATGTATTATGTAGTATATGGTTTCAAAGGAAAAGAAATTGGCGATTTAAATGACCCAGCAAATATTATAACGTTGACAACAGATTCATGTGTTGATCTCAATCAACTTGAACATAAATTCAAAGGTAGAAATACTTTCGTTGTTACAGCTGTAAATCGATATAAATGGGAAAGCATGCCAAGTTATGGCGTATCCCGAAGGCTTTAGAATAATCACAAACACTTAAAAACATATAAAGATGTATATCAACAAAGAAATTGCAAACGGTATATTTTATGTAGGAGTAAATGACCGAAAAACACGCCTTTTTGAAAACATGATACCTATCCCACATGGTGTTACTTATAATTCGTATCTTATTGTTGATGAAAAGGTAGCACTAATTGACACTGTAGAGTTATCATTTAGCGATGTATTTATTGATAAAATAAAATCTCAACTTGGAGAAAGAGATATTGATTATTTAGTAATCAATCATATGGAGCCTGACCACTCAAGTTCGATAGAAATGATTCGTAAATACTATCCTAACATTACAATTGTAGGTAACAAAAGAACTCTTGAGATGGTATATGGCTATTATTGCATTGATGATAATGTTCTTGAAATAAAAGATGGTGAAACATTGTCTTTGGGCGAGCATGAATTGGAGTTTTATTTAACACCAATGGTTCATTGGCCTGAAACCATGATGACTTACGAAAAAAGCGAGAAGGTTCTCTTTTCAGGTGATGCATTTGGTGCATTTGGTACATTAGATGGTGGAGTTATAGATGAAGAACTCAATTTGGATAAATACTGGAATGAAATGTATCGTTATTATGCCAACATTGTTGGTAAATACGGATCACCTGTTCAAAAAGCTTTAGAAAAACTGGGTAATTTATCTTTCAACTATATATGTGCAACACACGGGCCTGTTTGGACTGAAAGCATTGATAAAGTTTTAGATATCTATGACAAATTAAGCAGATATGAAGGAGAAGAAGGGGTTGTTGTTGTGTTTGGTTCAATGTATGGAAACACCGAGCGCATGGCAGAAGCTGTAGCACAAGGATTAGTGCAATGTGGTATTAAGAATGTTATCATTCATGATGTTTCTCGTTCTCATGCTTCTGATATTTTAGCTGATATTTTCAAATACAAAGGATTGGTAATTGGTAGTCCTACTTATTGCAATAGTTTACATCCTGAAATTGAGTCCTTGCTTCAAAAAATAGAATTACGCACTGTGAAAAATAGAGAATTTGCCTATTTCGGATCGTTTTCATGGGCAGGCGTTGTAGCTAAAAGACTTTCAGCTTTTGGAGAAAAAATGAAATGGCGAATGGTAGATGATACAGTTGAAGAAAAAATGGGATTAAAGAAAGATAATTATCTAAAAGCTATACAAATGGGTAAAAAACTCTTAGAATTGATGGAGTTACCACTTGTAAATAATAATGAAAAATGTGCTGGAGCATCCTAAAATAAAAGCAATAAACAACAAACCAGCAATGTTCAACTGTCCATTTGCAGCTGGAGCATCCTAAAATAAAAGCAATAAACAACGTTGTTTATTGCTTTTTAATAGTCTTTTGTTAATGTTGCTGATTTATTTATATTCAGTTTTATCAACACATTAAAAAACTGAATTATTTTTTTGAAATTAAACAATTTTGATACAATTTCTTTTATAATACATATTAATACTTTACGATTATGAACTATGGATTTATAAAACTTGCTGCTGCCATTCCTTCATTGCAAGTGGCAAACTGTGATTATAACGCTACTGAAATTATTCAGTTAATTCGTGAAGCCGAAACAAATAATGTAGAAATTGTATGTTTTCCTGAATTAAGTATCACTTCTTATAGCTGTGCTGATCTGTTTTTTCAACAACAATTACAGAGAGATGCAAAAAAGGCACTCGAACGAATAATTGACGAAACTATAGCATATGAAGTGATTGCCGTAGTTGGAATGCCACTTGTTGTTGATAGCAAACTTTATAACGTAGCAGTGGTAATCAATAAAGGACAAATCTTAGGCGTTGTCCCCAAGCATAATATCGTTAACAATCACGAGCGGAATGAGCAAAGATGGTTTAGTTCAGGGAAAAATTTAATACAGAAAAAAATTGAGTTGGCTAAACGTGATACAATTTTTGCAAGTAGCATCTTATTCGAATCCGATGCGTATCGTTTCTCTATCGAAATTGGGGAAGATTTATTTGCGCCTATTCCAGCAAGTAGCTTGCTTTCTCAATTAGGTGCTGATATAATTATAAATTCCGCAGCGTTTAATGAAATTGTAGGAAAACGAAAATACATTGAGCAAACTATAAAAACCCATAGTGCAAGAACCAAAAGTGCCTACCTACTCGCTTCGGCTGGATACGGCGAATCAACAACAGATGCAATCTTTACTGGCAACGCGTTCATAGCTGAAAAAGGAGAACTGATTGCTGAAACAGAGCGTTTTCAATCAAATTACTCTCTACTTATCAATGATGTAGATGTTCAAAAAATACAAGCTGACCGAATTAGAGATAAAAATTTTTATGAACAAATAGAACACAATATACCTAAGGTTAAATTTGTATGTGATGAATATTTATCAAAAAAACAGCTTCATCGCATCATTCATAAGCACCCATTTATTCCAAGGCTTGATAAAAGAGAAGAAACTTTAAATGAAATTTTTAACATTCAAATTAGTGGTTTAGCTAAACGCTGGCAACATACATTTTTAGAAAGAGTATATTTAGGCGTTTCAGGAGGATTGGATAGTACATTAGCACTGATGGTATGTGTTGCAACAGCTGATAAACTTGGCTACAACCGAAATAGAATTGCTGGTGTAACGATGCCAGGCTTTGGCACCACGGGTAGAACATATCAAAATGCAATCAAATTGATGGATGCATTAGGAATCCACACACAAGAAATATCCATTAAAGAAGCTAGTTTGCTTCATTTTAAAGATATTGAACACGATCCAGACACGCATGACGTAACCTACGAAAATGTTCAAGCCCGCGAACGTACCCAAATTTTAATGGACTTAGCCAACAAAAATGCAGGTATGGTTATTGGCACAGGAGATTTATCTGAAATGGCCTTAGGCTGGTCAACTTATAACGGCGATCACATGTCAATGTATGCTCTAAATAGCAACATCCCAAAAACTCTTGTCAGAACATTAATCGAGTGGATAGCTGAATCCTATGATAATGAAATAAAAACAATACTAAAAGATATTTTAGATACGCCAGTCAGTCCTGAATTGCTCCCAGCATCTGATGATACAATTACTCAAAAAACAGAAGATATCGTTGGCCCATATGAGCTTCATGACTTTTTTATTTACTATTTTGTTCGCTATGGATTTTCGCCTAAGAAACTACTTTTCTTAGCAATTAATGCATTTGGAAATCAGTACAGCAAAAAGGAAATAAAAAAACATTTGGACCTATTTTTAAAACGATTTTACCAACAACAATTCAAACGTTCTTGTACACCCGATGGACCAAATGTTGGTAGTGTCAGTTTCTCACCCCGTGGCGCTTGGATGATGCCAAGTGATGCGATAAAGCCACAAAATTAATTTTTCAAAACTACATTAAAAATATTTATTTAACTACTTATGGTGAATCTGACAAAGAAGATGATAATTCTAAAGATATATTTGCTGCTTCAGCTAAAGATGGTCGTAAATTTCCTGTTGTAGGCTCAACAGAAGGTACTACTTCAAAAAGTATTGACGTTGGTGACAAAGGAGTATTTATAGAATTAGCAGAACTTATTGACTTAAAAGAACCTAAGGTACTACCAGTCATAATCAATCTTGTTATTGCAGGAGAGGCTGATGAAATATATATTAGTGCTGCTAATAATAAAGGAGAGATTGTTCTATCAGGCATTTATAAAACGGATATAGGATCATTTGTGCCTTCAATTCAAAGTGCAGGTTCTATTTTAGAACTTCTAGATGTTTACCCTAACCCTTCTTCTGGCTTATTCAAGATATCTTACGTTTCTGCAACCCAAGATAAGAAAGAGATCCGAATCGTAAATCAATTAGGACAACTTGTTAAGACAATTCATTTGGAACAATCCAATATTGGATTAAACACCATAGATATGGATGTAAAAGGCTTAATAGAAGGAATGTATCATGTGCAACTTATATCAGGCGATGAAGTTAAAAGCAGAAAAATAATTATCAAATAGATAAGCTTATATGGGCGTAAGAAATTTCTTCCCATAAAGTTTTAATAGTAAGTATTTTTTAATAACAAAAGGAAACCCGACAAGATAATTTTGTCGGGTTTTCTATTCTTATCTTAAATGAATAGTTTGGCATGTGATTTGAATAATAAACAATAAGCACAAAAGAGAATATTAAACCCATAAATAAAACCAAACAATGAAAGCAAAAATTAAATCCATCAAAAGCTTAATGCTTATAGCTATCATAAGCTTCGCATTTACTGGTTGTATTAGCTATCAAGGCTCTGTAACAGAAAGAAAACGTGTTACTACATACAACTATGCCTCTAATGTGCCAAGTTGGGGACCAAGTTACTACCAAGGATCAAGGTATTATTATTTTCCCGACATCCAAACATATTATGACTTAGCTACAAGTCAATTTATAGTTTTGAACACTGGGCGTTGGTACTATGTAAGCTCAATTATACCCTACTACCCTACTTTTGATTTGTACAGAAGTTATATCGTAGTATTGAACACTAGTGTTTACCAACCATGGATGTATCATCAAAATTATGTAAGAAGCTATCCTGCTTACTATTATATCGATTATTACGATTATAGTAATATCCCATATGTACGTGGATATAATGAAAACCAAAAGGGTGCTATATTTTGGAATCAAAATGAACGTAGTAAAGCAAGACCTTGGGACGGACGAAATGTAGTTAATAGTCGTCAGTTTAGCTATTCTGCTGCAGATAGACAAGTTCAGCAACAAACAACCAGAAGTCTTAATGCTGAACGAGCATCAGCAACAACGAGAAGTTCTGCTGTTGCAAATACCAGAGGTGAAACTAGCACACGAACAAGCACAAGTAATACTCGCGCTACAACAAGCACAAACGAAAGAACAAATGCAACAACACGTACAGAAAATACTCGAACAAGTGCAAGTGATAATGCTCGTACCTCTGCAACAACTAGCAGCGGAAGAGCTACGACAACTACGACTCAAAGCAGAACAGATAACAGACAATCAAATATCCAAAGTTCAACCGCTACAAGAAGTGATACTCAAAATGTAGAACGAAGAAGCAGCACCAATTACTACGGAAACAGTATTGGACAGCCCGTACGAGTTGATGCACAAATGAGAAGAAATGCGACAGAATCGACAACACGTTCAACACGTGCTACAGGAACTTCTTCTACTGAAACACAACAAAGAAGTACAGGTACTACTACTCGCGATAACAATGCTACGCAACAACGTAGCAACACAACACGAGGAACAGGAAGATAAGGAAGATAGTAGAAACTAAAAAAAAGAGATTGACAAAAATTTGTCAATCTCTTTTTTGAATCGAAAACTTAGAAGTTTTATACCATAAGTTTTTTAAATCGAATACGCTCCGGCTCTACATCGCCCAAACGCATTTTCTTATTCTCTTCATATTCAGAATAACTACCTTCAAATACAAAGACTTGCGAATTACCTTCAAATGCGATAATATGCGTACAAATACGATCTAAGAACCAGCGGTCGTGACTAATCACCACTGCACAACCTGCAAAACTCTCCAAACCTTCTTCTAAAGCTCGCAATGTATTTACGTCAATGTCGTTAGTAGGCTCGTCAAGTAAAAGTACGTTTGCCTCACTCTTCAGTGTCAATGCCAAATGCAAGCGGTTACGCTCACCACCAGAAAGCACACCACACAATTTTTCTTGATCAGCTCCTGTAAAATTAAATCGAGATAAATAAGCACGTGAATTTAATTCACGACCTGAAACGCGAATAAATTCAGAACCACCCGAAATAACCTCATAGACTGTTTTTTCAGGGTCAATATCTTCGTGTGATTGATCCACATACCCTATTTTCACTGTTTCACCTACATCAAAAGTACCTGTATCTGCTTTTTCTAAGCCCATGATTAGCCTGAAAAGAGTAGTTTTACCAGCTCCATTAGGACCAATAACTCCTACAATCCCATTAGGCGGAAGCATAAAATCCAAATTCTCAAACAGTAATTTGTCTCCATAAGCTTTTGAAACTTTTTCAGCTTCAACTACTTTATTTCCAAGACGAGGCCCATTTGGAATAAATAATTCTAATTTATCTTCTCTCTCTTTTTGATCTTGATTGAGCAATTGATCATATGCATTCAAACGAGCTTTTCCTTTAGCATGACGCGCCTTTGGAGCCATACGTACCCACTCCAACTCACGCTCCAAAGTTTTACGACGTTTACTGGCAACTTTCTCTTCCATTGCCATACGATTTGTCTTCTGCTCTAACCAAGATGAATAATTACCTTTCCAAGGAATTCCTTCACCTCTATCCAATTCCAATATCCAACCAGCAACATTATCCAAGAAATAACGGTCGTGCGTAATGGCAATAACAGTACCTGCATAATTATGCAAATAATTTTCCAACCACATAACGGATTCAGCATCCAAGTGGTTAGTTGGCTCATCCAACAAAAGAATATCAGGCTGACGAAGTAACAAACGGGTCAAAGCCACACGACGTCGCTCACCACCTGATAAGTTTTTTACGATTGCATCTTCTGGAGGACAACGAAGTGCATCCATTGCACGCTCTAATTTATTATCCAAATTCCAAGCATCTGCATGGTCTAATAATTCTTGTAACTCTGCTTGACGCTGTATTAACTTATCAAAATCAGCATCAGGTTCAGCAAATTGCTCATTTACTTTATCGTATTCGGCAAGCATATCTACAATTTCCTGAGTTCCTTCTTCAACTATTTCACGTACCGTTTTCTCAGGATCTAGTTGAGGTTCTTGCTCCAAGTAGCCTACTGAATAACCGGGTGAAAAAACGACATTACCTTCATAATTGGTTTCAACACCAGCTATGATTTTAAGTAAAGTAGATTTTCCTGAACCATTTAAACCAATGATACCAATTTTGGCTCCATAAAAAAACGACAGATAAATATCGTTCAACACTTTTTTTTGTGGAGTAAAAGATTTACTTACCCCAACCATCGAAAAAATAATTTTCTTATCGTCTGACATAGTTTATTCTAAAATTTTGGATTAAATTTTTAATTCAATGTTAAGCTACAAAGATAGCTAATATTTAAGATATTTTTGATAGAAGATATTTAACAACTTAGATTTATGACAGTTGTAATTCATTAAAGTTCTGTATATATAATTAACTTACCCTCAACCATTTCCAAAGTTCCTTCCATGTAACTTTTTTACCATACATCAATATACCTGTTCGGTAAATTTTACCTGCTAACCAAATGGTTCCTATAAATGAAATTATCAAAAGAAACATGGACAAAACCAGCTCCCAAGTTGGTACATCATAAGCTATTCTTCCCATCATTACTATTGGAGAAGTAAGTGGAATTATCGAACCCCAAAACGCCAATGCACTATCCGGGTTTTGAGCTGCATACATCCCTATAAAAATTGATATGATAATTGGTAAAGTTATCGGCATCATAAATTGCTGTGTGTCGGTTTCATTATCAACGGCCGATCCAATAGCTGCAAAAAACGAAGCATACAACAAATATCCTCCCAAGAAGTAGAATAAGAAAAGCAATAAGACTTTCACAAAATTAAAACTAGATAGGTCCTGCATAATGTCATTAATTATTGCCGTTGCATCATTGTCAGTTGAAGCCAAGTCATTACTCAACTGCATGGTTGTTTCGGGCATATTGGTTGTTGAACCTAAATCTACACCAAAGAAAGTAGAAGCAACACCTGCTAAAATCATTGTCGCAACTATCCAAATGGTGAATTGAGTTAAACCAACTAAAGCAATACCTATCACTTTTCCCATCATCAACTCAAATGGTTTGACAGATGAAATTATTACTTCAACAATACGACTTGTTTTCTCTTGCATCACACCTTGCATCACCTGCGAACCATAACTCATAATAAATATATAAATCATAAATGCCCCAATCATACCGATAATTAATGCCATTTCGGCTGACGCTCGCTTCTCTTTGCCATCACCATCCCATTTTACGGTTGTGATGTTCGCATTTACTTTTGTATCCTTCATTACCGCTTCAAAATCTGGTATATCCAGTGCCCTAATACGACTTTCACGTATGAAGTTGTTCAGTTTTGAAGTAAGATAATCTTTTAACTCTACATTAATTTGTTTATCAGAATAGAGTGTAAAATCATTTGGATTATCGATTATATTTTCTCCTACATACAAAACAGCTGTAAGTGATTTATCTTTTTTCTTAGCCTGTAACTCTCTCTCACGCACATTGTCGATATTGTCGTCCGAAAATACAAAGGTATAAATATCTGTATCTTCAAAAACTGTTCGTAGCTGATTACTCTTATCTACAATTACGATGGTTTTTGCCGTGTCGTCCTTCAAAGTCATGATCCAAGCTGGAACAAACATCAACGCAACCATAAATATGGGAGTAACAAATGTCAGTATCAAGAATGATTTTTTCTTCACTCTCGACATATATTCCCGATTGATAATAATACCTATATTGCTCATAATTAGTTACGATTTAGATGAAACAGTTTGAATAAAGATGTCGTTCATACGTGGAAGCTGTTGTTCAAATGAATATATAGTGCTCTGTTTCATAATGATTTGAAGCAGTTCATTATTATCCATCTCTTTGTTTTTTCTTAATAGTGTTTGATATGCTCCTTTTTCAAAAACTTGACTAACAATTTCAGCTTGCTCAATTTGAATTTCGTCTTTTGTAGATAGTTTTAATAAATTGGAAGAAAACTTGGACTTTATTTCATGCATATTGCCTTGTAAAACAATTTTTGAATTGTTTACTAAAGATATGTTTTCACAAAGCTCTTCTACAGACTCCATATTATGGGTTGAAAAAATAATTGTTGCTCCGTTATCTCGCAAGGATAGTATCTCTCGTTTTAATAAATCAGCATTAACAGGGTCGAAGCCACTGAACGGCTCATCGAATATTAGTAGCTCTGGTTTGTGTAGAATAGTTGTAATAAACTGAATCTTTTGAGCCATCCCTTTTGAGAGCTCTTCTACTTTTTTATCCCACCACGCTTCAATCTCAAATTTTTCAAACCACTCTTTCAATTGATGCATAGCGTCGGCTCGTTTCAAACCTTTTAATCGTGCTAAATAAAGGGCTTGTTCTCCTACTTTCATCTTTTTATAAAGTCCGCGCTCTTCGGGCAAATAACCAATTCGCTGCACATCCTCTCTTTGCATGGGCTTACCATTTAAGAGTACGATGCCACTATCCGGAGCCGTTATTCGGTTGATTATTCGAATTAAAGTTGTTTTACCCGCACCATTAGGCCCTAAAAGGCCATAAACAGAGCCTTGCTCAATCTCTAAACTGACGCCATCTAATGCTCGATGATTAGCAAATTGTTTTACAACGTCTTTTACTTCTAATAATATTTTACTCATATTTTATATTCTGCCTTCATCAGCAAAGCTATAGTATTTTTTATTGCCCACAATAATATGGTCTAAAAACCGAATGCCTACCGCATCACAAGCATTTTTAATTTTTGTGGTTATATTGAAATCGTCTTTACTTGGTACTATTTCACCCGAAGGATGATTGTGTGCTACCGCAATTGTAGTCGCTGATTTTTCCAATGTCATACGCAACAACATAGGTACATCAACTACTGTTTGACGCGTGCCGCCTTGCGTAAGTCGTTTGATTCCCGTTACTCGGCTTGCAGTATTCATAAAAGCAACCCAAAACTCCTCGTGTCCTAAGTCAGACAAATCAGACTCAAATAACTCATACAAATCAAGGCTTCGTCCAATTTTCTTTTTCTCAAAAACTTCACTTTTCCTAATTCTTTTTGCAAATGCAAGTGCAGCAATAATAGTTATAGCTTTTGCTTCACCAATGCCTTTATATTTCATTAGTTCAGATATACTTAATCGAGAGACTTCATTTAAGTTATTGTGATTATCACTAATAATTCGGCGACAAAGTTCTACAGCAGATTCTTCCCTACTGCCTGAGCCAATTAGGATAGCCATCAATTCAGCATCAGAAAGTGCGCTTGCGCCCTTTGCCAATAGTTTTTCGCGCGGACGGTCATCTTCTGCCCATTCTCTTATGGAAAGCTTATTATTTATGTTGTCTTCACTCATAGTAAATTAAATAACGTGTTAAGGTAAACGCGAATATTGAATCATATTAAGTGCTATAATCTGGTAGCACTAAAAGTATCTCCTTGTCGTATATCTCCTGTAGTAAAACCTTTGTTGAACCAACGCATGCGCTGTTCAGATGTACCATGCGTAAAGGTATCAGGCATAGTGCGGCCGTATGCTTTCTTTTGCAAAGTATCATCGCCAACAGCATCTGCTGCAGCCATTGCTGATTCGATATCGCCTCTTTCAAGTTGAATAACACCCATTTTAACAGCATGATGCACCCAAAGACCTGCAAAAAAGTCAGCCTGTAACTCCAATCGTACCGACAAATCATTGTACTCTTTTTCAGAAATTCGTCCTCGCTGACGTTGCATCTCATCCGTATATCCCAAAAGTCTTTGTACGTGATGCCCCACTTCATGCGCTGTAACGTAGGCTATGGCCAACTCACCAGGTGCACCAAATTTAGTAGCTAATTCATGAAAAAAGTTAAGATCAATATATACCTTCTCATCTCCAGGACAGTAAAAGGGGCCTACTTGTTGCGATGCACCACCACAAGCTGAGGTCGTGTAATCAGTATAAACAACATAGTTAGGTTTTCTGTATTCTTGACGAAGTTGTGTTCTAAAAATCTCGCTCCACACATCGTTTGCTGAATTGAAAACACCTAAAGTAAGTACTTTTAAGTCTTCGTTTTCATTAGCACGACTGGGGTCATATTGCTCAGTTTTTGTTCCTCCAACATCAGAAAAACTTTCCATTAAAGGAGAAAAATCTTGTCCGGTAAAAAGATAAAGCGCTAAAATTATAATTGATCCAATTCCTCCACCTACCATTGCTTTTCCGCCGGTTGACATACCACGACGATCTTCAAAATTCGATTCGTCGTCATTTCTTTTAAGCCATTTCATACTATCTAAATATTAAATTTATAACACAAAATTATTTCACCATTGAATCGGTGCTATATCATTCTTTTCTAAATACTTATTTGCTTTGACAAAATGATTATTTCCAAAAAAACCTCGATAAGCAGCTAATGGCGATGGGTGTACTGATTTCAAAAGCAAATGTTTGTTTTTATCAACAAAAGATGCTTTTTTCTGAGCATAAGCTCCCCAAAGCATAAACACTACATTACTTTTCTTTTCAGCAATCAGTCGAACAACTGCATCTGTAAACTCTTCCCAACCTCTATTTTGGTGTGAGCCTGCTTTATTGGCTTCTACAGTTAAAGTAGCATTCAACAAAAGTACACCCTGCTTAGCCCAGCGAGTTAAATTGCCATTTGTAGGGATTTTTATTCCAAGACTTTGCTCTATTTCTTTGAATATATTCATAAGAGAAGGTGGAGTTTTCACATTATCGGGAACTGAAAAACACAAACCATGTGCTTCTCCGTAACCATGATAAGGGTCTTGACCTAAAATCACTACCTTTACTTGATCAAATGGGCATTCATCGAAGGCATTGAATATAAGTTTAGCAGGCGGATAAATTTGCTTTGTTTGGTATTCACGACGTACAAACTCAGCCAAAGATTTAAAATAGTCTTTTTCAAATTCAGACTTTAGAACGTTTTTCCACGACTCTTCAATACGAACATCCATATTGTCAATTCAATTATTAACTAAAGATTTAATTCTGTGTCAACTGCATTTTTCAGTTTACTCATTGCCTCTTCAAGTACTGAGCGAGGGCAACCTACATTCAAGCGTAAATGTTTTTCTCCACCTGGCCCATAAGTAGTTCCTTTGTTTAATCCTATTCCAGCTTTAAATATCATAAAGTCTTGTAACTCATTTGTATCCATATTTAATCCTCTACAGTCGAGCCATATTAAGAAAGATGCTTGAGGTATCATAGGTTCAATTTGAGGAATATTTTCCTTTAAAAATCTTACAATATAATCGACATTTCCTTGTATATACTGAATCATCTGCTTTAACCACTCTTTTCCATTCGTGTAAGCAGCCTCTGCAGCAGCATAAGCAAAGATATTACCTTTGGCTAATTCAGAGTTTTCAAGAAAATCACTAAACTGCTTTCTTATATTAGGGTTAGGTATAATGTAAGAAGAGCTAATCAAGCCTGCCATGTTAAATGTTTTGCTTGGTGCCATATACGTAATACTATTTTGCTCAGCCAATTCAGAGACTGTGGCAAAAGGAATATGAGTTTCGCCAAGTAGTGCCATATCTGAATGAATTTCGTCAGAAACAACCAATATACCGTGTTTATAGCATATTTCTGCTAATCGTATAAGCGTTTCTTTGTCCCAAGTTCTTCCGCCAGGATTGTGAGGATTACATAAAATAAATAGACGAGTACGCCCCGTAATTTTACGTTCTAAATCATCAAAATCCATTTCAAACCTCCCATTCACCTCTTTCAATGGGTTGTAAACCAATTTCCGATTGTTATTGTTAGGCACATCAATAAAAGGAGGATACACAGGTGGTTGTATAATAACCTCATCATTTACTTGGGTGAACGTGTTGATAGCAAAAGCAAGCCCAGGCACAATACCGGGGAGGAAACCTAAATATTCACGTTTCACTTTCCAGTTGTGGTGATATTCAATCCAAGATAAAACGCTTTGAAAATAGTGCTCACAAGGCATCGAATAACCCAAAATGGGATGTTTAACTCGCTCATTTATCGCTTCTAATATAAAATCAGGCGTACGAAAATCCATATCGGCTACCCATAGAGGAATAACATCGTTAGTACCAAAGATTTTTTCACACATTTCAATCTTTATAGCACCTGTGTTGTGTCTGTCTATTACTTCATCAAAATTGTATTTCATAAGGCATTAAAATTAAATTAATTGTAACAATGATTATAAATTTTATAGATTTTACCAAATCATAAGTTCTCCTAAACTTGCGTTAGGTTGAGCGACTCCCAAAAAATCACACAACGTAGGTGCTATATCTATCGAGTTGAATGCATCTTTCACAACAGCTGGCTCAAAATTCAAACCCATTAAGAAAAATGGTAGCTTAACTATTGGGCTATTGCTATCATCTATGACATTCTGTTTATTATCTACTTCCAACCACCCTGGCTTGAGTAAAAGTTGTACTTCGCCAGTTGTTTTTCGATAATAGGAGTTTTTCAATTTAAATCGAGGGTCAGGTCGTGCAACTGATAAATCATTTAGCTTAGATGTTGTATAAGCGGCATGAACACCTTCAAATTCACCCATAAAATCGGCTACTTCATCTTCCATTTCCCGAATATTTAGCTTTCTGTCCTCTATTAATTTTCTATTCAAATAGATATTTTTTCCATAATAACCGCTTACCCATTGACCCTGCCCATAAATTGCCATTAAATAAGTATTTAGCAACGCTAAAGCTCTATCGGCATTAAATAAACCGGATGAAATGCGATTATTCGAAAGTATTTCAGGCGAATTGCTATCATCTATACCACCCATTAGGAAAAATAGAACATTCTCTTCTCCGTATTTGGCATTCACTGCATATACTATCTCTTGAATAATATTATCCAAATAGATGTACCGACTCAACTCGTTAGTCGTTTTTACTTTATTATTTCCATTTGCATACAAATCAAATTGAAGAAAAAGTCCGTGGACACCACTATTTTTACTGACCAACTCTTTGTTTAAGATTGTAAATCCAAGCTCCTTAACTAATTCGTTGTAGCTGAAGTTTTTGAAAACACCGCTAATATTCATCTCATCAGCCCAACGATTTAAGCCGTTTTTATAAAAAGTACTTGTTGCCCATCGATTGTTTTTTTCATCAATCCAAGTAACCGAATTAGCACTATGCCCCCCCATAGGAATGGCTGCCTCTGCGTCAATTCCTACAACATGAATGGTAGATTGAGGATTCATCAATTTAATCTCATCAACCATAGTTGTTACTAAAATATTGTGAGGCGATATTTTATTTTGTGTACCAATTCCACTTTCATTTTTATCAAAAAAAGCAGATTGAGGATTAGCAGTTTCGCGATTATAAATACTATTTCCTGTTATACTGTGATAAAAAGGATAAGTTCCACTCATAATGGTTGTTAGGTCGGAGGCATTTCCTGCCGAAACAATCGGATGCTGAATATTATCAAAATATACAGCATCTTCCAAAAATTTGCGAAAACCACCAACTCGAAAGTTTTTTGACCACTCATTTAATTTTTCAACTTTCAAGCCATCAACTTTAACGCCTATTATAACTTTAGGTTTCGGCTGTTTTTCTGCAAATAACAACCCATAAGGCATTAAAAGCAATAAGCTAAAAAATATTTTAATTAATATTCTTTTCATCTATAAAACTCCCTTTGTGCTGGGTAACTCATAATTATAAATATCACGCTTTTTTGCCATCTTTATCGCTTTAGCAAATGCCTTAAACACGCCTTCAATTTTGTGATGTTCGTTTTCGCCTTCGGCTTTAATATTTAAGTTCATTTGTGCAGCATCACTTAACGATTTGAAAAAGTGCATCAACATTTCAGTGGGGAAATCACCGACATACTCACGTTTCAAAGGCACATCATACACTAACCAGGCTCTGCCTCCAAAATCCAAAGCAACTGAACAGAGATTATCATCCATAGGTAGTGTAAACCCATAACGCTCAATGCCTCGCTTATTGCCCAAAGCACGAAGCAGAGCTTCTCCTAAGGCTATCCCAGTATCTTCGATGGTATGATGTTCGTCTATTTCTAAATCGCCTTTTACTGTTATTTCTAAATCGCTACTTGAGTGTCGTCCGATTTGGTCCAACATATGGTCAAAGAATTTCAAGCCTGTGTCAATCTTAGTTTCTCCGGTGCCGTCTAAATTGAGTTTGATGTAAATATCTGTCTCCTTAGTCTTCCTAACAACTTCAGCTGTACGCTCTCCCGCAAAAAGAAATTCGCTTATTTGGTCCCAATCTGTAGTTTGAATAGCGCAGTACTCTTTCAGCCCACTTTCAATCAATGATTTTTCATCATCACTTATATAAATCGCTTTGCATCCTAAGTTTTTTGCCATCTCCACATCGGTCAACCTATCGCCAATAACGTATGAATTAGCTAAATCATAGGCTTCTGTAAAATACTCGCCTAACATAGCTACACCTGGTTTTCTGGTGGCCAAATTATCTTCAGGAAATGATTTATCAATGAATATTTTATCAAACAGCACACCTTCACCTTCTAATATCGACAGCATTTTTGCTTGAACAGTATCAAAATTTTCTTGTGGATAAACCTCTGTACCCAATCCATCTTGGTTAGTAACCATGGCAAACTCAAAGTCGAGCTTTGATTGAATAAAATGTAAATTTCGAATTACTTTTGGTAAAAACTCCATCTGCTCCAAAGTATCTACCTGATAGGTTATGGGTGGTTCAAGTATAATAGTTCCGTCTCTATCAATAAATAAAACTCGTTTCTTTTCCAATTGCATATATATTAAAATTGAAAGAATTGCTTTGTCTCTTTCTTAAATTTCACAATAATAATAACTTATACATAATCAAACGCAAAGATAAAAAAATCATTTGAACATAGTAGTATGAAAAGATAACATAAGACATAATTTAATATTATTAGCTTAATCAAAGCTAAGTAATTCTGACAAATA
>CAYFTO010000011.1:0-35156 GCA_964346125.1 uncultured Paludibacter sp.
CAACAATTACAAAATTGGTGTATGAGATGGAGAATGGTTCTTTGAAATCTCTATATATTATTTTAGCAGATAATACCAATAATAAAAAAGATGCTGAAAAATACATCGAAGAGAGATTTGTAAATACAGGTAAAACTCAATCAGGAATTCTTTATTTTGAAAACACTGGATTTGTAGCTAATAACGCTATACCTGTAGGTTCTGTTATTGGAATTTTTATCGATAATACTGTGAATGGAATAGAGTACCCATTAGGCGTTAAAGTGATGGATAAAAGTCAATTATAATAGTAAGAAATAGATAAAAAATATACTGTATTTCTTCTTAGATATAAATATTAAAAAAAAGTGCTTTTTCCTGATTTTGGAAAAAGCACTTTTTTATTTTATTGTCGAAAATTACTATTTTCCTACTATCACTTTTTCCCCATTTACCCAATAGCAAGCTTCGTAGTTTCCTTCGTTATCGATAATTGCACCAGCCACATAAATATCATCTGTGTCAGTAACAAAAATACTGTTTGCAACCGCATTCTCTTCAACTTTATGAAATTCTCCATTTATCCAATAGCAAGCTGCTGATTTTTCACTTTGTGCAGGATTATAGCTGTAACTTCCAACAGCATATATATCATTCCCTTTAGAAAATATTTGATTTACAACACCTTTATTGGTATGAAGTTTTTTTACTTCATTATTTTCCCAATACATAGGATAACTAATAGCACCTGACACATATACATTACCATTTGCATAATGCACTGCATTTACTCCATTAAGAAATTTATAATCGGATGGGAGTGGCAACATTGTAGTAATACTGTCTTTATGATAAAATACCTGAGTAGGAACCACTTGATATTGTAAACCAGTAAATAGTTTAGTACCAACAAAACCAGCAAATACCTCTTTATCGCTGCTTGCATCAACTCCGTAAATTGAACCATAGCCAATTAAATTGTGAAGTTCTTCACGTTTTTCATTTTTAAAATATGCGAATGGACCTTCAAATTCATTGTTGTAAAATCTTGCAAATTTATAATCTACTATTTCACCTTGGTTATTTCGGTACACACTTTTTTCATATGAATTATTTTCAACATAATTATTGTAAGAGCTTCCGTTAGGTAAAATAGCTTTTAACTCCTCTTCTGTCTTCTGTTGATTATTTATCCAATATTCATGCGTTATTGCATAGTTCTTATTTCTATAAATAGAAAGACCAATATCGCCATTGTTTACAATAACAGATAGGGCAGTACTAGTGTCAAATTCAGGAATTGGATTTTCTTTATCTGTTATATTACAAGCTGCTAAAGAGACTGTAAATATTACGATGAGAATTTGTTTAATGAGTTTGTTCATTTTTCTTATTTTATATTTTAATTGTTAAATTCATTCAAGTAGAATACAGTTGTAAGATTCTTCGTTTCAAAATTGAAAAAAGAAATTAAATTATACGCTTTGATATCTTATGAGTTTTGTTTGAGATTCTTTAAATGTGTATTTATTATTCGAAAATAACTAAACTAACAATTGAAGCTTATAAATCAAGACGATACATGTTGGTTATGTATTGTTCAAATCCTAATTCTTGATAAAGTTTGTTGGCGGCAATCCGAGTTGGGTTAGAAGTTAGATTTAGTTTTCGAGTATCTTTATTGCGAGCATATTCTATGGCGTATTGCATCAGCTGTTTACCATAACCTTTTCCCCTATGTGCATGATCAACCACTACGTCCTCAATCCATGCTTTTTTACCAGTAGGAATATTGTAAAATACCAATGTAGTAGTGCCAACAATACTTCCATTCTCGTAAGCCAAAAAGATAACCGTTGATTCGTTATTTATTATTGATTCTAAATCATTAAATGTTGGCTTAGGCGAATTTGGATTTAATTGATTAATTAAGTGTTCAAAAGCTTCAACCACATTTTTATCAATTGATCTTAATTGTTTGATTTCCATAATTGAGATTTATATAAGTGCAAACTTGTACAAAGATAATTATTTCGATTTGTATGAGGAAAATAATAGAATATATCCAGCTTAATTAATATTTTTTATAGCTTATAAATCTTTTAGTAAGATAGATTCTTTAATTAAATCGGATTCAGATTGTATTGTTGTTATTTTATCCCAGAAGTAATCCATTTCAATGTTTTTGTTTCTAAAAAATTCTTGAGAACCATGGGTCTCGAGTTTGGACTCAATAAACTCCAAAGTTAATAGCTCTAAAGACATGGCTGGAAGGTAGGATTCAACTCCTTTTTCGTTTTCAGATGTGACAATTAACTTTGCTGTAACGAGCTCAGATAGCATCTGATTAACAATTCGTATGGGAAGTTTGTATTTACTTACTATTTCATCAGTCGTATAAGCTTTCTCGCCTTTTTCAAATCGCTTTATAATAATATAGGTTATAAATAGAGTTAAGTTTTTCTTATATCGTGGGCTGATACTCTCCATATCAACATGATAATCAAAATGTTCTAAGTTTTGCGACACGTATGATATTTCAGCTCCAATTAGAAAAATGAGGCTTGATACTTTTAGCCATAACAAGAGTAGGGGAATAGCTGCAAATCCTCCATACACAGCATTATATCGAGTTAGATGAATTTGTCCACTCACGTAAAGTCCTTGAAAAATCTGAAAAAATAGCCCAGTTATTACCCCTGCAATTAAAGCATTGACAAAGCGAACTTTTGTGTTTGGGATAATTAGAAAAATAAGTGTAAAGACGATCATGCTAGCTAAGTAGGGCACTAATGACAATAAAAATTGTACGAAAGGCGTAAATACTTGAAATAAGAAAGCCTCTTTTAGAATATTGTTGATGTAAATTGACAAACCACTACTTACAGCTAAAAGAAGGGGGAAAATTAAAAGACCTGAAAAATACATAGTAAATTGCCTAAGTATTGATCGGGATTTTTGAACTTGCCAAATGCTGTTAAGGGCTCTTTCAATCTGAGCAAACAAATTATATACAGAATAAACCAAAATACCAAAACCAATACCAATAAATAAGCCCCCACCCAAGGTGTCCAAATAATGGATTACAAAATTCATAATCAGTGGAATTAGATCTGCCTGTCCTACTACAGTATTCATCAAGATATTCTCTATAATATTTTCTATACCAAAGCCCCTTGCAATAGCAATAATCAATGCTACTAATGGTACTAGGGCAAAAGTTATGGTAAAACTTAAAGCAGAAGAACGGATATTTAAACTGTTCGATTTAATTCCTCTTATTGATAAGTAAATAGTTTTAAGTACGTTAAGTAAAAGTCGCCTTGTTTTAGTAAGCTCATTACCAGTTATACGCCAAATATCATAACGTATAAATTTGATGGCAAATCGTATCCAGATAGCTAACTTCTTCATTCAATCTTTGTGTTTTAGTTTACTTAGATATAATTTGAAAGTAAAAAAACAGCAAATCTATAAGCCGGGTTCTGTATCTTATAATAAGATGTTTGTCATTTATCTAGAACTTAAGTCACCCTAAGTTTCATAGCAATCTACCCTCCGACTTGGCCGAGCAGGCCTTTTAACGCCGGTATACTTGATCTTGCAACCCATTAGACGTACGGCTTGCGATGTTACCACCACAACCGGTAAGCTCTTACCTCACCTTTTCACCCTTATCATGCTAAGCATGACGGTTATTTTCTGTTACGTTACTTTGCTCTCACAAACAACTTCCCGTTAAGAAGAATGGTGCTCTTTGTTGCCCGGACTTTCCTCATTCAGCTAAAAAAGCTGAAAGCGACAAACCGATTTGCTGCGAATACAAAGGTAGTCTAAATCTAATTATTTTCAAAAAATTATATTAAAACAAATTTATTTTAAAAATATATATTCTCAATTAGTAATTATAATTTTATTGCAATATGTATCTAATAAGTAGTTAAACTTATTCAATTGATTTGTATTATCACTAAATTTCAACAAAAATGAAATAAAACTGCCTTTTGATTTGATTTATTAAAAAAATATTCTGAAATTTGAAGCCTTAGAAAATAAATAAGAGATTTTTTTAATAATAATTCGTTCTAAAATAATAAATGTATAACTGAGATTAATCGGTATAATAATATCGGTAGAAAAAATAGATAAAAAGTATGGAAGAGGTTGAAAAAAGAAAAATTGAACTTGAAAAGAGAGAAAATGATATTGTGTATTCTAATTCAATTAAAGCTGGTAGAAGAATTTACTATTTAGATGTTAAGACAAGTCGCAATGGTGATATGTATTTAGCTATTACAGAAAGCAAAAAGAAGGTATCGAGTAGTGGTGAAAACGCAAAGGTAAATTACGAAAAGCATAAAATATTTTTATATAAAGAAGACTTTAATAGTTTTCGTAATAGCTTAGAGGATGTTATTAATTTTATAGAAAAAGAACAAGGTGAATCAATGTCGCGCGAAGAATATTATGCAACACTAAGTTCAGAAAATCCAGAAGAAGCAGAAAACGTAGATAAAGATGATGTTGTAGAGGCTTCAAAACCAGAAGAGGAAGCTAAAGAAGAAACTAAAAAAAGTTTCTTTGATAAATTTAAATTCTAATATTTAAATATAAAAATTAAACTATGCGCCCGATAAATATTTTATCGGGCGTATTTATATACTGATTTGTTGTATGTAAACTAAATTAAAACCATGAAATCATTTGCAAGCGATAACTATTCAGGTGTTCATCCTCAAGTAATAAATGCACTTGTGGAAGCAAATTCAAATCATCAAATTTCTTACGGAGATGATGAACTAAGCAAATATGTAAATTCACTTTTTAAGAATGAATTTGGTGATGTAGAAATATTATATACATTCAATGGCACAGGTGCCAATATGGTAAGTTTGCGTTGTTGCTTGCTTCCTTTTCAATCTGTTATTTGTGCTGAAACTGCTCATATTGTTATGGATGAGTGCGGAGGCCCTACTCAAATTACAGGTTCTACGATGCAAACTCTAAAAACCTCAGATGGAAAACTTACACCAGAATTAATCGAAACATTGCTTTCTCGTAAAGGTGATGTGCATCATGTGCAGCCAAAGCTTATCTCTATCAGTCAATGCACAGAGTTGGGAACGGTTTATTCTTTGGATGAATTAAAAGCAATAGCAGATTTTGCACACGCCAATGATATGTACCTCCATGTGGATGGAGCTCGAATTGCCAATGCAGTGGCTTATTTAGGATGTTCGCTAAAGGAAGCAACAGTAGATTGCGGTGTTGATATTATGAGTTTTGGAGGTACGAAAAATGGAATTATGTTTGGAGAAGCAATTTTGATTTTCAATAAAGAGCTTCGTAATAATGCACCATTCTTTCATAAACAGACAGCACAACTGTTTTCTAAAAACAGATTTATTGCCGCTCAATTTAAAGCAGTATTTGAAAAAGAGTTGTGGCGCGAATTAGCATTACACTCAAATAAAATGGCTAAACGACTTTATAAAGCAATTTGTCATTTTGAAGACGTAAAAGTAGTTCAAAAAGTACAATCAAATGCAGTTTTTGTAATTATTCCAAAACAGATTGTAGAATCTATGCGCGAACAGTTTCCATTCTACGATTGGGATACTCGAACGGGTGTACTTCGTTGGATGTGTTCTTTTGATACAACAGAAGATGAGGTGGATCAATTTGTAGAATTATTAAAAAAATCATTAGAAACTCTATAGTTTTCTCCTGATAAAATGAAAAATAGCGATTGTTTTTCCATAATTTGCACTTTTATATAAAATATTTCAGAAATATTTTGCAAGAATCAAAAATAGTAGTACTTTTGTGCTCGGGTAAGTCCTACACGACCAGCTCCTGTCAAACCCCCCAGGGCTTGACCGCAGCAAGGGTAGATGGTTGTAGCGGTGCGATGTGGTTCGCTTACCCTTTTGCCTCTTTAGCTCAGTTGGCCAGAGCACGTGATTTGTAATCTCGGGGTCGTTGGTTCGAATCCGACAAGAGGCTCAAAAAGAAGTAGTTAAGTAAATTAGCTACTTCTTTTTTTTTATCCATGCAGTTTTGCACTTTATTTGTTATTATCTTTGCAATTGTATAATTAAAAGAATCGGATGAATAGTTTAAGAATTAAATATTATTTTGTTTTTATACTGCTTTTTACTTTAATGGCTTGCACCAATGATGCAACAAAAAGTTATGAAAAGTTGAGATCTGAATATGAGATTATTTTTGCTAATAATAACTCATACAGCGATATCATTGGGTATATTGAGCGTTTGGATAATCACTTATCGCAATTTTCTACCTATAAAGGAAATGAAGATATTCATACTATCAAAAAAACTTTAGAAAAAAGATCAGAGGAGTTGCTTTATCAATCGATTAAAAATAGCTACGATGCCTGTTTTGCCTCTGAGTTTAAATCTTATGATGATGCAGTGCATAAATTAAATGAACTATCAGAAGAGTTGAACTATTTTTATGGTCAATCGAAAACGGTTAAGAATAAACAGCTGGTAGAAAATTATTTAAATCAAATAGTAAATTCTTTGCATCAAATCTCTGATGAACAACAAGACTATTACGATGCAATGGCGAGTAAGGATATTGTATTGCTTGAGTTATTCTTAGAAAATCATCCAACTTCGGTCATGCAACATAATGTGAAAGACATGATAGATGAAATATATTATACTGAATTGCTGGGCAATTACAATCGAAATGTTGAATCTATTGAAGAGTTGAATGAAAATATGCAGTTAGCTACTGATTATTTATATAAATTTTATAATAAGGAGAAGAAAAGTAGTGTTGCTGAGTTGGTAAATTATATGGAAACTTTGCGTCGTCCTGTCTTGGAAAAAGAGCTTGAGAGTAAATTGGATTTACTATTTCATGAAATGGAGGAGGAAGCTGCTAATATAGCAATTTTAGCGTTTAAGGATCATAGTTTGAAGTCAGCAAAAATGCTAAGTAACTCTAAAGAAGAGGGTAAATACAGTAGTAAGTATTTGAGAAATTATGAGGTGAAATTAAGTAAAGAATATTTTGGCTTCTCTTGGCGAGAACAAATTGTGCATATCGAAGTAGAGGGTAAAATCCAAGGTGACTTACAAAATGGAGCCATTATCTCAGTAAAAGGCAAAAGAATAAGCTAAACTTCAAATTACATTGAATTAAAATATATAAAAATGAAAATATTATACATACATGGGTTTTCATCGGCAGGCGAATCATTCACAACACGCATGTTGCGTCGTCAATTTCCAGATGCCAAGATTATATCTCCTGATTTACCACTAAATCCATACGAAGCCTTGGACTTATTGAAAGGTATTTGTGAGGATGAAAAGCCAGATATTATTGCAGGTACCTCAATGGGGGGGATGTTTGCACAACAATTGCATGGGTTTCCTAAAATTTTGGTGAATCCTGCTTTTCGTGTTTCTGAATTTTTAATGGGTAAATTGGGTGTTAACCAATTTATGTTTCCTCGACAAGATGGAGTGCAAAGCTTTGTAGTTACAGAAGAACTTTCAAAAGAGTATGCAGATGTTGAAGAAGCACAGTTTGATCATATCCAAATGAACGATTTGGAGAATACATGGGCAATGTTTGGGACACGTGATACTACTGTGAATTGCCGAGAAATGTATGAAGAGCATTACGATAATTTTATTATTTATGATGGAGAACATATGCTTTCAAAGAAAGATATCAATGAAGTTTTGACACCATTGATAAAGAAAATATTGAATATTATCGATTAAGTTGAAGTATTATGTTAGCAATTCTATCTCCGGCAAAAATTCAAAATTTTAGTTTTTTACAAAATAAATTCGATTATTCTTTACCTCAATTTTTGAATGAGGCTTCCGTTTTAATTGAGCAATTACGTGAATATTCTATTCAAGAATTAGCGACGATGCTCAAGGTAAATCTTACAATTGCAACTGAAAATAATGAGCGTTACTTCAGATGGCACACACCTTTTTCTACAGATAATGCCAAGCAAGCTATGTTTGTGTATGATGGGGAAGCTTTTAGAGGTTTGGATGCGCCTTCTATGAGAGATGATGCGATTGAGTACGCTCAAAGACACCTAAGGATATTTTCGAGCTTGTATGGTGTTTTGCGTCCTTTGGATTTAATTCAGGCGTATAGATTGGACCAACTAACTAAAATTAAGCCTGATGGATACAATAATTTGAATCAATTTTGGCGCGACAAAATGACTAATGCTATTATTGAAGCACTAAAAGAGTCAGATAATCCCAATGTCTTGCTTAATCTTGCATCGAATGAGTATTTTAAGGTTTTAGATAGAAAAAAGATAGATGCTCAGATAATTAATGTTGAGTTTCTCCAATATAAGCCTGATATCGACAATTATAAGCCGATTACAATTTATACCAAAAAAGCTCGTGGACAGATGGTTCGTTTTATAATGGATCACCACATCAAAGATATTGATGAGCTCAAAGCTTTTGATACCGATGGGTATTGGTATAATGAAGAGTTGTCAAAAGCCAACAATTTGGTCTTTGTTAGGAGCTTATTGTAATAACAGAATTATTAAGTAGTATTAATCGTATCTTAATATCACAGCTGGCGATATTTTTGTAATTAGATAAGATGGGGCGATTAACATTAAAACAGACACGAGAAACGTACCTATATTCAATAACATTATATAAAGCCAATTGAAAGTAATTGGAACATAGGCTACGTAATAGGAATCTGGATCTAAAGGGAAAATACGGAATTGATACTGCAAGAAGCAGATTAATAAACCTATAATATTGCCCCAAATCATTCCTTTACCGATTAAAAATATTGATTCATAAAGAAATATCTTCCGAATAGACCAGTTTATTGCTCCATAGCTTTTGAGAATGCCAATCATATTGGTTTTTTCCAAAATAAGGATGAGCAATCCGGATATCATATTGAAGCCTGCAACTGCTAACATTAAAATAAGAATAACCCATACATTCATATCTAACAAATCGAGCCAACTGAAAATTTGAGGATTGGTTTGTTTGATATTTTGTATAAAATAGCCGTTGCCTTCTTCATCAAATCGATTAGCAATATTGGCATAGAGAGCTAAGCTTGCCTCTTCTAAATGTTTAAAGTCATCTACTAATACTTCTAAACCGCTAAATTGATTATCGTTCCATCCATTAAGTCGTTGAACGATTTGTAAGTTAGTTAAAACAAAGAGTTCATCATATTCAGTAAAATTAGTTGAATAAATACCAACAATATTAAATTTGCGAACACGTATTTGTTCTTGAAAGAAATATGTATGAAACGAATCTCCTAATTTCAAATTAAGTAGATTGGCAATGGATTTAGAAATTATAGCTTGGTTTGTTGCAGTAGAGTCGTTTGACTGTGATAAAATATTCCCTTCTATCAGGTTGGAGCTAAAAAAATCCCAGTTAAACTCTTCGTCTACACCCTTTAATACAATTCCGTGAAACTCTTCGTCGGTCTTAATGATCCCAGGCTTTGTAATAAATCGCTGTGTATGAACAATTTTTGGTAGATTTTCTATTTTACTTCTTAATGAATCAGCCATTTTTATGGGCATCATATCATAAGAGTTGTTGTTGTCAAAATTGGTTATTTGAATATGTGAACCAAAACCAATCGTTTTATTGCGGATTTCCTGCTTGAAACCTATGACAACAGCTATAGCCACAAGCATAACAGCCACACCTACGGCAATGCCTATAGTAGCAATCCGTACAGCAGGTCGTGAAACATTGCGTTCACCTTTTTTTTCAAAGTGAATGCGTTTAGCTATAAAATACTCTAAATTCATCAAAAATAATCCTCCTCATTACGAGGAGGATATTATAAAGATATTTTTTATTTTTTATTGTTTTTTCTCAATCCATTCTCTTGCATTTACAAATGCTTCGATCCAAGGACTCACTTCGTCACCCTTACGATCTGCTGGATAGTGAGCATTTTGCCATGGGAAAATAGCACGCTCCAAGTGCGGCATTAAAGCCAAATGACGACCGTCTGCTGAAGCGATACCTGCAGCAGCAAAATCAGAACCATTAGGATTAGCAGGATAGCTATCATAGTTATATTTAGCAACAATGTTATAAGCATCTTTGCCCATTGGTAATGAAAACTTTCCTTCTCCATGAGCTACCCAAATACCCAATTTGCTCTTAGCTAATGAACCAAACATAATTGAATTATTCTCTGGGATTTCTACACTCACAAATCCACTCTCAAATTTACCTGAATCATTTTTCAACATACGTGGCTTTTCAGCATGCTCTGGATTGATCAAGTTTAACTCTGTCATCAATTGACAGCCGTTGCATACTCCTAAACTCAACGTATCTTCACGTTTGTAGAAATTATCAAGTGCAGCTTTTGAGTTTTCATTATAAAGAAAACCTCCAGCCCAACCTTTAGCTGAGCCAAATACATCTGAATTGGAGAAACCACCACACATTACGATCATATTGATGTCTTCTAAGTTCTCACGTCCAGAAGCTAGGTCAGTCATATGTACATCCTTTACATCAAATCCTGCTATATGTAAAGCATAAGCCATCTCACGTTCACCATTAGTACCACGCTCACGAATAATTGCAGCTTTCACCTTTTTATCGGTTGGAATATTATATTGAGCTAATTTGCCCGTAAATTTCTCTGGGAACTGTAATTCAAGAGCTTGATTTTTGTAATTTTCGTAACGAGCATTTGCGTGTGTTTCTTGGGTTTGCGTTAATTCCATTTTGTGAGAAGTCTCAAACCATATATCACGCAATTCATCAATAGAGAAAGCATATGCTTCTTTTTTGCGTTGAATTTCAATGCGACGTTCTGCAATAGGTTGAGCAATGCGTGCAAATCCAACACCATGAGTTTTCAGAATTTTGTCAACAGATTTTCTATCTTTTACTTGAATTACAACTCCTGGGTTTTCTGAAAACAGAATTTTAATTAACGATTTTTCTACAACACCGTCTAAGTTTACGCGCAATCCACCATTTTTATTAGCAAATGTCATTTCAAGAAGAGTAGTAATCAAACCTCCATCAGAAATGTCATGTCCAGCAAGGATTAAATCTTTATTAATCAATTCTTGAATGGCACTAAAGGCAGATCTAAAATACTCACTATCTTTTACAGTTGGCGCCTCATCACCCAATTTATTCAATGTTTGAGCAAATACAGAACCTCCTAATTTTGGTTTATCAAATGAGAAATCGATATGATAAAGTTCAGTATCAATGTCATTAATAAGTAGTGGAGTAATAATCTTTTTTATATCCGAAACTTCCGCAGCAGCAGAAATGATAACAGTTCCTGGAGAATAAACTTGAGTTCCATCAGGATATTTTTGAGTCATCGAAAGACTATCTTTACCTGTTGGTATGTTAATTCCTAAGTCAATAGCAAAATCACTACAAGCTTCAACAGCTTTATATAAACGTGCATCTTCACCAGGATTATTGGCAGGCCACATCCAGTTGGCTGATAATGATACGCTATCAATTCCTTTTGCTAAAGGCGCCCAAACGATATTGGTTAAAGCTTCTGCAATTGCCATTACAGAACCTTCGGCTGAATTGATTAATGCTACTTGTGGAGCATGACCGATAGTTGTTGCAATGCCAGATTTTCCTTGATAATCCAATGCCATTGCCCCTAAATTGCTTAAAGGAAGTTGAATTTCACCAATTGTTTGCTGTTGAGCTACTTTTCCACTTACGGATCTATCAACTTTATTGATTAGCCAATCTTTTGAAGCTACAGACTCCATTTGAAGTACTGATTTCAGATATTCTTGCAGTTTGTTTTCTTCGTATTCAATAGGAGCGAAACTTTCCTCAATGGTAGAATCTTCCATAATGGTACGAGGTGTTTTTCCCAAAAGATAATCTAAGGATAAATCAATAGGATTAACACCGTCTTTATTTGAACGTTTGGTAGTTTTAAAAGAAAGATGCATATCGTTTGTGGTTTCTCCGACAACGTACATAGGTGCTCTTTCTCTTTCAGCAATTTTTCTAACACGTTCAATATCCTCTTCTTTTAAGAGCAAGCCCATTCGTTCTTGACTCTCATTGCCTATAATCTCTTTGGCACTTAAAGTGCTATCTCCAATTGGCAATTTATCTAAATCGATAATACCACCAGTATCTTCTACTAACTCTGATAGACAGTTAAGATGTCCTCCTGCACCATGGTCATGAATAGATACAATGGGGTTATCGCTACTTTCGGATAAGGAACGAATTACGTTGGCCACACTTTTTTGCATTTCAGGATTAGAGCGTTGTACAGCATTTAGTTCAATGGCATCTTCAAACTCACCAGTAGCAACTGATGAAACAGCTCCACCTCCCATTCCGACACGGTAATTGTCACCACCCAAAACAACGACTTTTTGTCCAGGCTCTGGGGTGCCTTTTAGGGCATCGCGTTTGTTTGCATAACCAACACCACCAGCTAACATAATAACTTTGTCATAACCATATAATTTACCGTTTTCTTCGTGTTCGTAAGTAAGTACCGATCCACAAATAAGTGGTTGTCCATATTTATTACCAAAGTCTGAAGCGCCGTTTGAAGCCTTAGTTAGTATTTGTTGTGGAGTCTGATACAACCAAGATCTGTTTGCTCCTCTTCTAGGATAGCTTGTCATGTAAACGGCAGTACCAGCAAGTGGTAAACTTGCTTTTCCACCACCTAAGCGGTCGCGAATTTCACCACCTGTACCTGTAGCAGCGCCATTAAAAGGCTCGACAGTTGTGGGGAAGTTGTGAGTTTCAGCTTTCAATGAAAGTACTGTATCAATCTCTTTTATTTCAAAAAAATCAGGTTCGCTTTGGCTTTTTGGTGCAAACTGTTCGATTGTTGGCCCTGCATTAAAAGCTACATTATCTTTATAGGCCGATACTAAATAGTTTGGATTTGCTTTTGAAGTATCTTTAATTAATTGGAAAAGAGTTTTTTCTTTCTTTTCTCCATCGATGATAAATTGTCCGTTAAAGATTTTATGACGACAGTGTTCAGAGTTTACTTGTGAAAATCCAAATACTTCGCTATCAGTTAATTTACGGCCAAGCTTATTTGATACATCTTCTAAATATTCAATTTCATCTTCACTTAATGCCAATGCTTCAAGAACATTATAAGCAGCAATATCATCTACATACTGAATTTCGTCAACCTCCTTATTTATAGTAAATATATCCTGATTCAACTCGCTATAGATTTGTTGCAACATAGGATCGAAGGCTTTTTTTGTAGTTGGAGTGAAAAACTCTATACGTTCTATTCCTTTGATACTCATGTTTTTAGTAATCTCAACCGCATTGGAGCTCCATGGGGTAAGCATCTCTTTTCGAGGACCAACATACTCATTTTTGATAGAGTCTGTTCCTAAAAACTCAGCTCCATTAAAAAGCCATGTTAATTTTTCAATTGTTTGATTATCAAACTCTTGATTGCTTTGGATTGCGAAAACTTGTTCGTTTTGATTTTTGAAAAAGTAAATCATGATGATAATGTACTATGATTGTTAGTAATGTATTCAAATTTTTATTTGTCATTTAAGCTACAAAGATAGTTATTTTTAAGCGAATATTAGTTTATATTGTTTGAAAACTTTTAACTATTAATTTGAAGTATTTCTATATACATTTCATCGTTAAAATCAATATCTTCGGCAACTAATAGGAATAGCTTGTTGTTTTAATGTTGATGTGCATCTTTTTCACAAAAAATAATAATCAATAAAAACATGATCTGATTTTGATACCAATCCATCAACACTGGACGTTATGGTGACTTTTCTGATTTTATTATTTATACTTTCGTGTATGTTTAATTACACCGAAATTAGAAAAAATCGACTTTAATGAAGTGATCGTAGTTTGGTTTTTATAGCCATAAATAATTATATGAAAGCTATTTTAAAATGAAATTATTAAATTTCTATTGAAAGTATATCTCTGAGTATCAGTGCTCAGTAAGTTTCCAAAATGCTACGTGAAAATATAAGAAAACAAGACAGTGAAAATGAAGTGATTTTTTCTATATTTACAGATAGCTACTCTAAAAAATATTGTTTATCTTTATCGTTTAATTGATTTACATACATAATTTTATTTTAATATCATGGCTACAAAACGTACTACAATTATTGATTTATTACACGATAGCGTAAGTAAACATGCGTCAAACCCATTTTTATGGGAAAAGAAAACGACAAAATTTGAATCCACTACATACAAAGAAACTCAAGAGCAATCACAGATTTTTGCCGCTGGTTTAATGGCATTAGGAGTGAAAGCTAAAGAGAATATTGCTTTGCTTTCAGAGGGGCGGAACGATTGGATTATTAGTGAACTGGGTATTTTATATACCGGTGCTGCCAATGTACCTCTATCTATCAAGTTGGAGGAGAGTAATGATCTTACTTTCAGATTGAATCATTCGGAGTCGAAGTTGATTGTTGTGTCTGGTCAGCAATTGCCAAAAATCAGAAAAATTGTTGACCAACTCCCAACAGTCGAAAAGATAATTGTGTTGGATGAGATGGATAAATACGAAAGCAACGAAATGTCGAAAAAAGAGCTGTTGGAAATGGGCGAGAAGTTTATAAAAAAGAACCCAAATGCTGTGTTGGAGCGGAGTGCCGCTATTCTTCCTGATGATTTGGCAACTATCAGTTACACTTCGGGCACTACTGCCGACCCCAAGGGCGTGATGCTTACCCACAGAAACTATACGGCTAATGTGGAGCAAGCTCTTTCGCTGATGACGATTCCTACTACATTTAAAACCTTGATTATTTTGCCTTTAGACCACTGTTTTGCCCACGTAGCTGGCTTCTATAGCTTTATGGCATCGGGTGCAAGTGTGGCTACTGTGCAGGTGGGTAAGAGTGGTTTTGAAACATTGAGAAATATACCTATAAACATCAATGAGATAAAACCCAATTTGCTTTTAAGCGTCCCTACTTTGGCAAAGAATTTTAAGAAAAACATTGAAAGCAATATCCGCAAACAAGGCAAAATGGTGCAGTGGATGTTCGATACAGCTATGAATATGTCTTATTCATACAACAAAGAGGGGCATAACAAGGGAAAAGGTGTGCAGATATTCAAAAAACCTATTTTGGCACTCTTTGATAAAATTTTATTTAGTAAAATACGCGAAGGTTTTGGCGGACAATTGGAGTATTTTATTGGAGGGGGAGCACTTCTTGATATCGACTTGCAAAGATTTTTTTATGCCGTTGGTATGCCGATGTATCAAGGCTATGGCTTGTCAGAAGCTACGCCTATCATCTCTTCCAATGGCGAAAAGCGTCATAAGTTAGGTTCGTCTGGTTATTTGGTGCAACCTATGGAATTGAAAATTTGTGATGAAGAAGGTAATTCGCTACCCAATTATCAAAAAGGTGAGATTGTAATCAAAGGTGAAAATGTAATGGCAGGTTATTACCGCAATGAAAAAGCGACAGCTGAAACCGTTCGTGATGGCTGGCTCTATACGGGCGATTTGGGTTATATGGATGATGATGGTTTCCTTTATGTTTTGGGGCGTTTCAAGAGTTTGCTCATCTCCAGTGATGGAGAAAAATATAGTCCTGAAGGCATCGAAGAGGCTGTTGTTGAAAATTCAAAATTGATTGACCAATGTGTGCTTTATAATGAACAAAGTCAATTTACATCAGCTATTCTTGCAGTAAATAAGGAAGTTTTAGCGCGTGAGTTGAAGCAAAAAGATGCTAATTTGACTATCCAATCAGAAGAGGGTAAACTTGCCGCTCTCAAACTTATTGATGCCGAACTGAATGAATATCGCAAAGGTGGAAAATTTGAAGGAATGTTCCCAGAGAGATGGTTACCAAGCTTGTATGTGCTTGCCGAAGAAGATTTTACTGAAGCGAATGGCTTGATAAATAGTACGATGAAGGTGGTGCGCGGCAAAGTGGTGGAGCGATATAAAGATGGTTTGGATATTCTCTATAGTGCTGGTGGAAAAGATGAAATTCTTAAATACAATATGAAATCTTTATAAGCTATCATTGAAAAAATTATAATGGCTAAAACTGAAATACGTGCTTATATCGGATTGGTAGCAATGACTATCATAATAGGATTGTCATTTATCTTTGTAAAGTTGGCATTGAATCATGCCAATCCGGTTGATATTTTAGCACAACGTTTCTTAATAGCTTCACTTACAATTAGCTTGTATTATGTGTTGATTAAAAGAAAAAAACCAAAAATTGGGAAGAAGGATTTTTTCCCGTTATTGCTTTTATCACTTTTTTATCCGGTTTTTCTTTTTCTGTTTCAAACTTTAGGATTGCAATACACAAGTGCATCAGAAGCTGGAATTTTATCAGCTATTGCACCCATTATTACTGTGGTTTTAGCTTTCCTTATATTGAAAGAAAAAACAAATAAATGGCAGGTAGTGAGCATTTTTTTATCTGTGCTTGGTGTTATTTATATAATATACAAAAATGGAGTAGGGACTATAACTGCTGAAACTCTGAAAGGTGATATTCTTATACTTCTGTCGGTTGTGTCGATGGCTTTCTATTTTGTATTGGGAAGATTAATGAATCGACGGTTGAACGCATTGGATATCACTCTGTTTATGAGCATTACAGCTGCCATTGTATTTAACTTGTATGCATATTACTCGCATGCTGAACAGGGTTCGGTTAGCAACTATTTTGCAGCATATAGTAGTCAGACGTTTTTGTGGGCAATTCTTTACTTGGGAGTTTTATCCACGGTCGTAAGTTCCTTGCTTACCAACTTTGCTTTGAAAGTAATCCCAGCTTCGCAAGTCTCTATTTTTAATAATATGAGTCCGATTATTACTGTTTTTGCAGGAATTATCTTCTTAAATGAGTCGCTCTATTATTATCATATTGTTGGTGGATTAATGGTTATGTTGGGAATAGTTGGGGTAAATGTTTTGAGGAGTAAATCTGTAAAATAATTTTACATTATCGATTAATTTTATCTTTTAAATTTGAAAAAAAAATTATAAATAATTATATGGGGTAAAACCTAAAAATTTATTTTAGATTATGAATAAACGAATTATCATGTTAGGAATTGCTTTGCTTGCATTCATTCCTTCAGTTATATCACAAAAGATTAAGCTACAAAATACTATAAAAATAGAGACGACAGATTCTCATGAAGTAATTATAAATAAAGCTGCTCATGTTGTTCCTACAAAAAATCAACTTGAAGCGCTTCGTAAAGAGTATATCGCATTTATACATTTTGGACCTAATACTTTTACTCGAAAAGAGTGGGGCGACGGTATGGAAGATCCGGCCATTTTTGATTTGAAAAATTTAGATACCGATCAGTGGTGTCAGGTGATGAAAGAGGCAGGGATGAAATTGGTTATGTTGACAGTAAAGCATCATGATGGTTTCGTATTGTGGCAAAGTAGATATACTAAGCATGGAATTATGTCAACTGGTTTTCAAAATGGACAAGGTGATATTTTAAAAGAACTTTCAGCTTCATGTAAAAAATATGGTCTGAAACTTGGTATTTATATGTCGCCTGCTGATTTATATCAAATAGAACATCCAGATGGACTATACGGAAATCTGAGTAAATACAGCAAACGTAGCATTCCAAGGGAGGTAGAAGGACGACCTTTTGCTAATAAAACCAAATTTGAATTTGTTGTGGATGATTATAATGAATATTTTTTGAATCAACTTTTTGAAGTATTAACTGAGTATGGTGATGTTGATGAAGTTTGGTTTGATGGAGCTCATCCTAAGCGTAAAGGTGGACAAACTTATAACTATCCTGCATGGAGAGAACTGATACGTACTTTGGCACCTAATGCGGTAATTTTTGGACGTGAAGATATCAGATGGTGTGGAAATGAAGCGGGCGCCACACGTGACACAGAGTGGAATGTGGTAACTTATCCTGTGAATCCTGACACAACGTCACATTTTCCTGATATGACTCTTACGGATTTGGGATCACGCGAAATGTTGTATAAAGGAAAATACCTTCACTATCAACCGGCTGAAACAAATACATCAATTCGCGAGGGCTGGTTTTACCGAGATGAAACTCACCAAAAAGTAAGAAGTGCAGATGATGTTTTTGATATGTATGAACGATCAGTAGGGGGCAACTCAATTTTTTTATTAAATATTCCGCCTAATAGAGAAGGGAAATTTTCGCCTGCCGATGTTGAATCTCTTATTGATGCAGGAAAGCGTATTCGTGAAACATACGGAAGCAATCTTTTTGCCAATGCAAAAGGACCTAAAAAGGTCTTAGACAATAATCCCAATACTTATTTAGTTTTGAAAAAAAATAAAAAGGAGATAGTAATCAACATGGCAGAAGAGCGTATTATCAATCGCTTGATGATACAAGAAGCTATTGCAAGCCATAGTGAGCGAGTAGAGCGACATGCGGTTGATGCTTGGATTGATGGATCTTGGAAAGAGATTACTACTTCTACTAATATAGGGTATAAGCGTATTTTACGATTTCCGGAAGTAAAAACTTCGAAAATTCGTTTACGTATATTGGAGTCACGATTAAATCCTGCAATCAGCCATATATCCGCACATTACTACGAAGCTCGTCCACCACGCTTAGATATCAGTAGAAACCTTGAGGGAAAACTTAGTATCTCAGCTAAAACATCTGATTTTGGATGGAAACCGCATGGAGAAGATTTGCATAAAAATCTAAGTAGTGCTTACAAAATATTCTATACACTTGATGGAACTGAGCCGACTATTCATTCAAAACTGTATGAAAACTCATTTATAGTAGAAGGAAAAACGGTTCGTGCATTGGCGATTTCTAATGATAAAAAAGGAGCTGTTGAAACACAAGAGTTTGGTTTAATTAAGAAAGCTTGGACCATATTGGATGTGAGTAGTGAAAGTGAGAATTTTACCGCAGAAATGGCTATTGATGCCGATTCAAAATCATTTTGGCAAACAAAAGAAGCTGATGATAAAAAACAGATTGCTATTGATCTGGGCAAGGAGAGTAAACTGAAGGCATTTGTATATACACCACAAACGAAAAATTCAGAAGGAATGATGGAAAAAGGTCTGATACAAATTAGTAGCGATGGAAAAACGTGGAATACTGTAGAGAACTTTGAATTTGGTAATTTGATTAACGACCCATCACCGCGTGTTCATTATTTTGAAAAAATACAAAGTGCAAGATATATTCGAGTTCAAGCTACACAATTAGCAGCAAATTCAAAAGTGCTTTCCATAGCCGAACTTGACTTCTTGATTGAGTAAAGAGATAATCCCGAATAAGATTTTGATTATTAATTAATAAAAATAATTCATAATTATGACCATTCGCCAACTTTCTGTCTTTATTGAAAATAAAGCAGGTAATTTACAAGATTTATTAAAAGTTTTAGCCGATAATGATATTAATATTATCTCGCTAACCATTGCTGATACCAATGATTTTGGTATTGTACGCCTTTTGGTTTCTGAGCCTGAATTGGCTTTAGACAAACTACGTGAAAAACATTTTACTGTTCGAATACATGATGTGATATCCTTAGAACTAAGCACTACACCTGGTTCATTTTATCATATTCTGCATCATTTTTCTATTGCTGGAATTGGTTTGGAGTACGTCTATGCGTTTAGTTATGGAAGTAAAGCCATTGCAGTAATAAGAACAGATAATCAAGATAAAGCCTTTGAATTAATCGAAAAAGAACAATTTGTTTCGATATCAGAAAATGATTTAAGAGAGTAATTAATATGGAATCTGAAATTTTTATTTTCCCATCAATAGGGAACAAGAATAGATATGATTTGGAATAAAGAAATAGAGTGTATGCCACGCGATAATATGCGTCGCTTACAGAGTGAAAGATTGAAAAATTTAGTAGCGCGTGTATATGAGAATGTATCCTTTTATCGTCAGAAAATGGATGAAATTGGTGTCAAACCATCTGATATACAATCTATAGATGATATTGTAAAGCTACCATTTACCCACAAACAAGATTTACGAGATAATTATCCTTTCAATCTCTTTGCTGTACCTATGAAAGAGATTGTCCGTGTTCATGCTTCAAGCGGCACAACCGGAAAACCAACCACTGTAGGTTATACAAAAAATGATATTAATGTATGGAAAGAAGTAGTTGCACGTTGCTTCACCATGTCCGGAATTGACTCAGATGATATTATGCAAGTTGCTTATGGCTATGGATTATTTACAGGTGGCTTGGGCGTGCATTATGGTGCAGAAGAAGTAAGAGCTTCTGTTATTCCTATTTCGGGTGGAAATACGAAGCGCCAATTGCAACTGATGGCTGATTTTGGTGCCACTACGCTTGCTTGTACCCCATCATATGCACTACATCTTGCCGATGCAATGGCAGAAAATAACTACTCACTGAAGGATTTTAAGCTTAAAAAAGGAGTGTTTGGCGCAGAACCTTGGACCGAAAATATGCGGTCTGAATTGGAGCGTAAGTTAGGTATCAAAGCTTACGATATTTATGGTTTAAGTGAAATAATGGGGCCTGGTGTTTCCAATGATTGTGATTATCATGCTGGATTACATATTCATGAAGATCATTTTTTCCCCGAAATAGTGCACCCTGACACAAAAGAGCCTGTTGCAGCAGGCGAAGAGGGTGAATTGGTTTTTACCACTTTAAGCAAAGAGGGGATTCCGCTTATCCGATATAATACTCGTGACTTATCAACACTTAATTATGATACTTGTGCATGTGGACGTACTTTGGTGCGAATGAAAAAAATTACTGGTAGAAGCGATGATATGTTGATTATTCGTGGTGTGAATCTCTTCCCATCGCAAATTGAGCATGTTCTTTTAGAGTTGGGCGAAACATCGGCTCATTATATGCTTTATGTGGACAGGGTAAATAACTTAGATATATTAGAGTTGCAGGTTGAGCTTGATGAGGCTAATTTGACTGATACGATTAAAGATTTACAAAACTTGAATAAGAAAATTGCGCATGCTATACATAGTGCGATTGGATTGAGTGTTAAAGTAAAATTGGTTGAGCCAAAGTCTATTGTACGAAGTGAAGGGAAAGCCATTAGGGTGATTGATAGAAGGTGAGTTTATCAAAATAGTGTGATTAAAAAACTACTAACGCCCCTTTAGGGCTTTGATTGACTTCGTTAATTATCGTAGGGCGTTGCCCCACGCTAATGCTTCAATCCCTTCGGGCTTGTTTCAGTGCAAGTTAAAATAAACTGTATAAAAAAAACAAAAAATTATCATACGGAATATATATTAAAATAAGAACAATTAGAAAGAACAGCAACACTTTTAAAATTAGCAGTCAATACGCCAACGGCGTTATAGCAACAGCATAGGGCATCGCCCTATGTAGTAGTTAAATATATAAAATAAGCCCTGAAAGGGCGTCAGAGAATAAAATAATTTATGGCACAATCAATTTTCTAAAAATTAACGGAAATAAAAACAAACATATGAACACAAAATTCAATTTAAAAACAATACTTCCAATTATTGGAACTCTTATTTTACTACAATCTTGCAATATCGTAGGCAACGTAGTACATGTTGAAAACGATAAAGTTACGAACACAAGGCGTGTATAGCTGAATGAATTATTCGTGACAAACAAGAGACATGAAGCATCCTATACGCAACGAGTAGATTTTGTGAAAGAAATAGATGCAAATAATCAAGTGAGCTACCTACTATATGATATAGTTAGTATTCCTGCTGATAAGTTTGAATTAGATAAAAAAGTGTATATGCTGATAGATGATGAGGTGTTTACATTAAATACTACTTATGAAGTAGCTGAAAACAGTCGAAATATTAAACATGAGAAATCGGATATCTTACTTTCTGATTCTACTAAAACAACTGTTGTTACTGGATTTGGTATGGATTCACGAAGGATTATAAAAATGAAACATGAGTTAGAGCAAGAGCAAATAGATAAAATGTTACAAGCTAAAGAGATACATTTAAGATATTACTCTGGTCCGAATACTATAAATTCAGAAATTGAGGGTCTTAGATTGAATCGCGTAAAGAAATGGATATTGAAATAAAAATGCAATTCAAATAAACACAAAATACTAATAACCATGATTTCAAAACAATTGATTGATAAGCTTTTTACTCAATTTGGAGCAAGCAATATTACTGAACTGTCAATTCGTCAGGTGGGTAAGTTGGTAGCGCAACTTGAGGCTGAAAGTGGTATTGAGTTTATCCATATGGAAATGGGCGTACCCGGTTTGCCACCAAGCAAACTAGGAATTGAAGCTGAAAAGGAAGCTTTAGACAAAGGTCTTGCACAGTTTTATCCTAATATTGAAGGAATCCCTTTTGCAAAAAAAGAGATTGCACGATTTGTAGAGGCTTTTATGGGTATTGAAACAAAGCCAGAATATTGTATACCCACTTCAGGTGCTATGCAGGGAAGTTTTGCTGCATTACTTGGCGCTGCACGAACTAATCCCAATAAGCCTTATACTCTCTTTATCGACCCTGGTTTTCCCGTTAATAAGTCACAATTACAACTACTTGGATTGCCTTATAAATCTTTTGATTTTCTGAATTTTAGGGAAGAAAAATTAGAAGAAAAGCTCGAAGAGTTTTTGAAAGTAGGTGATATCTGTTCTATTTGCTACTCTTCGCCTAATAATCCATCCTGGTGTTGTTTTTCTGAAAATGAACTTCGCATTTTTGGTGAATTAGCAAATAAATACGATGTACTTGTAATTGAAGATTTGGCTTATTTTGCTATGGATTTTCGTACAGATTATGGAAAACCTTTTGTTGAACCTTATCAGCCAAGTGTTGCACGATATGCAAAAAACTACATTTTGTTATTATCAGCTTCTAAAATATTTAGTTATGCCGGTCAGCGTATTGGTATGATGGTGTTTAGTGAGGAGACTTTTGGTCGGAAATATCCTAATTTGAAAAAATACTTTCCTTCAGAAAGTTTAGGTACATTTATTCCATATGGGGTTTTGTACGCAACCACAGCTGGAACTTCACACTCCGCTCAATATGCTATGGCTACTATGCTGAAAGCTGCTTCCGATGGAGAGTTTTCTTTTGTAGATGATTTGAAAATTTATGGTGAAAAAGCCGTTCGTATGAAAGAAATTTTCAAAAAATATGGTTTTTATATAGTTTATAATGACAAAGATCGAGAAGTGGCAGATGGTTTCTATTTTACTATAGCATACCCTGGAATGAACAGTGCAGAATTAATGCAAGCGTTTCTTTATGTTGGGATTAGTGCTATCTCTTTATCAATAACTGGAAGTGAAAATCAAGATGGGCTACGTGCTTGTGTCTCGTTTGTAAGAATAGATCAGATGGAAGAACTTGATAAGCGGTTGAAATTGTTTGTTGAGAGAAGAAATAATTGATAGAAATCAAAAAAATGATTAATTTTACAAAGTAAATTGTTTTATGCAGTTTACGAAAAGAATCTTATTTAGATTCTTTTAAAATTCCAAATTTATTAGATAGAAAAAGAACAATTAAATAATTTATAAAAAATATAATCCAATGGGTACATTAAAAACAAATGATGTAATAAATTGGGCAAGTGAATTTCTGAAAAAAGCAGAAAAAGAACTTCGTCCTGAAGAGCTGAAAGAGCAAAACAAATATGCTGCTTTGGTTCAAAATCCCAACGATAAAGTCTTAATGACTAAAATGTTGGATGAAACTTCTCAAATTCGCGACAACAAAATATTAGCAAAGCGAATTCGTAAGTTATTAAAAGAGTATGGAACTCCTGAGTTTTTCACACCGCTTGAAAAATCAATGCTTACTGCATTCAATACGCTTGGTTACCACGTACCTGCTATTTCTGTACCTATTTTTAAGAAATATCTTCGTGACTATACAAGTGCTATCATCATCAATGAGCGTGCTGATTTATTAAACAAACATTTAGATGGACGTTATGAAAATAAGATTGGCCAAAATGTCAATTTATTAGGTGAAGTAGTGCTTGGTGATGGAGAAGCAAAAAAACGTTACGACCATTATATGGAAGCTTTGAAAGATCCACGTATCAATTATATTTCAGTTAAACTATCTGGTATTTTTGCTCAAATTACTCCGTTAAATTATAAAGCTGTTGAAGAGAAATTATGCGAGTTGATGGGCAATCTATATCAGCAAGCTATGGATTATCCTTATAAAGATCCAAACGGTGTTGAGTCCTACAAATTTGTAAACTTAGATATGGAAGAGTACAAAGACGTAGAGCTTACCATGGATGTATTTATTAAAGTCCTTTCAGAGCCAAGATTCAAGAATTTGACAGCAGGTGTTGTTATTCAAGCTTATTTGCCTGATGCACAATCTTTACAGAAAAGACTACTTGATTTTGCTAAAAAACGTGTTGCCGAAGGTGGTGCTCCACTTAAAATGCGCTTAGTAAAAGGAGCTAACTTGGAAATGGAGAAAATTCACTCTTCACTTAGAGGTTGGGCTAACCCAATTTATGATAGTAAAATTAAAGTTGATGCCAATTATTTGAAAGTGTTGGATGTTGCTTTACAGCCAGAAAATGCGAAGGCTGTAATGGTTGGTGTAGCTTCACATAACTTCTTCTCAATAGCCTACGCTTATCTTCTATCCGAAAAACTGGGAACTGAAAAATATGTTACTTTCGAAATGTTGGAAGGAATGGCCAATCACCTACCACGTGTAATGCGTAAATTGCAAAAACAAATTATTCTATATACACCAGTAGTTAGTGATGCCAATTTCTTAAATGCTGTTTCTTATTTAGTGCGTAGAATGGATGAGAATACGGGAGCTGATAATTTCCTTACGTACTCATTTAACTTGAAAGAGGGTAGCAAAGAGTGGAATTTCTTGAAAGAGCAATTCGAACAAGCTATGGCTCTTAAAGATACAGTTGATACGTTGCCAAACCGTATTCAAAATAGAAGAAAAAAATACGAAGATAGTGCTAATCGTGATGTTTACAAGAGTGAGCCTGATACTGACTTTGATTTACCTGAAAATCGTAAATGGGTAGATGAAATTCGTAAGAAATGGATGAAGTCTGAAAAAGATACAGCGTATCATATCCCAGCAACTGTTGAAGGTAAAGAGTTTACTACAAATAATAAAAAACAGTATTTTGACCGTAGTCAAAATAGTAAAGTGATGGTTTGTGAAGCAAGTACTCACTCATTAGATATGATTAAGGAAGTGCTTGATATTGCACAAAACGATAAATCTAAATGGCGACAAACTTCATTGGAAGAGAGAAATGAATTGCTTCACAAAGCTGCTGTAAATTTAGCAGATAAGCGTGGTGATTTGATAGGTGTGATGGCAGCCGTAACAGGTAAAACATTTAACGAAGGTGATGTGGAAGTATCAGAGGCTGTTGACTTTGCACGTTTCTATCCTATTTCAATGAAGAAGTTTGAAGATTTGAAAACAGTGAAGAGTACGCCTAAAGGTATAGTTTTGGTAATACCACCTTGGAACTTCCCAACAGCTATCCCTGTGGGTGGAGTTGTTGCTGGTTTGGCATCGGGTAATACTGTTATTCTAAAACCTGCCACAGTTGCTTTCCCAATCGCTTGGGAATTTGTACAGTGTTTTTGGGATGCAGGTATTCCACGTGATGCCTTGCATATTGTTCTTCCTGAAAATCGCGAAGCTTTAACAGAATTGACTACAAGTCCATTTGTGAAACATACAATTATGACTGGTGGAACAGATACGGCATTTAAACTTTTAGAAGTTAATCCTACTAATCCGCTTTCGGCTGAAACTGGAGGTAAAGATGCTATTATCTTAACAGCAAGTGGTGATCGTGATCATGCTATTCTTAATATTGTGAAATCAGCCTTTGGCAACTCAGGTCAGAAATGTTCTGCTTGTTCTTTGCTTATAGTTGAGAAGAGCGTTTATGATGATGAAGATTTCCAAAAGAAATTGATAGATGCTACAAACAGTATGTACACAGGAAGTGTATGGGATGGAGCAAATTTGGTTGGTCCAATGGTTTCGAATACCAATGATAAGTTGCTTTATGCTGTAGATAATTTAGAGCCAGGAGAATCTTGGTTAGTTGCTCCTGAGTTTCTTGACGAAGACCGATATATAATGAAACCTACAATTAAGTGGGGCGTTAAACCTGGAAGCTTTACGTTTGAAACAGAGTTGTTTGGTCCTCTTTTAGCTGTTGTTTGCATGAATGATTTGAAGCACGGAGTTGATATGGTTAATTCAACTGAATATGGATTAACTTCAGGTATTCAAAGTTTGGATGAGAACGAACGCCAATACTGGAAAGATAATTTGGAAGCAGGTAACTTATATATCAATCGTGGTATTACAGGTGCTATTGTTCAGCGTCAGCCATTTGGCGGTATGAAGCGTTCTGCATTTGGACCAGGTATTAAGGCGGGTGGTGACAACTATGTTGCTACTTTCGTAACGTTTGAAGAAACAGACTACAAAGAGCCAATAGTATCAGATGTTAGCCGTTTCAAAACTTATGCTGATTTATTATCAAAAGAAGATTTGGATAGATTCCAACGTGCTATGGAAAGCTATTTGAGAAACTGGAAAGAGGAGTTCTCTGTTGAGCGTGAAACGCAAAAGCTTATAGGCGAGTTGAATACATTCCGTTATCTACCACTGAGAAATATGGTTCTTCGCTTTTTGCCTGAGGATAGCCTAGTGGAAGCGATGATGTGTGTTGTAGCTGCAAAAATATCTAAAACACCGTTCTCTGTAAGTATTAATAAAGGAGACTCAAAATTAGAAGCATTAAGTAAGTTATCAAGTAATGATTTCAAATTGCTTATTCAGAATGATGCTGAATTTGTAGATGCAATGGATAAGTTCTATCGTGTGCGTGTTTGTTCTGATAATTTACCAAAAGAGTATTACGAAAAAGCCGCAAAACTTGGAACTTATTTAGCTACAGCTAAGCCTCTTGTAGAGGGAAGAATTGAGCTGCTACATTACTTACGCGAACAAAGCATTTCATACGAATACCACCGTTACGGTAGTTTTTCGGAAAAGGATGCCAAGTTGAATTAACCCTGCTTATGAACTCTATCTTTTAGATGTATTAAAAGCATTGGAGTTAAAAGTTTAAGAAAATAACAATCTCATTAGAAGGTTTCATGTTTTAATTGAAACCCTCTTTTGTTTACAAATACAATAAAATGAAAAAAATTATAACAGCAGTATTCATAGCATTTACACTTTTTGCAAATGCGAAAGAATCACCACTTTGGTTGCGAAATAGCGCAATATCACCAGATGGTAGTCAGATTGCTTTTACCTACAAAGGCAATATCTTTACGGTTCCTGTAACAGGTGGCAAAGCATTACAAATTACTTCTCACACTTCTCACGATACACGTCCTGTATGGTCAAACGATGGTTCAAAAATAGCATTTGCATCAGATCGTGAAGGAGGTTTTGATGTTTTTCTTGTTTCAAAAGAAGGTGGTATCGCCACTCGTTTAACAAGCCATTCAGCTAATGAATATCCTGAAGCTTTTTTGGATGACAATACTATCTTGTTTAGTTCACACATCCTACCCGTAGCTGAAAATCAGCAGTTTCCTTCAAGTATGTTCACTCAACTTTATCAAGTTGATACCGAAGGAGGTCGTCCCAAACTATTTTCGCCATTGCATTTTGAAAATATCTCAATTCATAAAGAAAAAATGCTTTATACCGATAAAAAAGGATATGAAGATACATGGAGAAAGCACCATGTTTCATCTGTTACACGTGATGTTTGGCTTTATGATATAAAGAAGAAATCACATAAAAAATTGAGTCGCTTTGCTGGAGAAAACCGCAATGCCGTGTGGGCAGCAGATGGTAATTCCTATTTTTATTTAAGTGAAAAAGATGGAAGTTTTAATGTTTTCAAAGCCAGTTTGACTAACGAAAAAGATGAACAGTTAACTCAGTTCATAGTGCATCCTGTTAGATATTTGTCGGTAGATAAAAACGATAATCTTAGCTTTTCATACAACGGAGAGTTGTATTATATGAAAAAGGGAGATAAAGCTCATAAGCTTGCTGTAGAGATCGTTGCTGATGATTTTGAATTAGAAATAAAACAACAAACTATATCAAATGGAGCTCGTTCCATAGCTGTATCACCAAATGGAAAAGAGATTGCTTTTGTAGCACGAGGAGATGTGTTTGTTACTTCAATTGAATATAATACTACAAAAAGAATTACCGACACGCCTGAACAGGAGCGTGATGTGCATTTCAGCCCCGATGGACGCTCTTTGGTTTATTCGGCAGAGCGTGGAAACACCTGGAATATCTATAAAACAGATTTAGTACGAAAAGAAGACAAGTACTTTGTATATGCCAACGAACTAAAAGAAACACAGTTGACGTTCACAGAAACCCCTTCGTTTGAGCCACAATTTTCACCAGATGGAAAAGAAATAGCTTACTTAGAAGATCGCTCAGAAATTCGTGTTCTTAATTTAAAATCAAAAGCAACTCGTACGGTGATGGAAGCTAAGTTCAACTACTCATACAGCGATGGCGATCAGTGGTTTCAATGGTCACCAGATAGTAAGTGGGTTTTGTCTGACTATATTGATATTGGTGGATGGAATAACAAAGATGTCGCTTTAATAAAAGCAGACGGAAGTGGTGAAACTACTAATTTAACTTTAAGTGGTTACACAGATTCAAAAGGAAAATGGGTTTTGGATGGGAAAGCTATACTTTTCTTCTCCGACCGAGCTGGTTATCGTAGCCATGGAAGTTGGGGCGCTCATGCAGATGCTTATTTAATGTTCCTTACGCCTGATGCGTATGATGAATTTAAGATGACAAAAGAAGAGCGTGAATTGGCAAAAGACTTGAAAAAGGATGATAAAACTCAAGAGTCAGAAAAAGCTAAAGAAGATAAAAAGACACAAGGAAAGAAAGCTGCAAAAGATGATAAGAAAGTAGATAAAAAATCAGATGAAAAAGAGAAAGAAGCTCTGAAATTTGATTTAGATAATCGTCAATATCGCGTTGTACGTCTTACACGACACTCTTCGAGTATAGCAGATGCACATTTAAATAAGGAAGGAACAAAACTGTACTATTTATCGCGTTTTGAAAGTGGATATGACCTTTGGGAGCAAGATTTGCTTGAAGGTAGTACTAAATTATTAAGCAAAAACGCAGGTGCTGGAAGATTGATTCCAGATAAAGAGAACAAACTCCTTTATATGGTAACTGGTGGAAATATTAAAAAAATTGATAATGGGAAAATAACTAATGTTTCATTTTCTGCACCATTTAATTATCGAGCATATCAAGAGCGTGAATATATTTTCAACCATACATGGCAGCAAGTAAAGGATAAGTTTTATGATGAAACCATTCATGGCGTAGATTGGGAGTTGTACAAAGAGTCTTACGCTCGTTTTTTGCCACATATCAATAATAATTATGATTTCCAAGAGATGCTTTCTGAGCTCTTAGGAGAATTGAATGCTTCTCATACTGGTGCAAGATATTCAGCACGCTCTGACCGTTGGCAAACTGCAACGCTGGCTGCGTTTTGGGATGAAAGTTACGAAGGCGATGGCCTGAAAATTAAAGAGATTATCAAAGGAAGTCCGCTAATTAAAGCACATGGAAAGTTCAAACCGGGTGTTATTATCACCAAAATAGATGGTGAGAAAATAGAAAAAGGAAAAACTTATTGGCATTTGTTGGATGGTAAAGCAGGTAAGTCTATTCTTATAACAGCCAAAGATGGCAGCAAGGAATTTGAAGAGCATATAAAGCCAATTTCATCTATGGCTGAAAATAATTTGCTCTACAATCGTTGGGTTGAACAGCGCGAAAAATTAGTAGATAAATATTCCGATGGTCGATTAGCTTATATCCATATTAAAGGAATGGATGCAGGTAGTTTCAGTGAAGTTTATAAAAATCTTTTGGGTAAATACCGCCAAAAAGAAGCTGTAGTTATAGATACCCGCTTCAACGGTGGTGGTTGGTTGCATGATGATTTAGCGACCTTATTAAGTGGAAAAGAGTATCAGCAATTCAAACCGCGTGGCCAGTATATTGGAAGCGACCCATTTAACAAATGGAATAAACCATCCATACTTTTAATGGGTGAAGGTAACTATTCCAATGCACATGGCTTCCCTTGGGTTTATAAAGAATTGGGAATTGGTAAATTAGTAGGAGCACCAGTTCCAGGTACAATGACTGCTGTGTGGTGGGAAACGCAGATAGATCCTTCGATTGTGTTTGGTATTCCGCAAGTTACTGTTGTAGATATGCAAGGTAAAGCAATGGAAAATAATCAATTGGAACCTGATGTATTAATCTTAAATACGCCAGAGTCATTACTTAATAAAGATGATTTGCAATTGAAAAAAGCAGTAGAAGAGCTTTTGAATAGCTTATAGTTCTAAGTGTAACTATTGAAATAGAGTAGGGATGCAGATAGAAACTGCGTCCCTTTTCTTTTTAAAAACTATAACTGAAATAAAAACCTGCATGATTATTAATCAACGTAGGTGAAAAGCTCAAATGCTTATTTCCAACATATTTAGTTGTTATATTTTGCCAATAAGGAAGCAGTAGATAGGATAATTCTACTGTTAAAATTCCAATGCCTGCACCTGTTAGCACATCGCTAAACCAATGTTTATGATTAATCATTCGCATAGTACCTGTTGTGACAGCTGTAGCATAACCAGCTACACTTATCCACGGATTTGAATCTTTATACTCCTTATGCAAAAGATGTGCACCTAAAAAGACCCTTGCCGTGTGTCCAGAAGGAAAAGAGCGATTGTTAGATTGATCAGGACGCTGAATACCAAAAAAGTATTTTCCGCTGTTTACCAACATAGTCATCATTATTCCAGAGCTTCCAACTAAAAATAAACGATCAAAATGTGAATGTTTTGCTGTGATATTTGGGAATAAATCCAAAGTAAAAAGACCAGCATAAGGAGCATATTGAAGATAATCGTCAAAACGATATTTTCTATCTACCATTTCGTTGATTTTAGAATCAATTGAATGGTCAAAGTCATGTAATTGCGGCACTAATCGAGTAGTAAGTCCGTATGTAATTAATGCTGTAGAAGCGATATAAGCAGTTCTATTTGATTTATTCTCAAAGTGTGCGTAATCTTTCTCCTTAATGTCTTCAATCTGTACGGAAACCTCAGTTGTAGCATTTCCTTCCACAACTTGTGCATACATCGTCAAATTCAAGAATGACGAAAATATCAATAAAAATAAAATTCTCCTGTAAAATGTCTTATTCATAAAATCATCATTTTTCTAAAAAAATCTCACACCTTTCAAGCTTTTTAAAGAGCAAGCAGCAAAGAGTAAAGAACAAATATTTGATATTCAATAGTAATTCAGTAGATATTTAGTAGTAAATCGATTCCCGTCTCTATTATTTAATTTAGATGATTACGGGACATGTGTGGTTCAGTGGATTTTCGATTGATATTTTATTGTAATCTGCTTAGTTATTAATCACTCAAAAAATCCACTTTTAACTTTTAACTCTTTACGAACTTTACAAACTTTATAAACTTTCTACTTTTAATTACTTTTCTTTATTTTATATTCTTTGCCAAACCTGCTTGTATCTTAAAGTGGTCAGATACGACCACTTTAAAATTCGGATTATTTATTTGCTTCCAAGTGCTTAAAGATTCTATAGCATAACGTGTTCTTATCCAATTCTTAATCATATCAGCTCCTAAAGCAGCCATCTCTTTGGCTTTATTTAGGAAATACTGATCTGTAAAAACAAGTTCAGGTTGAACCTTTACCTCTTATTTTTTAACTTTTACCTCTTTACAAACTTTATAAACTTTCTACTTTTAACTGCTTTTCTTCTCAAGCACATACATCGAGCAAACACCCAAAAAGAATGTTCTGTATTTCAATTTTTTCAAACCGTTGCGTTCCATTATTTCGATAAATGCTTTGCCTTGCGGGAATGCCTCCATCGAATTGGTCAAATATTTATACGCTTTTGGGTCGTTTGAAAAAGTTTTTACAGCAAAAGGAATCAATGTTCTGGTATATAGTAGATATGCTTGTTTGATAACAGGGGCTTGAGGTTCACTCATTTCAAGAACTACAAATTTACCATTAGGTTTAAGCACACGGCTAATTTCACGTACACTTTGTTCCAATTTTTCAAAATTACGAATACCAAATGAAGTGATAGCGGCATCAAATGTGTCATTTGCAAAACTCAATTCGCTTACGTCTTCCACTTTTAAAACGATTTTATCGGTAAGACCAGCCTTTTCGACTTTTTGTCGACCAATTTCAAGCATGTTTTCAGAAATATCAATTCCAATCACATTATTTGGAGATAGATGCTCAAAAGATTTGATAGCAATATCAGCGGTACCTGTTGCTATATCTAAAATTGTATCGTGAGGATATGTTGCAAGAGATTTTAAAGCTTTTTTACGCCAAATACGAGCCAAACCCATACTCATAATGTCGTTGAATTGGTCGTATTGCTTTGAAATCGCATTAAACATTTTGTTTAACTGCTTCGTCTTGTTCTCTTCTTGATTATAGGGTTTTATTTCGTTTATATCCATTATTTCTTGTATTGTTTTTTCATTCGACCTTTTCCAGTTCTTTGCGGTGTTTCATTTGCAGTTTCAACAATTTTTTCTTCTACAATATGTTTTTTACTGTAATAAAAGATTAAGTAAAGTCCCCAAATGATAAATGGAATACTCAATATTTGTCCCATATTAAATATCATACCGCTTTCAAATGCCTCTTGATCTAATTTGATAAACTCAAGTAAAAAGCGAGTTCCAAATATTATAATTAAAAACACACCTGAAATTAAGCCAACTTTACGTTGAGCTCCTTTTTTCCAATACATCCAATAAGTGATAGCAAAAGCAAACAAGCAATAAAGCATTTCATAAATCTGCGTAGGGTGGTGGGCTAATCCATCTCCGTAGGGGTCTCTTACAAAAATAAAACCCCAAGGCATATCCGTTACGCTACCATAAATTTCAGAATTCATTAAGTTTCCTAAACGAATAGCTGCACTGGTTAGCGCAGCACCAATCACAAGTCGGTCTAATCCCCATATAAAGCCTTTGTGCGTTACTTTTTTACTGAAAAGATACAATGCAATAAGAATTCCAATGGCACCACCATGGCTCGCCAATCCACCTTGCCAAATATAAAGCATTTCCCAAGGTTTAGCTAAATATGGATTTCCGTATTTGAAAGTCATCCCCAATAATTTGACAGGTTCATTTAGCAAATGCCACTCGTAAAATAAACAATGACCCAAGCGTGCACCTGCAATGGTTCCAACAACAACATAAATAAACTTTTTGTCAATCCACTCTTCTGGATGTTTTTCGTGTTTGTAAATTTTATTAACAATTATCAGTGCTGCAAAAATTCCTATTGCCCATAATGCTCCATACCAACGGACACTTAAAGGGCCTAAAGAGAAAATCTCAGGATTTACATCCCAAATTATTTGTAAAAGCATAGTTTGAATTTATAATAAGTTTGTATACAAAAGTAAGCTTTCGTTTGAAAATATACAATAAAATATATAAAGAACAAAGGTAATTAATTTATAAGATTAATAGCAATAAGGATTAAAATATAGTTTTATTTTGATAATAAAAACAGTAGTGTTTTATATAATTGTAAAGTACAAATTGTTTATATTTATTTATTCAATTCCTTTTGATTGCCAAGTAATAAGAAAATGTGCGTAAAGACACTACAACACGATTAAATAATACTATTTGTTCTGAAATCACTTGCTTTAGAATGTAAGTTTTTATTAGATATTTTTACAGAAAGAATATAATTTCAATCATTTATTATGAATTTGTAAGTAGGGTTAAATTCAATGCTTTATAACATATTTTAATCCTGCTATAATGCTTGTGTAGATGCATAAAAGCAAGTATTTTTGTTGAATATTTAATACATGTAAATTATGGATAAAAAAACTATCATTACGGGTGTTATTGGTGCTGACGTACACGCAGTTGGCAATAGAATTTTATCATATGCACTTGAAGAAGCCGGATTCAAAGTTGTGAATTTAGGAGTTATGGTTTCGCAAGAGGAGTATATTGAAGCGGCTTTGGAAACAAACGCTGATGCAATTTTAATATCTTCGCTCTATGGACATGGCGAAATTGACTGCCAAGGCATGCGCGAAAAATGCGATGAAGCGGGCTTAAAAGATATCCCCCTTTTAGCTGGAGGTAATATCGTTGTAGGAAAACAAGATTTTAAAGATGTTGAACAACGTTTTCTTAAAATGGGATTTACCAAAGCCTACCCACCAGGAACAGAAGTAGAAACTTGCATTGCGGATTTGAATGAACTTTTGAAGATACAGTAGTCATTCAATAGTCATTCAATAGTCATTCAATTGTAATTCAATAGATATTCAATGGGAATTCTATTGTGTTTTAATAGTGATTGATATATAATTTAAAACTTTTAATAATAGAATCAATGAAATTAGAGGATTTGCTTGTTTATAATCTTTCGATGGAATTATCGGATAAGGTCTATTTTGAAGTTGAAAAGATGGATTTCTTCTTAAAAGATACTTTAGGTAAACAATGGATTAGAGCAGTTGATTCCGTTAGTTTGAATTTGAGTTAAGGTTTTGGACGTTTTAATTATAAAGATTCTCGAAAATTCTCCATTATCGCAAGAGGCTCACTTTATGAAAGTAAAACCTGTTTAGAAAAAGCATTTAGAAGGAAAATTATCACAGAAACAACTTACGAAAAGCTACTTAAAGAGTATAATAATCTGGGAGTTAAATTGAATAACTTTATTACAGCACAAACAAAATTAATGAAGAAAAATGAGTGATTCGGTAATTCGATGGATATTCAGTGGAACACCAATTGAATAACCACTGAATATCAACTGAATACCAATTGAATATCAATTTGTAAATGAAAATCCTAAGCGCCGATATAGGCAGTACATATACAAAATTAGTTGCTATTGACACCGCAGAAGAGCGTGTAGTGGCAACATCATCTGCATTTACAACCATTG
>CAYFTO010000012.1:0-3224 GCA_964346125.1 uncultured Paludibacter sp.
GGAGCTATAAATGGGAAATACAGTGGCGCACTTACCGCATCCGATCGCCAAAATATCCAAGACTCTTTTGATGAGCTTTTTGAAGATCTACACAAAGATAATCCTCTTGTAAAAGGAAGTGCTAAAATTCATAATGATAACAGTTTAGATATCAATGCAAAATTTCCATGGCCGTTTATGCGCAGTTCAGTATCTATAGGATTTAGATTTTAAACGCATATTTGAAATAAAAAAACCAACAAATTTGTTGGTTTTTTTATTTATTAATATTCACTGTTCTTTTCTGCCCAATATTTCGCCAAGCCTCCTTCAGAAGTTTCTCTATACAAAGACGGCAAATCTTGTCCTGTGGTTTTCATAACCTTCACAACTTTGTCAAAACTAATCATATGCGTACCATCCGAAAGCATCGCTTTTAGGTTTGCATCCAAAGCACGAAGCGCACCAAAAGCATTTCGCTCAATACAAGGCACCTGTACCAATCCACAGATGGGATCACACGTCATACCTAAGTGATGCTCCAAGCCCATTTCAGCCGCATACTCAATTTGCCGTATTGTGCCTCCATACAATTGATTGGCAGCCGCTGCAGCCATAGCACTTGCTGAACCAACTTCACCCTGACAACCAACTTCTGCTCCTGAAATAGAAGCATTTTTCTTAATCATATTTCCAAACAAACCAGCAGTTGCCAGAGCACGTAATATACTTTTGTCTGACATTTCATGTTGCTTATACGAATGATAAAGCACTGCTGGCAAAACACCTGCCGAACCACATGTTGGAGCTGTTACAACGACACTACCTGCTGCATTCTGTTCTGACACAGCCATAGCATAGGCCATCACCAAACTTCTACTCTGCAAACTTGGTCGATAAGCTTTTGCTTTTACAAAATAATCTGCCGCTTTACGGCGTAAGTTTAGCTCACCAGGCAAAACACCTTCATTCTCAATCCCCTCTTTTATTGCTGTTTGCATTGCTTTCCATACCTCATTTAGATAATCCCAAAAGTCACTCTCTTCTCGCTCTTGCACGTATTCCCAATAATCTATTCCTCGTTTGTCGATATAGTTTATAATATCAGTTGCCAAACTGTGTTCATAAATTCGTGTTTCATCACTTTGGGTGCTTTCATCAGCTATTTTCCCACCGCCAACACTATAAACAGTCCACTCATCTTTTTTCTCTCCATCAGATGAAAAAGATTCGTATTTCATACCGTTAGTATGAAAAGGTAAAACAATCTCTGGTTTCCAAATAAAATCTGTACGCTCTTTCCCTAACACTTCTTCGATAGCAAAATCAGTTAAATGTCCCTTACCTGTTGCTGCTAAACTACCATAAAGCGTAACTTGAAATTTAGATGCGTCTTCATTTTTTGATAAAAAACGTTGTGCTGCAAAACGAGGTCCCATCGTATGACTACTTGATGGCCCGTGCCCAATACGATACAATTCTTTAATGCTTTCCATAATACAAAATTAAAATCAGATTGTTTACTTATTGAAAGACTAATCTTTCAGATAGATAAGACTCTAAAAAGTACTACAAAGATACATAGTAATTTATTATAAATCAGATTCTTTTAAGACTATTTATTTAAATAAAAAAACAAGTATAGAAAATCAATTATTAATTGAAATAAAGCTATAATTTTATTATTTTTGTAGAAACAAATTTAGTAAAGCATTTAATACTTAAAAGTTATGGCAATCATAAAACCATTCAAAGGCATTAGACCACCACAAAACTTAGTTACACAAATTGCATCACGCCCTTACGATGTGCTTAACTCTGAAGAAGCACGTGAAGAAGCTGCTGATAACGAAAAGTCTTTGTATCATATTATTAAACCTGAAATTGATTTTCCTGAAGGTACAAGTGAGTACGAAGAAAAAGTTTATCAAAAAGCGGCTGAAAATTTCAAATTATTCAAAGAGAAAGCTTGGTTGGTACAAGATGAAAAAGAAAACTACTATGTATATGCACAAACTATGAACGGACGTACCCAATATGGCTTAGTTGTTTGCGCTCACGTAGATGATTATATCAACGAAAATATAAAAAAACATGAGCTTACTCGACGTGATAAGGAAGAGGACCGTATGAAGCACGTACGTGTTAATAATGCAAATATAGAACCTGTCTTTTTTGCCTATCCACATCGAGATGACATCGATAGTATTGTGGCTGAGGTTATTAAAGACGAACCTGAATATGATTTTGTTGCTGAATTGGATGGATTTGGGCATCACTTTTGGGTAATTAAAGACGAAGATAAAATAAATCGCATTACAGAAATTTTTGCTGAGATTCCTTATTTATACATTGCTGACGGACATCATCGAAGCGCTGCTGCTGCATTGGTGGGTAGAGAAAAGCAACTTCAAAACCCCAATCATACTGGAAACGAAGAGTATAACTACTTTATGGCTGTATGCTTCCCCGACAATCAGTTAAGCATAATTGATTATAATCGTGTAGTTACAGATTTGAACGGACTTTCTGATGAGGAGTTTTTAGCTAAAATAGCTAAGAATTTTTCTATTGATAAAAAAGGTACAGAAATTTATAAACCGAATCAATTACACAACTTTGCTCTCTACTTATCGGGTGAGTGGTATTCACTTACTGCTAATGAAGGCACTTACGATAATAGCGATCCAATTGCTGTCTTAGATGTAACCATTTCATCCAATTTGATATTAGATGAAATTCTCGGAATCAAAGATTTACGAAGCGATAATCGTGTTGATTTTGTAGGAGGCATACGTGGCTTAGGTGAGTTGAAGGAGCGTGTAGATAGTGGTGAAATGCGTGCAGCTTTAGCGCTTTATCCTGTTACAATGGAGCAGCTTATAAATATAGCCGACACAGGTAATATCATGCCACCAAAAACTACATGGTTTGAACCAAAACTACTTTCTGGCTTGGTAATTCATGAGTTGGAATAAATAAAACTTAAAAGTACATAACAATGCGAACTTAAGGAAAGGAACTACTCAGCCCCCCTACCCCCTTAAGGGGGAGCTGTTGAGTATCAATCGAAGTTAATGCAGTTTCTTAGGACTCTAATAGGTATTATTCTTAACAGTTTATATCATTAATAATGGGATAAGAACAATTTAATAGCCAATACATACTACTTTAGAGTTGATGAGTATTAACAAAATAATAACCTAATAATATACCGCAACATGAAAAGAGCAATTTTCACCCTA
>CAYFTO010000012.1:3324-5199 GCA_964346125.1 uncultured Paludibacter sp.
CAATTTTCACCCTAATGAAAAAATTACCGTAAGCTTTGAAGGTTCAAGCATGGCAAAAGACTGGATAGGTTTATTTGACAAAGATACTACACCTGCAGCTTATCTAAATTACGATTGGGTTTACACAAGCGGTACGCGCACAGCAAATAACACTAAGATTGAGAGTGGAACTGTAAGTTTTAATAGTGGATTATCTGAAGCCGGCGAATATCAAGTTTGCCTATTGGCAAACGATGGATTTACAGTAATGGCTACAGCATTCTTTTCCATTCAAGAGTTGGAAAAAGGATTAACCGCTAATTTTTCAGCTAACGCCATGCTTATAAATGAAGAAACAACGATTCGTTTTACTGACTTGTCAAGCGGTAATCCAAGCTCGAGGAAATGGACTTTCCCAGGAGGAAATCCTTCAAGTAGCACTGATTTGAACCCAATAGTAAGCTATGAAGTAGCTGGTAATTATGACGTTATATTGTCTGTTAGCGATGGCAATAAAACTATTGAAACAACAAAAAAAGAGTATATTCAAGTTAGTCCTAAATCAGCTTCAACAGATGTAAAAATTCTAAGCTTCAATACTTGGCACGAAGGAACTTCTGTCGAAAATGGTACAACTTATATTCGAGATATTGTAAAGCATGTTAAGCCTGATATTGTCTGTTTTTCAGAAGTTCGAAATTATTCAGGTGACTGGACAGCAAAAATGGTGAAAGAGTTGGAAGAGATTGGAGTTAGCTATTATCGAGCATACGCAGAGGGCACAGATGTCTCCATTCTTAGTAAATTTCCGATCTCCTCTCACGACACAAACTACAAAGGTGCCATTTCGCAATTTGTAGTCAATATCAAAGGTACAGAAGTTTTAGTTTGCCCAGCACATCTAGATTACACTTATTATGCAACCTATCTACCACGTGGCTATGCTTGCGGTGGTTCGGGCAAATATGCAGGTTGGGATGCTCTCAATCCCTTTGCTCCCGTGACTGACATAAATGAAATAAAAGCACAAAACTTAGGTTCGCAACGCGATGAACAGATTGCTGCTTTTATTGAAGGAGTAAAAAATGAGAGTCGCCCAATTATTCTTGCAGGTGACTTTAATGAACCTTCTTTCTTAGATTGGACAGAACGTAACGCACATCTTTTTGACCATAATGGTGTTGTATACGAGTGGGACACCACCCTTGCCTTAGACAAAGCAGGTTTTACTGATTCCTATCGCCAAGTATTTCCCGATGAAGTTTTAAATCCTGGCAACACTTGGCCTTCAACAGCGGTTGGCTCTCCTACAACAAGTTGGACTCCTCTATGCGATGAGCGCGATCGGATTGATTATATTTACTTTAAAGGAGAAGGCTTGTTTGCAAAGGATGCGGCTTTAGTCGGGCCTAATGATTATTATGTAAAAGGTGAAAGCTCTGTTCAAGATATTGGTGAAGATATTTTTATAGCCTCTGACTTACCCTGGCCCTCCGACCACAAAGCAATTGTTGCAACTATCTCTATACCTACAGCCGACAAGAGCATAGATCCCCCTGAGATAGTTTCAAAAAGCACTTTTTTACCTAATGAAGATATCAAATTTACCGTAAAAGGAAGTTTTAAAGAGACGGATTGGTTAGGAATTTATCCTTCAAAAATTGAGCAACCTGGCGGAACACCTGCTGCTACATTATGGAAATACGTGGGTGCAATGAATAATGCTGAAAAGGAGATTGTTTTCAACAATGGCTTAAAAGATGAGGGACAATATACCGCTTTTATTTTAGCAAATGACGGCTACACTATACTCGCTAGAGCAGCTTTAGAAATTTCAACTTCGTCTAATAACACGAAAGTTCTTGAAGATGGAGGGCTTAAAATTTTCCCCAATCC
>CAYFTO010000012.1:5299-33704 GCA_964346125.1 uncultured Paludibacter sp.
TCACACTTAGAACTATCCTTGCTCCTTTAGCTATTTCAAAAAATAGGCCTTTTCTCCATCATACCACGATTTTAAGCCTTTTTTTCGCAGCGTCTCCATAATGGGTTCAGGTCGAAAAGAGACACTTACTTCTAAGATATCACCAGCACTTAATTCATCAGCCTTCCCAATAATAGCCGCCATTGGACTACCTCCTGAATCGATGATTGAATTGGCATCGAATTGTATCTTGATTTTGGAAGCATTAAACCAATCAGGTTCTTTATCCACGCTATTCTCTTCAGAGAAATCTATATCTGATGAAACTTCCAAACCTGCTGCTTTGCGTAAAGCAATTACCATTTCGGCAGAAGAGATACCTGCAATTTTGGCTGCATGTTGTATTGTTGTAACTTTGGCTACTGTTCGCCTCAGAATAGGACTTCTTAATTTCGCAAAAGCTGATGACAAGCGAATTAGCTCATCCTCCAAATGAGGATAAGCATCTAATAATTCGCCTATTTTTGTTTGTAGATTGATATCCATCTTTTACTAGCCTTTTGAGGCATATGAGAGTAATCGCTGACTGCCTTGAAGAGCACGAATCTCAGTTACATCTTGTGTAAATTCAATTACTCCTAGGTATTCTCCCTCTGGATTTCGAAGCGCAACATATTCGATGTAGATAAATCTCCCTTTGAAATTATCCATCCAGAACACCGCTTTATTCTCTTTACCCGATTTGAAATCTTCTAAAATTCGCTCTACCATATCAACACTGTGTGGAGGATGGCACATACGAACATCACGTCCAATTACAGAGCGATTGCGCAAAAATATCACTTCAGGACTGTGAGAAAAGAACTTCACTTTGTCATTTTTGTCCACATAAGTTATTTCAATTGGTAAATTTGCAAACAAAGCTTCAAACTCTTCAATATTAAAGCTACCTGTTGAAAGTGTTATGGCATTCCCCGTCACAAAGTTTGGCTCATCATCAACAATACTTTCAGGCTTCCATTCAGTTTGTGGGTCATACAAGCAGAATCCATAAATAGGAGTCTCTTTATGAATATGGTACCAATCTTCTTCAATTAGCGTATCCATGGCCATAGGAAAAAGGATTTCCTCCTCTTTCATAATCATGCCTTCGATAGCCTCAACAGCGGGTTCTAAAACCAACTCAATAATGCTCTCCAATTCATCCTTTGATACTTTATCTGAAGTTGACAAGGCCTCATGTGCGGCTACAAGAAACTCACGAGTTTCGTCATGCTTACCCCACATCACGGTAGGTGGCCCTGTGATTCCCGCCTTTTCGATAAAAGGAAATAGCAAATACTCCTTCTTCAAATAGTGTTTCTCTACGTCCGATAGCTCATTAAAAACCGCTCTAATTTTCAATATATGTGCAGATACTTCTTCTTCATCAATATCATAGGACAAATCAAACAGTTCATACACCTTTGATATGCGTTCTTCTAAAGCACGATTTTCATGCTTCATCACATCAAGTGGATGTCCTTCAGGTATCGGTTTTGCACCAGATGTGTCAATGCTGCCATCCAAAACTAATGTATGAATATCGCACAAACGTAGTACCTCCTCCACCGGCAAACCTTCGGATATTAATTCTTGCTCTACTTCTACCACATCATCGTATGGTACTTTGCTAAGCACATCAATTAATCGAGCTTTAACCATTTCTGGATTTTCATTCTCATGTAATTGAAGAATAAGATGCTTTAAAAGCTCTTTTCTTTTATGCAGTTCTCTATCTTCGCTCATACTATTAGCCTTTAATCATGGTTAATAACATTTTAAATCGCTCATTGGCATGTAATGCATGTGGGATATTAGCAGGCATAATAATAATTTCACCTGATTTTACGATATTAGCTTTACCTCCAATAGTTATCTCTGCTTCCCCATCAAGAATATGTACCATAGCATCAAACGGTGCTGAGTGTTCGCTCAATCCTTGCCCCTCATCAAAAGAGAATAATGTAACGTTACCTGCAGCGTTTTTACTTACTTGTTTACTTACCACTCCACCATTGGAATAATCAATTTCTTGTTCAATGTTGAAGATTTTTGCTGTTTCAAAAGTTGAACTTTTACTCATAGCTATTATTTTTTAGTATATAATTAGTTTAATTTATTTCACTAAGTTTTGTCTCAATCAGACTCACAAAGATAATCATTTTTTAATAATTAGGACAATCTTATCTTAAATTGAAATAAATCAAATTAGCTAATAGGAAAACAAATAAACAAACTCAAATTTATATTTGCTTTTTGAGCTTATTTGTTTTATTCTTTCTGCATATTCAAATATTTTGATTCATTAAAATTTCAAATTACGCAAATACCATCGTCTTTTGTGAAAATTTGAAATAAGTATATTATTTTTGTAAATTATCAGAAAGCTGATAGTAAACTTTAAGCTTATTGATTAAGTAAGAAAATTATAAAGAAAAGAAGTTAGGCTTCTAACATAAATAAGTAAAAAATGAAAGATAATTCAAATTTTAATAAAATAGCTATCCACGATGATTTTTTAAGAAAAGACCCTTATAACTCCATCAGCATGCCGTTTACAATGCACTTTCTTTTGAGTTTGATACAGCTGAAGAGATGGAATTGGCGTTTTCAAGTCAAAGTAATGGTTTTGTCTATTCAAGAGTTTCTAATCCTACGGTTCAATATTTTGAAAATAAAGTAAAGAATTTAACCTCCGCTTTAAGCGTTACTGCACTAAATTCAGGAATGGCTGCGATAAGCAATGCTCTTTTTTCTATCGCTTATACTGGTTCAAATATTGTCACCTCTAAAAACTTGTTTGGTAACACTTACTCTTTTTTCAAAAACACATTAGCCAGTTTTGGAGTTGAAACTAGATTTTGTGATTTAACAAAAGAGTCTGAAATTGAAAAAGCGATAGATGAAAATACTTGTGCAGTCTTTTTTGAAATAATCTCAAACCCACAGATGGAAGTTATCGATGTCATAAAACTATCAAACATAGCACATAAACACAATGTACCAGTTTTAGCCGATACAACTGTTGTACCCTTCAGTGCCTTTGATGCAAAAAGCCTTGGCGTTGATATTGATTTAATATCGAGTACTAAATACATATCAGGAGGTGCTACTAGTTTGGGTGGTTTAGTTATTGATTATGGAAATTTTGATTGGTCACATTCTAAAAGACTTGCTCAATTAGCAAAGATATATGGAGATAAATACGCATTCTCGCATAAACTTAAAGATGAAATCCATCGTAATCTGGGTGCTTATATGACACCACAGGTCGCCTATTTACAAAATCTTGGTTTAGAAACACTCGACTTACGTTATAAAAAAGCATCGAATAATTGTTTTAAAGTTGCTGAGGTATTAGAAAAGCACCCCAAAGTAAAAAAACTGAATTATCCAGGTTTACCTAATGACAAATACTATGAAATTACAGTTAAACAGTACGGACAATATCCAGGTGCGTTATTAACTTTTGAGCTGGATTCGGCTAAAGAGGCTTACAGCTTTATCAACAAATTAAAAATGATAAAAAGGGCTACTAATCTATTTGATAACAAGACATTAGTACTGCATCCCTACTCAACCATTTATAAGAATTTTCCAGAAAAAATAAAAAACTTTTTGAATGTTAGCGATAAGCTTGTAAGACTTTCTTTTGGAATCGAGGATGATGTGGATTTAATTGAGGATATATTGAATGCCTTAAAGTAATTTACAGTGTAAAACATTTCCAAATCTGATTAATATCTAGTAATTTAGCTTTATCAGCAAATTTATATTTATCTTTGACAGAAGTAAATATTCAAATTAACACAGTTATGCAAAAACTTTTTATTTTACTGATTATACCCTTACTATGTTCTATCAATCTCAATGCGCAGAACAGCCCTAAACTATCTATCGATGAATCGCAAGTGCAATGGTTTAAGGATGCAAAATTTGGTATGTTCATTCATTGGGGTCTCTACTCAATGCTTGAAGGAAGTTATAAGGATCGCACAATGCCTGACAAGAGTCTAAAAAATGCCAATAGTTGGTATGCAGAGTGGATACATACCCGACTCGAAATTCCAGCCCACGAGTATCAAAAACTAGCAGATGACTTTAATCCCATTAGCTTCGATGCCGACCAATGGATAAGAGAGGCAAAAGAGGCAGGAATGAAGTATTTTGTTATCACTTCTAAACATCACGATGGTTTTGCATTGTGGGATAGTCAAGTGTCTGAATACAAAATAACCAACACACCCTACAAAAAAGATATACTTAGGCAATTGGTTGATGCATGCAAAAAATATGATTTGAAATATGGTTTTTACTATTCTCACTGGCAAGACTGGGAGCATGCTGGGGGTGCGTGGCCTAATTGGGTACCTCCAATACGTAGTGAAAATGAGTTTGAAATTTATTGGCAAGAAAAGGCATTACCGCAAGTGAAAGAGTTGATAAACATGTTCGACCCCGATTTGCTTTGGTTTGATACCTGGGATGAAACACATCATATTAATGCTCATAGGCGCGACGAACTGATTGCTCTTGTAAGAGAAAACAGCCCAAAGTGCCTAATCAATGGGCGAATATCATTTCTTGACCCAGGCAACAATATCGACTTTTTAGAAATGCACGATAACAGCTACCCAAAAGAAATTTTAGAAAAACCTTGGCATACACCAGCTACAATGACTCACTCGTGGGGATGGCATGCTAAAGATTACAACTGGAAAACTGCTAAGCAAATGATCACATACTTACTCAACAACACTTCAAAAGGTGGTAACTACCTCTTAAATATTGGTCCTAAACCTGACGGTACTTTTCCAAAAACAGCTGTACAAAGATTACGCGAAATTGGTGCATGGATTTATGCAAACGGAGAAGCCATATACAACACCAAACCTATGAGAGCAAATGTTGACAAAGATATTTACCTCACTCAATCTCTTGATGAGCATAAAATATTTATAAGCCTTACTGGTGAACAGTAAAAAGTGATACTACCTATAGCCAGCAATGCTATTAAATCTTGCACTATCCTTTCAACTGATATGCCCGTCGATTACATAGGGATAAGTGATAGTGAAATTGAGCTAATTATTCCTCAAATGCTATATAAAGATTGTGGCATACCCGTAGTAGTAATAAACAAATAGAATATAGTTTATTAAATAAAAAAAAAGAGATTAAGTGCTTTTAACTCAAATCTCTTTTGTTATATTGCTATTTTGAAACCAATTTAATGACTGACTCATTATTTTTGATAAGAACTATGCCCTTTGGTAATCGTTCTTTTGGGCTTATCTGTTTTCCAAGTATAGAAAATATAGAAATATTATTTAAGGATTTATCCGATTTCAAATAACCATTCTCAATCCAAAATCTTTGCGACAATTTGCTTTGATTTGATAATCCAGTATGCAGTTCTTTTTCAATAATTCTAATAATATAACGACATCCTTCGTCTGTAGTATTGCTACCACCACCCCAGTTATTAATATCATAAGCTGTACCTGCATTCCCTTGATTAAACTGAGATGTCCCTGAAGTTATTATGAAGTATTCCGTACCAGCAATTGGATTAAAATACCACCCACCAGATGCTTGGGTTCCACTTTTTGCTTTTAACTTTGGTGAGCTGGCTTCGACATAACTCCCTGAATGACGACTAACAATTGAAAAACTTGCATCATCTAATTTTATTAATTTCCATTGATAACTATCGTCATATTCTTTATAAGGATTTCCATTCAATACATTTCCATCTCCTTTGTATTGAACCGTTCTATTCTCTCTAACTGAGGTTAAAGCATACCAAGTCGTGGCAGAGCTATTACTTGTTTCTATTTTATTTACACTATCAAAATATAATTGTATTGCTCCATTTAATGTACTTGTAGCTGATTCAGCATCGTCAAGCTTACTTGCTGGATTATTTTTAACTAATACTGCTACATCTATCGCATTTTGTAACTCTAATCTTACTTCAGCAGAATAATAACCTATATAGTCTCCCAACGAAGTAGATGACAAAGCATTGTAGGCTTCAACTATTTTCAATTGCAAAATATCAAATGCATCAGCTCCTTCAATATCTTCGCTACGTATTAAATATTGACAACCTGTATCTGTCAAGTCTGCACCACCACCCCAGTTAAAAACTGTATATGGTGAATAATTAGTTTGATTAAATTGTACATCACCTGATTTTACAATGAAATAGTTAGCTGTGCCGCTTAATTCAAATGTCCATCCTGCTGAAGTAGGAGAACCACTTTGTGATTTTAATGCCGTGTTATATGCAGAGTTTTTGCTTATATGACTATCGGAGCTACGATTAATTATATTATAAGTACCGTCACTGTTTTGTGTAACTTTCCACTGCTGGGCTTCATTTGTTTCATTAAAAGTCTCAGCTACTAAGTTTTGATCATTTCCTTTGAAGGTAATGAAATTATTACCATTATTTGTACGCAATGGCGTAGAAAATGAATACCAATAGCTCTTTTCATTAGTGCTTACTTTTGGCAAATTAAAGCTTGACTTGAATGCATTTATATGGCCTACAAGTATGTTCATTGCAGTTTCGTACTCTGCATTAGCAACCTCACTTTCACTTACGGATTGAGCTAAGGCTATTTGCGCTAAGAAATTATCAACTACATCTGGAGAATAAAAACCTGGCTCAAATCCTTTCTGAGCTGAGGTACTTAAAGCTCTGGCGTTATCAATTGCTTCTATTAAGTTTGCTTGCGCTTGATTAGTAACCTTATCAGGAGAATAAATCAATCCATCTACTTCAGAGCTACCATCAGGAGTTGTAAATACAAACGTAAACATCCACTTTAACAATCTAATTTGACTTATGGAGAATCCACTATTGGGTAATTTTATCAAGACTTTATTCCAACCTTCATTCAATTCAATCTGAATAGGAGGTCTCGCTGGGAAGTTCTCATTTTTAAGAACTATTTCTTGACTTCTGTTAGTATGCTTGTTTTGCCAAGCGGGTGGTGCTATTTCGGAATCATTTACCCATACTTTACTTTCATTGTAATCCCATTTTCCTGTAGGAGGTGGTAAATCTGGTTCTGAACGACCATAGTTTTGAAACTCTATTTGTGCACCTACAGTTTGTTGAATTGGGGAATATACATAAGTATAAGCATAAGCTGTGCTATTAGTTTGTGGGTTATTGAAGAATGAAGGAATAAGCGTACCCCAAACATGACGAAGGTAAATAGCTGCACCAATTGCTTGGCGTGTATTGTAAGTTTTTCCATCATAATCGTAAGATGATTTCAATTCAGACTCAGGTGGAAAAACTTTTGACTTATTTCCTTCATTTGGGAATTGATCTGTAATTCTCCAAATAACATTAGTTTGCTTAACATAGGCAATGGGTTCGTCACTCAAAAATCCTTTTTTATGGAATAAGAAACGACGCTCCCAATCTTTAAATTGCGGATCAAGCGGATCAATCATTGTTCCTTTTTGTGTAATATATCCATGACCTCCACCCATCCAAGCGCGTTCGCCTATCGCTAATACAGAAGAATAAAAGGCATTTTGCTCCACAATATCATGATCGGTAGGCATGATGCGGTCATTCCATATCCCAACAATTACACCAGCATATTGATGACTTCCTTTAGCTTGTCCAGCAATAGTACTGTTGTAGATACCAGCTACGTCAGCATATTGGTCGTAGTGATTAATGTAATGATAACGTGAATCAATTGCTGGTAAAGAACCTAAAGTGCTTCCACTACTTGACCACATATGTGTCATATCTACATCTGATTCAGAATAACCGTGACCAGGTCGCCAAACTACAACTTTCATACCCTTACTACGAATATGTGCAGACATTTGCTGAATAAAATACGACTCAGAAATGGTGCTTCCATTTGTATCCCCAGCACGAACTTCATCACTTCCGATATGGAACCATTCAACTCCCTCAAAAGTTTCGCAAGCTTCAGTCATAATATTTTTCATTTTGATCAAACCATCTTCGGTAAGCATCACATGTCCCATCGCTTTACGAAAAGCTTCACTATGACCAGGCATATCTATTTCAGGAATAATATCTACACCATGAGCTTTTCCAAATGCAACTAATTCTTTTGCTTGAGCAATAGTATAGTATTTTCCAGCATGGCGAGTATAACTTGAATTGGCATTTAATTCTGGATAAACCAAACTTTGCAATCTCCAACCTTGATTGTCTGTTAAGTGCCAATGGAAAGTATTAATTTTGAAACGAGATAGTTTTTCTATATGAGTTTTTAGTGTTTCAAATTCCATATAGCTACGACCAATATCGTGCATATATCCACGAAGTCGAAAAGCTGGCCAGTCAGTAATTTCACACGCATTCAGCACATTATTATTAGCTTCTGCCATCTGAATAAGTGTTTGGACACCCCAATAAGCTCCACGTGTAGTTTTAGCTTTAATTAAAACCGAAGATGGTGTTACTGCAATTGAGTAAGCTTCATCTTGAAACTCTGCTCCTGCAACATTAGATACTAACTCTACTTTAATTTGATTAGAAGTAGACGACACGATACTACCTCCGTTACTTTCAACAAGTTGAGTCAATTGAGACTCTATAGCAGGGTCACTTTCTGACAAACTTGGTAAAACTAATTGGATAGATTGATTTAATTGAAATACTCCGTTAGTCTCGCTTACCTGCTGTGGCTTAGGCATTATATGCTCAATACCCGCCTTTAACGAAAACACAGAAAACAGAATGATAGTTAATAAAATAGATTTTAATTTCATAGTTATTTTATTATTGATTTGAAAGTAATTAAATAAAATTATTAATTAAACTGCAAAGATAAAGATTATAATGTGCTACTCAAAATATATAAGTAAAAATGATTCAACTATTCTTTGCTTGTATCAAAAAAACTATATAACTTTGAATGATTTACAAGTTAGTTGAGAACTATTTTACATTCTCGTTGTTTTAGTATCAAATTACTTTCATTTATTCAAGTAACTAGGATGGTACATCTAAAGCTTTACAACTCGGAAGGGTATTTTTATATAGAGAAAGATGGTGATTTAATTGCAAAGCTTGAGTTTAAAATTAAAAACAACATCTTGTTTGCAACTCATACGGAGGTGAATAAAGAGTATAATGGAAAGGGACTTGCTTCGAAGTTATTTGACGAAATGATACAATTTGTTGAGGAAAACGAATATCAAGTAGTTCCTATTTGTTCGTATATAGAAATTAAATTTAAAAGAGATATTGATAAATACCAATCAATATTGTTCAAAAACAGTTCAAATTATGAGGAATAAAATTCAAATAAAGCGTGCTTATGATGGAGCTGCTGAAGGTGATGGGTATCGAGTATTAACAGACAGACTATGGCCCCGTGGTGTCAGTAAAGAGAAAGGAGCTTTCAATACTTGGATGAAAGAGATTGCCCCTTCTACTGACCTTAGAAAGTGGTTTGGGCACGAACCTGAACGCTTTGAAGAGTTCAAAGCAAAATATATTGATGAGCTAAAAGAAAAAAATGAACTTTTAGATCAGCTTAAAGAAATAGCAAAAACACAAAACATTACTTTGGTGTATAGTGCCAAAGATAGAGAGAACAATCAAGCTGTTGTTCTTAAAGAATTTTTAGAGGAGTATATCGCTAAATAATGGCACTGTATTCTTATTGATTTTAACTCTAATAAAATAATAAAAAAGCCTTTATTCTATAGTTTTTAATGAATAAAGGCTCTTTTATTAGATCACTTGCCCCCGCTTGCGTGAAACCGTTCGTTGTAGGAGGCAATTTTTATTTTTATTATTTTGCGACAATTTTAATTGCGGTTGGGTGCATGTATGAATTGCCGTTGAAATAAAAAGCTTGATTATTTTTCAGATAAAGGTCTTCATTGCCATAAAAAAGATTGGCAATAATGTAGGTATCGCCTTGCGAAACTGCAATAACTGGGTTGTAACCGTGCAACATTTCTTCAGTTAGTATTTGTTTTACACCATTTTTCCAAAAAACAGGAATATAAAAATCTTTTCTGAGCTCTTCGTAACCGGTAACATAAACATCTTCTCCTTCAACCACAACTCTCGAAGCTCCACTGTTAATAGTGCCGTCAGATAAATCAAATTCAATTCCATTTTTCCAATATTTCGCAATGCTAACTCCTTCAGTCATTTCTCTACCGCAAATGTAAACATCATCTCCCGAAGTTGTTATATCAACAGCATAACTATCTTTTGTGGAAAGAGGTATCATTTCTTCGTTTTTCCAATAAACCGCTGTCATATTCCAGTCATTTTCTTCTACAATACAACGTCCAACGACATAAACATCATTATTTAGAATAGATATGGCATTCGCATAAGAAGGTACATGTGTTGGCATTGGATTCAAACGAGTCGGTGTGCCGTTTTTCCATATGGTTGCAACGCTATAAGATTCGTCAGAGGTGTTCTGACCAACCACATAAACATCATTTCCTAAAACTGCAATGCCTGTCACACTGCCATCATCTGATAATTTTATATTTTCTCCGTTTTTCCATAATATTGCTTTTGAAGGATCTCCGTCTCCATTATATTCATAACCACCGATATAAATAGTTTCTCCTTGAATATCAATGCAGGTAGCACCACTTAAACTTTTCTCAGAAGATAATTCATAAGTAATTCCGTTTTTGGCATATATTGCTTTGTTTCCCATTCCGCCACCAACAATATAAATGTCATTTTTTTCGTCATAAACGCCCGAAACGGTTACTAAACAATTCGCTACAACATCTTCGACCATAACTTTTATGTTTGTTTGACCTTGCCGTATTGCAACTAAATTTCCGTCTTCAATTTTTACAATATCCGGGTCCTCGGAAACAACTGTAATTGTAAATTTGTCTGGTTTTGATGGGGAAAAATTGATTATTTCTAAAGTTTCCACTTCGCCAACTTTCATTGTTATTTCCTGCTTGTCTAACTCCAACTTAGTAAGATTATCAGTGCAAGAAAACAATAAAACTAATACTGTTAAAAGATAAAAAATTTTCTTCATTTTATTTCTCTGTTTAAAGTCCGCTCCGTTCGCAGATAAGATATTTGTTATAACTCTTTTTTCTACTTTTCACGTTGCTATTTGCAGCTTGTTTACAACTGTTTTGCAACTTGGCGAAGTGGCGAACTTTAGCTCAAAATCCTTCACAAGTTTCACACTGTAAAAGTAATTCAAAATTTAATATGGAGCAAAAAATATCACTTTATTTTTAGAGAACTGAACTATCTTATCATATGTTTTTTCACATAACTACCTGCCTCTGTTTGAATATAAAATAGGTAAACACTGTTATTTGAAAACTTCTTAGCTTCAATTTTAAGTTCTGACACATTATTAGGATTCTTAGAATAAATAATTCTACCTAAAGAGTTATATACCCTTATCTTTTTTATTGTCGATTGTTTAGATTGTATAATCACAGCCTTAGCATGATCTGTGTTTACAGAAATATCATCTTTTTTATTTTATTATCATTTAATGCTGTGTTGGCACCTCTATCTTTTATTTTAGCTACAAACATATCGTATGTAGCGACACTATTCTCATTGGTCATTTCAATCTCATTTCCGAAGTAAACCAAATCACCAACTCGATTATTGTTTGTTTTAGAAGTTATCGCCAAATAAACTCCATCGCTACTATCAACCCCTATCCCGCGCATTCGGTTTTCAAACCGATCTGACACATAATTATACCATATAGGTGTAAGTTCAGAATTGAATTTCACAACTATTCCCTCTGATAGCTTGTTGTTGTAATCTGTTTCATAGGTTTCGTCACCAATGGTTATTTCTTTTTTAAAAGATGCAGTTATAAATACATTGCCTGTATCATCTACTGCTATTCGTCCATCCTCTTCATCAAAACTATTATTGTTTACCTCTTCATAAAACATTGACTCCATTGGACGCTTTAGCCACATCACATCTCCATTTTCATCATATTTCACTAAGAACATACTTGGGCCACGAGGCTCTCTAAATCCAGGGTCATTTAAATTATCTAAGCTATGCCCTTCAAAGCTAACAGAACTTGCATTAAAATATCCCATCACATATACATTCCCATCTTTATCCGTTGCGATATCAGCCCCACGTGAAGCTTTAGATTTATTATCTGCTGGATCGCCTGTTTTCACCCAATTTACAGTGCCATCAGCAGCACTTAGCTTGGCTGTGAAGGCTGTCATAGGTCTTGGATTTGAATAGGGAATTTGAATTGTATCAAACCATAAAGCTAAGCTGTTGAAAAATCCAGTTATATAAACACCACCCTTATTATCAACCGCTATACTTGTAACCCTGTCTCGCTCTTCAGTTTTATGATATTCACTTAATCCACCCTTAGAGGCTTTTCCCCATAAGGCCTTGCCTTTATCATCAAGCTTAACGACAAATATATCATACCATATAGATGAGCCAGGTCCGGAAAGTAAAATATCTCCAAATCGAACTTCTTTGCCTTTTAATGAACCTGCAATATATACGCTTCCTTCTTTATCTACTGCTATTTTGTGGATATTAGCACCATCATATCCGCCAAAGTTTTGTGCATCAATCACATTGCCATTTTCGTCGAATTTAACAATAAAAACATCATATGAATCAACAGATGACTTACGTTGTAATGTAATATCACCAATAATGATGTTGTCTGCTCTAAAATTTCCTGCAGCATAGATACTTCCATCGTTACTCAACGAAACACAGGTGAATAATGACAATCCACTGTCAGTATTAGCAGAACGACCCCACACTGCATTACCATCTTTATCATATTTGGCTATAATAGCACTTTGCGTGTTCATCCACAGAGTGTCATTTCCAACAATCATAGGAAAATATTCAACACCAAAAGAGTTTTTATATACTGACTGAGAGTAACCAACTGTGTAGCTATTTCCATTGCTATCAACCGCAATGCCTGTGCTTATATCTGCAGCGTAAGAGCTTGGGTTTACTGCCCAAGTCCATTCTTGAGCTTTTGATGAAAACACAGATAAAAACACTATTATTAATGACACAAGTAACTTATGATTATATTGTAAATTTCTATGCATAGGTGAATATTCTTTAATTAAATAAATAAAATTATGTTGTAAATAATATAGTAAAAACAAGTTTTACAAAATCAGTTATTTTGTAAAACTTGTTTAAATTCAAACTATCGTAAAAATTTTACATCTTAAAAGATATACCCACAGTTACGTTAGTAAAGCCTGCTCCTAACTCAGTAAAAGCACTCATGCTTTGTGTAAAGTAGTAACGAGCACCTAAAAATGCACCCCATCCAAAGCCTACATTTGTGCTGTTATCTAAAGCAGGTATATTTGAATTCAATAATGTTATACCAGCCCCAGCCATAAGTCCAGCGTAGGTATCTAAGTTCTCAACTCCAAAGTCGTGGTGATAAGCCGCCCTTCCTAGAGCTGCAATACTCATTGTACTACTTTTAAAACCTGCCACTGATGATGATATTGAGTATAAACCACCGTAAGCACCAACGCTGATATTATCTGTGATTCCAACTTCATAACTAGCACTAACAGGTGGTATAGACATACCTGCTAAACCGCTTGAAAATCCAACACCGATATTTAATAATTTATCACCTTGCTGAAATGATTGAGCTGATGAAGAAATGCTAATAGCAAACAAAAACAAACTTGCTACTAAAATTGATTTTAAACTTTTTTTCATAACTTTTAATTAATGAATTGATTAATAATAAATAATTTATGGGAACTTCTATTTTAAATTTACATTCATAACCGAAAAAGAGGACTGTCTTACAAAGTACACTTTTTTACCTCCAATCGTTTCGTTTGTAATAGTATAAGCATTAGCTTGAACCATTGCATGTTCTGATTTTGATAGTTTGGATAACTCTTCAGCTGTAAATTCACATGAAGTCGAACTCCCTACTTTCTCTTTCAAAATAGGATCTCCTTTTTCCGATGCTATCACATAAAGTATTTTTTCAGCACCAGTTACTCGGCTGTGAGTCAAATTGTATCCGCTTGAACGAGTAATCTCTTTAGAAGATGTTATCTTAGGAGTCGATGGCAGTCTATTTAAAGTTTTATTAATATTCGGATTTGTAATTTCCCACGTAATATTACCACTCAAATCTATTCCAAAAGCATCACTTGGGTCAAGAAAAGAGGAAAAATCAGGTAACCATGTATAAACTCCATTCGTATATTTAAGCTCTTTGCCATTAAGCAGTACTTTGTCTGCTTTACCTTTGTTTTTAAAAACAGCAACTCCCATTCCTATTTCAACATTAAACACATCATCTCCAAAAGGACCCAAATCTACTAACGAATTTGAAGGCATTGGAGAAGGCGCTGTTGCGTTTACGGCCACTAATACAACATCTGCATCATCTGGTGATGGATATTCTGGAGTTGGGAACATACCTGTATTAGTATTTTTATTTTCATCTCTATCACATGAATTGAATACAGCTAAAGGGATAGACAGTATTAGAGATAAAACTAAAACTTTCCTAAGTAGTAATTTAGATCTTTTCATAATAATTATACATTTATTTGTTAAACATTTATTTTAATTCCATGAAGAAATAGCATATTGATACTTTAAAGATGAAATAATAGAATTTTTAATCTTCTTAGGCGTCTTATTAAACCATATTTCATTCAACAAATTGAAATCTTTAACTACATTAACACTACAAGTAATAAATTTGTTCAATATGCTTATAGATTTTTTTGTTTTTATTATGATTTTCAAAAACACTTGATTAGAAAGTAGTAAATAAAAGATTCACATCCTTGATTGTACAATAAAAAAATGAATTATTAGTTTTTATAGATGAGTAAGAAGTTATGTTATTTATGATTAAATTATTATCAAGAAAAGTATTATTATTTACTTGCTTTGCTCTCATTTTCTTATTAAGTTATTCTTGTGGAACCCCAAAACGCTTAGTTAGAAAAGCAGATAAACATTTTGAAAATGGAATGTATGCCGCTGCTGGTGATTATTACAGGAAAGCTTATAGTAAAATATCGTTCAAAGAGAAAGAGTTTAGAGCCGATGTTGCCTTTAAACAAGGTGAGTCCTATCGTCTTATCGGATTTTCAAGAGCCGAACAAGTATTTATGAATGCTATACGCAATCAATACAATGATAGTATTGTTTATTTGAAAATGGCTCAAGCTTTTCATAGAAATGGTAAATATAAAAATGCTATTGAACAATACAAGATCTTCCTATCAAGCAATGCTGATAATAAAATTGCCATTAGTGGATTACAAGGTGCATTGATGGCTGATAGCATAATCGAACACCCAACTCGCCATAATGTATCACGTGAAAAGCCATTTAATGTTGCTCGAAGCTCTTCATTCAGCCCTGCATTTGCTGATGATGAAGGCAATATGCTTGTTTTTACCAGCAATAGAAAAATAAATTCGAAAGAAAAGCCATTAAAACCAAGTTTAATTACTGCTCAGCCTAACAACTCTCTCTTTTTGATGAAAAAAAACAGCAAGGGTATTTGGGAAAAAGCAGAATTAATTGAGGGTGATATTAATAGTAAAAATGACGAAGGTGTTGCTTCATTTTCATCGAATGGTCAAACAATGTACTACACTCGATCTATAACTGAAGACGCTAAAGGTGATGGAACTCAAATTATAATTGCAAATCGAAGTGAAGGTACTTGGTCGAATCCTACAACCATTACTTTATTTAATGACAGCACCATTTCTGTAGCCCATCCCGCTCTATCACCCATTGACAATATGCTCTATTTTGTATCAGATGCACCAGGTGGTGAAGGTGGCAAGGACATCTGGAGGGCTAAAATTGAGGGTGGGAAAGCTGAATTTGTAGAAAACCTAGGAAATAAAATTAATACTCCAGGTGACGAGATGTTTCCCTCTTTCAAAGCTGATGGAACATTATACTTTTCATCTAATGGACATCCCGGTTTAGGTGGTTTGGATATTTTTGAAGCAAAACTTGTTGTTAATGAAGATAATAAATCAGAAGACTGGATAATCACTCACATGGGATCGCCTATTAATTCCAATGGTGATGATTTTAGTATGAGTTTTTCGGGAAATACAAATTCTGGCTATTTTTCTTCTAATCGGAACGAAATGAGAGGATATGATGCTCTTTACAGTTTTGAACTTCCTGAATTAACTTACTTTTTAGAAGGAATAATATTGGCAAAAAGTGGAGAAAATGTTCCAAATGCACGAATAAATATAGTTGGTAATGACGGCACTTCAGCTCGGGTTACTGCTAAGCGTGATGGTTCTTACAGGTTTAAACTAAATACAAACACAAGATACCTATTACAAGCAACAGGTACTAACTACCTAAATATTAGTGATACTATATCTACATATCATGTAAGCAAAAGAGAAAGTGAAACCTATTATCGAAATTTTAATTTATCTCCCAATTTTGCTTCTACAAGGTTGGATAATATTTATTACGATTTTGACAAAACAACTCTACGTCCTGAATCAAAAGAAGGATTGGATGAACTTATCAATATCTTAGAAGAAAATCCACACATTACTATTGAGCTCAGTTCTCATACCGATTTTAAAGGTAATAATGAATACAATAGAGTTTTATCAGCTGGAAGAGCGCAATCAGTTGTTGATTATTTGATTAAATCTGGAATTGATGGAAGAAGATTAACAGCAATTGGTTATGGAGAAGAGTTACCCTTCGTTGTTGATTTACGAACTGCTAAGGAGTATTCATTTTTAGAACAAGGAGTTAAATTAACAGAGGCTTATATTTTAAACCTCGAAGATCATGAGCAAGAGATAGCTAATCAAATAAATCGTAGAACCGAGTTCAAAGTTTTAAGTACAGACTTTTATTAAAACTTCTTCAATTTTAAATCAAAAAAAAGAGTTTACTCTGTAATAAGTAAACTCTTTTTTTATATAATAAACTTGGGATATTAAATTAATCCGTCCTCGTCATCGATATCAGTAACATTTCTACGAGCATCTAACATCTTCTCATACTCTTCACGCGATCCTACAATAATTTTATCGTAGTTACGTATTCCAGTACCTGCAGGAATTAAATGTCCGCAAATAACGTTTTCTTTAAGACCATCTAACTTGTCAACTTTACCATTAATAGCAGCTTCGTTAAGTACTTTCGTTGTTTCTTGGAAGGAAGCAGCAGACATAAAGCTCTTGGTTTGTAAAGCTGCACGAGTAATTCCTTGCAACACCTGATTAGAGGTTGCAGGTACCGCGTCTCTTGTTTCAACCAATTTCAAGTCACGTCTTTTTAGCATACTATTCTCATCACGAAGTTTACGCGCGGTAATAATTTGTCCCTCTTTAAGAGTTGTAGAGTCACCAGCTTTAGTAATAACTTTTTTACCCCAAATGCGGTCATTTTCTTGCATAAATTCGATTTTATCGACAATTTGTTTCTCCAAGAAGCGAGTGTCTCCTGGATCTAGAATATCTACTTTACGCATCATTTGACGTACGATAACTTCGAAGTGTTTGTCATTAATTTTAACACCTTGTAAGCGGTAAACGTCCTGTACCTCATTAACGATATACTCTTGTACAGCTGTAGGACCTTTAATTAACAGAATACTTGCAGGTGTTATAGCACCATCAGAAAGAGCTGTACCTGCACGCACAAAGTCATTTTCTTGTACAAGAATTTGCTTTGATAGTGGTATTAGGTATTTTTTCTCATCTCCATCTTTTGTAATAACACTTACTTCTCTGTTACCACGCTTTATTTTACCAAATTTAACCTCACCATCAATCTCAGCAACAACCGCTGGATTTGAAGGGTTACGAGCTTCAAATAATTCAGTTACTCGAGGAAGACCTCCCGTAATGTCACCAGCCTTTCCTACCGCACGTGGAATCTTCACAAGCATTTGACCTGATTTGATTGCTGCACCATTGTCAATTACCATATGAGCACCAACTGGTAAGTTGTAAGTACGTAAAACATTTCCATCTGCATCTATAATATTTGCAGAAGGGATTTTTGTTTTATCCTTTGTCTCAATAATAATTTTTTCGCGTAAGCCTGTAGTTTCATCTACTTCTGTGATAAAGGTAGTATTCTCAATTACATCATCAAACTCAATAGTACCGTCATTTTCTGCAATAATAACAGCATTAAATGGATCCCAAGAACATATGATATCATCCTTTTTGCACAAGCTTTTGTTTGCTACAAATAGCTTAGATCCGTAAGGCACATTTTGAGTTGTCAACACGATATTGGTATTGGGATCAATCACGCGCATTTCTGCTAATCGACTCACAACAATCTCATGTACTTTTCCATCATCATCAACTGAAGGAACAGTTCGTAACTCCTCAAACTCTACAATACCATCATATTTTAGTTTAATACTTGATTCAGTAGCGATGTTAGAAGCAATACCCCCAACGTGGAAAGTACGTAATGTCAACTGTGTACCAGGCTCTCCAATTGACTGAGCAGCAATAACGCCAACAGCCTCACCAGCATGAACCATTTTTCCAGTTGCTAAGTTACGACCATAACATTTAGCACAAACTCCTTGGGTAGATTCACAAGTTAAAACTGAACGAACTTCAACTTGCTCAATTGGTGAATTAGTTATGCGTCGAGCCATCAATTCATCGATCTGCACTCCTGCTTCAACAATTACGTCTCCTGTAAGTGGATCTTGCACATCATGTACAGACACACGTCCTAATATACGCTCTTCTAATGAAGAGATTACTTCTTCATTCTTTTTAATTTCAGAAACAACTAAGCCTCTTAAAGTACCACAATCGTCTTCTGTGATTATAACATCTTGCGACACATCCACCAAACGACGAGTTAAATAACCAGCATCTGCAGTTTTTAAGGCTGTATCTGCAAGTCCTTTACGAGCACCGTGCGTTGAAATAAAATACTCTAAAACTGATAGACCTTCTTTAAAGTTTGATAAAATTGGGTTCTCAATAATTTGAGCTCCTTCTGCACCTGATTTTTGAGGTTTAGCCATCAAACCACGCATACCAGCCAACTGACGTATCTGTTCTTTTGATCCACGAGCTCCTGAGTCTAACATCATATACATTGAGTTGAAACCCTGATTATCAGCCTTAAGCTCATCTATCAATACATTTGATAGCTTAGTATTAACGTGTGTCCAAATATCAATAATTTGATTATAACGTTCACGAGGTGTAATGAATCCCATATTATAGTTATTCATAATCTCTTCAACTTCTGCATTTCCTTCTGCAACTAATTCATGTTTTTGATCAGGAATAATAATATCACTCAAGTTGAACGACAGTCCACCACGGAAAGCCATATCATAACCCATATCTTTAATATCATCTAAGAATTGCGCTGTACGAGCTACACCACATTTTTCAATGATACGGCCAATAATATCACGTAGAGATTTTTTAGAAAGTAACTCATTCACAAAGCCCATCTCAGCAGGTACATGTCTATTAAATAGAATACGTCCTACAGTGGTTTCAACCAACTCGGTTTTACTTTCTCCATTTTCGTCTAAAGATTCTAAACGAACATTTATAATGGCATGTAAATCAACTTTACCTTCATTATATGCAATTTCTGCCTCTTCTGGTGAATAGAATTTTAGTCCCTCACCCTTCAGACCTGCTCTTGGTTTAGTCATATAATACAATCCTAAAACCATATCTTGTGAAGGTACTGTAATTGGCGCACCATTAGCAGGGTTAAGGATATTGTGAGAAGCTAACATCAGAATTTGAGCCTCCAAAATAGCTTCATTACCTAATGGTAAGTGAACTGCCATTTGGTCACCGTCAAAGTCAGCATTAAATGCAGTACAAGCTAATGGGTGTAATTGAATGGCTTTACCTTCAATCATTTTAGGTTGGAAAGCTTGAATACCTAAACGGTGCAATGTTGGAGCTCGGTTTAATAGAACAGGATGCCCCTTCATAACATACTCAAGAATATCCCAAATTACTGGATCTTTTCTATCAATAATTTTCTTCGCAGATTTAACCGTTTTTACAATACCTCTCTCTATCAATTTACGAATTACGAATGGTTTATATAGCTCTGCGGCCATATCTTTAGGCAATCCACATTCGTGCATTTTTAAGTCTGGACCTACTACAATTACCGAACGAGCAGAATAGTCAACACGTTTACCTAATAAGTTTTGACGGAAACGTCCTTGTTTTCCTTTCAAACTATCTGAAAGTGATTTTAAAGGTCTATTACCATCAGATTTAACTGCAGTTGATTTTCTTGAATTATCAAATAGAGAGTCCACTGCTTCTTGAAGCATACGTTTTTCATTACGTAAAATCACTTCAGGAGCTTTGATCTCAATCAAACGTTTTAAACGATTATTACGGATAATTACTCGGCGATATAAATCATTTAAATCTGAAGTAGCAAACCTACCACCATCTAATGGCACTAATGGACGTAATTCAGGCGGTATAACTGGAACCACTTTAATTACCATCCATTCTGGCTTGTTTTTAGATTTTGATGCACGGAAAGACTCTACAACTTGAAGTCTTTTTAATGCTTCTGCCTTACGTTGCTGTGAAGTATCATAACTTGCTTTATCTCGCAATTCATAAGATAACGTGTCTAAGTCAATACGTGCAAGCATATCAACAATAGCATCACCCCCCATTTTAGCAATAAACTTATTGGGGTCGCTGTCATCCAACATTTGATTTTCACGAGGTAGAGTTTCTAATAAGTCAAGATACTCGTCTTCAGTAATAAGTTCACCATCAACAATATTTTCACCATTATCTAAAATACCTGCTTGAATAATCACGTATTTTTCGTAATAGATAATTGAATCTAAGTTCTTTGTTGATAATCCTAATAAATATCCAATTTTATTAGGTAAAGAACGGAAATACCAAATATGTGCAACTGGCACAACTAATTGAATGTGTCCTGTGCGTTCACGTCTTACTTTTTTCTCAGTAACTTCAACCCCACATCGATCACAGACGATTCCACGATAACGAATACGCTTATATTTTCCACAATGACACTCAAAATCCCTTGTAGGACCAAAAATGCGCTCACAAAACAACCCGTCACGCTCTGGCTTATACGTACGATAATTGATTGTTTCAGGCTTCAAAACCTCTCCGTTTGATAAACGCAATACATCTTCAGGCGATGCTAATCCAATTGATATTTTATTAAAACCACTTTTGGGTTTAGTTTCTTTTTTAAAAGCCATGTTATAATATCGACTAAAATTGAAAAATTAATTTAGTTGTATATCGATGAATTTATTAGTTTGTTGATCGAATAATAGATTCATCAAATTGTTGTTATACAGTAATTGATTTATTCTAAGTTTACACTTAAAGCTAAACCTCTTAACTCGTGTAACAACACATTCAACGACTCAGGAATTCCTGGTACTGGAAGCGGATTACCTTTCACAATGGCTTCATAAGTACGTGCTCTTCCTTGCACATCGTCTGACTTTACAGTCAGAATTTCTTGTAGGATATTAGCTGCTCCAAACGCTTCTAATGCCCATACCTCCATCTCTCCAAAACGTTGACCTCCAAACTGAGCCTTACCACCTAATGGTTGTTGTGTAATAAGTGAATAAGGACCAATTGAACGAGCGTGCATTTTATCTTCAACCATATGCCCTAATTTAAGCATATAGATAATTCCAACTGTTGCAGCCTGATCAAACCTCTCTCCGGTACCACCATCATATAAATATGTTTTACCATAACGTGGCACTCCAGCTTTATCACACCATTCATTTAGGTCATCTAATTCAGCTCCATCAAAAATTGGAGTTGCAAACTTAATACCTAACTCTTTACCTGCCCAACCAAGAACAGTTTCATAAATCTGTCCTAAGTTCATACGTGATGGCACACCCAATGGGTTTAATACAATATCAACTGGTGTTCCATCTTCCAAGAATGGCATATCTTCTTGTCGAACAATACGTGAAACAATACCTTTATTTCCGTGACGACCAGCCATTTTATCTCCTACACGTATTTTTCGTTTGTTGGCAATGTAAACTTTTGCCATCTGAACAATTCCTGTTGGAAGTTCATCTCCAATTGTTAAATTGAATTTTTCTCGCTTTAACTTAGCATCTAGTTCTTTGAACTTTTGTAAATAATTAAGCACAAGCTGACGAACCAAATCATTTGTATGATTATTATTAGTCCAACCTGAAAGTTGCACTGAAGCATAATCAATATTTCTTAGGCGATCTTCTGTAAACTTACTATTACGAGAGATTAAATCTACGTCCAAATAATCTTTAACACCAGACGAAGTTGAATCTTTCAACAACGTTAATAACTTATCAATTAAGATATCTTTAAGTGCTTCAGCATCTTTCTCAAATTGCTCATCCAATTTTGGAAGAATAAGTTTATCTTCCGCTTTTTCTTGACGTGATTTTTGAGCTTTTGTAAATAAGCATCTATTAATTACAACTCCTGATAATGATGGAGTAGCTTTTAATGATGCGTCTTTTACGTCACCTGCTTTATCTCCAAAAATCGCACGCAATAGTTTCTCTTCAGGTGAAGGATCAGACTCTCCCTTAGGAGTAATTTTACCAATAATAATATCTCCTGGTTCAATACGAGCACCTATGCGAATGATTCCATCTTCATCTAAATCTTGAGTAGCCTCTTCACTTACGTTTGGTATATCAGCTGTAAACTCTTCAACACCTCTTTTGGTTTCTCTAACTTCTAACAACTGCTCTATAACGTGTACAGATGTAAAGATGTCATCTCTAACTACTTTTTCACTAATAACAATAGCGTCCTCAAAGTTATAACCCTTCCAAGGCATAAATGCTACTTTTAGGTTTCTACCTAAAGCTAATTCACCTTTTTCAGTTGAGAAACCTTGAGTCAAGACTTGGTTTTTAACAACCTTTTCACCTGCTCTAACAATAGGAACTTGGTCAATTGTAGTATTTTGATTCGTTTTTAAGAACTTCGATAGCGTATACTCTTTTGTTGCTGAATCAAAGCTAATATGATCTTCTTCTTCTGTTCGCTCATACGTTATACGGATAATTTTAGCATCTACATAATCAACAACACCATTACCCTCTGCTAAAATCTGTGAACGTGAGTCTAATACAACTTGCTTCTCAATACCTGTACCAACAATTGGTGATTCTGGTCTTAATAAAGGAACTGCCTGACGCATCATATTAGATCCCATCAATGAACGGTTAGCGTCATTATGCTCTAAAAATGGAATTAAAGCAGCAGCAATAGAAGCAATTTGTGACGGAGAAACGTCCATCAAGTCAACTTCACTTGGAGAAATCAGCGGGAAATCAGCTTCGTGTCTTGCTTTTACTCTATCACGAATGAATGTACCATCATCATTTAATGGGGCATTACCTTGAGCAACTACAAAATCCTCCTCCTCTTCTGCCGTAAAATATTTAATACCATTCTCTGATAAATCCACTTTAGCATCTTTAACAATACGGTAAGGAGTTGATATAAAGCCTAATTCATTAATTTTGGCATAAACACAAAGTGAAGAAATCAGACCAATATTTGGACCTTCTGGAGTTTCAATAGGACATAAACGACCATAATGAGTGTAATGAACGTCACGCACCTCAAAACCAGCGCGTTCGCGGGATAAACCACCTGGACCTAATGCTGATAATCTACGCTTGTGTGTTACTTCAGCTAATGGGTTTTGTTGGTCCATAAATTGTGACAACGCATTGGTTCCAAAGAACGAGTTAATGACGGATGTAATACTTTTTGCGTTAATCAGGTCAACTGGAGTAAACACCTCATTATCACGAACATTCATACGCTCACGAATTGTACGAGCCATTCGAGCTAAACCTACACCAAATTGTGAATGTAATTGCTCTCCTACTGTACGAACGCGACGATTACTTAAGTGGTCAATATCATCAACCTCTGCTTTTGAGTTTATTAACTCAACCAAATATTTTACAATTTCAATAATATCTTCTTTGGTCAACACTTTGATCTCTTCATCGATATCAAGATTTAGTTTCTTATTAATTCTAAATCGTCCAACATCACCTAAATCATATCGTTTTTCAGAGAAAAATAAATTATTGATTACTTCGCGAGCAGATGAATCGTCAGCTGGTTCTGAATTTCGAAGTTGTCTATAGATATAATAAATTGCTTCTTTTTCTGAGTTACTTGGGTCTTTCTGAAGAGTATCATAAATTATTCTATAATCTACCTGATTAGACTCTTCTTTATGTACTAAAATGTGTGATACACCCGTCTCAATAATTTCATCTATATGCTCATTCTCAAGAACCGTTTCACGATCAATTATAATCTCATTACGTTCAAGAGAAACTACCTCACCAGTATCCTCATCAACAAAGTCCTCAATCCAAGATTTTAATACACGAGCAGCTAATTTTCTTCCTACAGCTTTTTTTAGGTTAGAAACATTAGCTTTAATTTCTTCGGCTAAATCGAATATTTCTAAAATATCTTTATCAGTTTCATAGCCTATTGCACGCAATAAAGTAGTAACAGGTAATTTTTTCTTACGATCAATGTAAGCATACATTACGTTCCTAATATCAGTTGCAAATTCTATCCAAGAACCTTTAAAAGGAATGATACGTGCCGAATATAATTTTGTACCATTAGCATGTACACTTTGTCCGAAAAACACACCAGGTGAACGATGCAGTTGAGAAACAATTACTCGCTCAGCTCCATTGATAACAAAGGTGCCCTTGGTGGTCATATATGGAATAGGACCAAGAAAAACATCTTGAATCACGGTATCGAAATCTTCGTGTTCTGGATCTGTACAATACAGTTTTAATTTCGCCTTTAAAGGAACACTATAAGTTAATCCTCTTTCAAAACACTCTTCTACAGTATAACGTGGGGGATCAATAAAATAATCAAGAAACTCTAACACAAAGTTGTTACGAGTATCGGTTATTGGAAAGTTTTCGGTAAAAACTTTATATAATCCTTCAGTTTTTCTCTTTTCAGGAGCAGTATCCATTTGGAAAAAATCTTGAAAGGATTTTAGTTGCACTTCAAGAAAATCAGGATATTCCATTTGATTCTTGATAGATGCAAAATTTACTCTTTGCGAAGTTGAATTAATAGGCATTGTCAAAGATTTTTAAAAAATAAAATGAAGCAAGTTTAACTATAAATAGTTAATAAAGTATAGACAGAAAAAGGTTTAGAATCCCTATTCGATAGGGAATCTAAACCAAAAAACCTGTAAATCAAGCAGTTTTATTTAAGCTCAACTTCAGCACCACCTTCGGTTAATGCTTTTTGAAGTGCTTCTGCTTCATCTTTACTTACACCTTCTTTAATTACTGAAGGAGCAGCATCAACAAGTTCTTTAGATTCTTTAAGACCTAAACCTGTTAATTCTCTAACTAATTTAACAATAGCTAATTTTGCACCTCCTGGTGATTTTAGTACTACATCAAAAGAAGTTTTTTCTTCAACTGCAGCTTCTGCTGCTGCTGCTGGACCTGCTACTGCTACTGCAGCTGCTGCTGGTTCAATACCATATTCTTCTTTTAAGATAACTTTTAGCTCATTAACTTCCTTAACTGTTAATTCAACTAATTCTTTTGCTATAGCTTTTACATCTGCCATAATAATTCTATTTTTAAATATTTATTTTCTTTGTTTTGTTAATTATCTCTCCGACAGTGTATCTAACACACCGTGAATAGTATTCGCTCCTGATTGGAGTGCCGACATAACATCGTTAACTGGTGAAAGAAGCATTCCAATAACATCTCCAAGTAATTCTTCTTTACTCTTGATATTAGTTAGTTCTTCTAATGTTTCTGCACCAATATAGAAACTCTCTTCTACATATGCACCTTTCAATACAGGTTTTTTCAATTTGTTCTTCTTACTAAACTCTTTAATTAGTTTAGCAGGAGCATTACCTGTGTTTGTTAGCATTAACGATGTTTCACCTTTAAGCGTATCAAATAAAGGGCTGTAATCTAACTCTAGATTTTCCAATGCTTTACGAAGCAAAGTATTTTTTACAACCACTAATTTGATATCTTGCTTATAACACAATCCTCTCAATGAACTGGTATCTTCAGCGTTTAAACCACCGATATCAGTTAAGTAAAAATGAGAGAAAGAGCCTAAAATAGCTTGTATTTCGTTTACTAATGTACTTTTATCTTCCTTTTTCATAATCTTCCTTTCTTATTAAGCGTCTACCGATTTAGGATCGATTTTTATTCCGGCACTCATCGTGCTTGAAAGATAAATGCTCTTAACGTATGTACCTCTTGCTGTAGCTGGCTTAAGTTTTATAATTGTATCAATAAACTCTTGTGCATTTTCTACAATCTTTTCTGGTGTAAATGATACTTTAGCAATAGAAGTATGTACAATTCCTGTTTTATCAACTCTAAAGTCAATCTTACCTTGTTTTACTTCTTTAACAGCCAAAGCAACATCTTGCGTTACTGTACCACTTCTTGGGTTAGGCATTAATCCTCTAGGACCTAAAATACGGCCTAAAGCACCAATCTTACCCATAATAGCAGGCTGCGTGATAATAACATCTACATCAGTCCAACCACCTTTAATTTTCTCAATATACTCATCTAATCCTACATAATCAGCACCAGCTTCTTTTGCAGCTGCTTCTTGATCAGGATTACACAATGCAAGAACACGAACTTGTTTACCCGTTCCGTGTGGCAATGTTACCACACCACGAACCATTTGGTCAGCTTTTCTTGGGTCAACACCTAAGCGAATATCTATATCAACAGATGCATCAAATTTAGTAGTAGTAATTTCTTTTACTAATTCTGCTGCTTCAGTCAATGTATAGGCTTTTCCTGCTTCAATTTTTTCCAAAGCTAACTTTTGATTTTTTGTCAGTTTACTCATTATTTTAATTGAAGTTTAAATTAATTATTTGCTGGAAAATCTCCCCTAATGGAAATACCCATACTTCTCGCTGTACCTGCTACCATTCGCATAGCTGATTCTACAGTAAAACAATTTAAGTCAACCATCTTATCAGTTGCAATTTCTCTTACTTGATCCCAAGTAATTCTTGCAATTTTTTTACGGTTTGGCTCATCTGATCCACCTTTTACTTTAGCAGCTTCTAAAAGTTGAATAGCAACTGGTGGGGTTTTTACAATAAAATCGAATGATTTATCGGCATAATAGGTAATAATAACAGGAAGTACTTTTCCTGCTTTATCTTGGGTCCTGGCATTGAACTGTTTGCAAAAATCCATGATATTTAACCCTTTAGCTCCTAAAGCAGGGCCTACGGGTGGAGATGGGTTTGCAGCACCTCCTTTTATCTGCATTTTAATAAGTCCAGCAATTTCTTTTGCCATAATTTTCGTTTATTTTATTTAAATTTAATCTGAAGAATAAATATCATTAGCGTAACAACTAGATATTTACTCTTTTTCTACTTGTGTGAAGCTTAATTCGAGCGGAGTTTTCCGACCGAAAATCAATACCATCACTTTCAGTTTTTTACCATCACTACTTACCTCCTCAACAACACCACTAAAACCAGCGAAAGGACCTTGAGTCACCTTCACATTTTCATTTTCGTAGTATTGAACCAACATCTCTTCACCAGCCTCCTGAAGTTCATCGACCTTACCTAAGATGCGATCCACCTCTGACTGACGAATGGGCGTAGGAACTCTATCAGCCTCTGTTAAGAAACCGATAACATTAGGAACATTTCGTAAATAGTGCTGTACTTCACCGGTTAAATTTGCTTCAACTAAGACATACCCAGGTAGATAATTACGTTCAACGGTAACCTTCTTGCCTGCACGGATTTGAACTACTTTTTCAGTAGGAATAAGAACCTGTGATACACTAAGACCAAGATCAGACTTACTGATTTCAATATCAATATACTCTTTTACCTTGTTCTCTTTTCCTCCAATAGCACGTAAAACATACCATTTGAAATTTGTTGAATCACCCACTTTTTCTAATACCTTAAAATATAATTACTAAAACAATCCGTATACAAATGTCATAATCTTTTCAAACGTAAAGTCCATTGCCCAAACGACCAGTGCAATTATGATGGAAGCTATCAAAACTATCACTGAACTATTTGCTAACTCAGCACGTGTAGGCCAAGTTACTTTATGAACTAGCTCGGTATACGATTCTTTTATGCTGTTAACAGCTCTTTTAAAAAAATTACTCTTCATACTTATAGAATTTGCACGGGTAGAGAGACTCGAACTCCCGACACCTGGTTTTGGAGACC
>CAYFTO010000013.1:0-27037 GCA_964346125.1 uncultured Paludibacter sp.
TATTTGCGATTATATTAGTTGTATTTATTGGTCTATATAATTTTATATAAGTAATGAATAATTCATTTTCTCCTCGTTTCCAACGAGGAGAAAGTAGTTTAGCCTTTTTAATAATGTTATCCCACTAAAGCCAATTCAATGATACGGACTACACACTCGGTATGCCAAGGCCATAGAGTAATCTGATTTATCTGAAATTGGTGGAAGAAAAAGAACGAGCATGTAATTTTATGTATTATATTTCTAATTAATAACTCTTTAAATAAAAATAAAATGAAGAAAATTTTAGTAATTTCTTTTATTACACTTGGCTTATTAGCTTCATGTGTACAAAAAACAGAAAACAAAGAAAATCCAGTAGATCCGGAAACTGAGTCAATCATTAAATTACAGACATTGTTTATGACTCCTTCCGAATTGCAAACAGAAGAAGAACAAGCTCTACTTAAACAACTTAGTGAGGTAGTCTATGATCGAGTAACAATAAGTGAAAATAGATTCAACATAACTATCAGTAAAGAAGAATGGGAAGAAAAAGGCTTTGAAAGTGCTCATTATGACTTGTTAGTACGAGATGTTGAGAACCTCAATCTATTTATGGATACCACTTCATTAGATAAACAAATGATGATAGAAAGTTATTTGAAGGCACAGTCTGAATATAAGGATAGAGAAAAACTCAAACAGGAGTAATTTTCATATACTTAACACGAACAGCGATTCAATAATACGGACTAATCATCCGGTATGACAAGACCATATAATAATCCGGCTTGCCTGGAAATGGTGGAAGAAAAAGAACGGGCAAGCAATTTTATGTCTATAATTAACAACTTTAAAATAAAATTGAAATGAAAATATATAATGGATAAGGGGAATAAAAGGAGATAAGTCAGTTTATGTATCAAAATCAAAATACTGTCTGTTACCATTTTTCCTCTCTTAAATAAAGAAAGGAGGTACAAAGATAAATATATGAATGTTAATACGGCAAATAATACCGGCTGTTGAAAAGATAGATACAGCAAAAAAATAATAATCTCTAACAAATTAAAAATGATATTTTATGAATATGATATTTAAAAATAATAAAAAAGTAATTTTTAGCATAGTCTTTATGCTTTTTAGTGTTGTTTCTTTAGGTATTTTTATGCAAAGTTGTTCAACAGAAGATTCTGATGTAGATAATAATTCATTTTTAGACCGTAAAGTAGCTTACGAAATCACTTATCAATACCTATCTTATTCAGATGGACAATTTAAGCTTCTACTTTCAAGGAAAGATGCTAATGAACTAGGGGTGAGTAATGTTATTTATGAAGAAATGTTGGCTTATCTCGAGAATGCAAATAAAGAAGTTCTCAAAATAGTTAGCGAAAATCCGGATATTCAATTCTTTGATCCATCATCCATGCCGATATCTATAAATCGTTCTACTCCACGACTGAAAAATGGTGCAGAAACATGGAACTACCAAGGGTCAGGAAGTCTCAATGGTCAAACTCCGAACTCACACAATTTGACTATTCCTGCAGGATACACAAATGTAAGAGTTGTTGTATATTCCAATGCTATAATTGGATTGGGGAGCGTTACAATGGAAAGTCCTTATGGAAGTGAAACTATGGGAACCTATAATATTTTATTCTGGAATGGTGCTGCTGAATTTTCACTGCCTGTAAGTTCAGGAATGAATATAAAAATAACTATAAGTGTAGCAAGCAATGAAGGAGGCAGCTACTCTATACATTATGGATATTAAATAAACTCATTATTATGAATAAACTTGGGAGATTCATTTGTGTATTAGTTGCTTGTACTTTGGCTGTAATAATTGCAAAATTATTACTGTCAAAAAGTGGTACTGTCTTGAATCAAGGTATTGTAACTTTATTCTATTTTATCCCCGCTATCGCGGTATGGATTACTGAAAAAAAGAATATCGGAGAAATATTAAGGGAGTACAAAGTAAACTTTAAAAGCATACATATAAAGCAATCGTTGATATACATTCTGGGTACAGCTTTTATATATCCGCTCATTTATGTTTTTTGTATATTTTTAGCTGGAAACATTCTTGAAATACAATCATTCGGTATAGTTTCGATTCCAAATGAAGGTTCTAATCTATTTGGTATCATTTTGCCTGAGAATATAGTATTTAGATTTATTATCACGTATCTGGTTTCCGTGTGCTTTATGCTTATTGCCGGTTTAACCTACAATATGATATTTGCCTTAGGCGGCGAATTGGGTTGGAGGGGATTTATAGGAAAAAATCTTAACTTAGGTTATTATAAAAGGAACATTGTAACCGGACTTATCTGGGGTACCTGGTTTCTACCTGTAATTTTGCTTAATTACAGAGGAACGGAAATTTGCTATTACCATATACTCATCCAATATGTTATCTTTATTATATCTTCATTTTTATTGGATAATGTGTACCGGAACAGTTGCTCGCTTTTTATTCCTGCAGCAATACAAGGTCTTATTATCTCGGCGAATGTTATGAATCTGACTATTGGTGGAAATATATTGATTTCCGAGTTTACCGGGCTGGCAGGTATTGTTTCTCTAATAATACTTACCTACATGTTCAAACTGATAGCTGAAGAAAAAACGGTATAGAAAAAAAGGGTGGGTACAGGATTCTCTCTTGCAGGATAATTTCCGATGCTCCGCCCCAACTTTCCTCTCAAATACTATAAAGAAAAGAGGTACAAAGATAAATATATGAATCTTAATTCGGCTAATAATGCCGGCTGTTGAAAAGATAGATACAGCAAAAAAATAATAATCTCTAACAAATTAAAAATGATATTTTATGAATATGATATTTAAAAATAATAAAAAAGTAATTTTTAGCATAGTCTTTATGCTTTTTAGTGTTGTTTCTTTAGGTGTTTTTATGCAAAGTTGTAGTAATAACGATGATATTGTTGATTTCACCATAGAGCAAAAACGAATTTTAGAAGAAAGTTCTTTTATTGGAAAAGAACATAATCGAAATATGCAAGATGTATATGAGAGACTTTATATTAAGCATAGACTAAAGAACACGGAAGCAATTAAATTTACAAAAGATAATATTTTCCAGGTATTTAAAGCCACAACAGAAACGATATTAAAGGAAAATTATGTAGGCAATTTAGATGAAAAATATATACAGACAGTAGCTGAAAAATATTTTACTCCAAAAAATTCTCAAATAAGGATTAAAAGCAATAACGCTAATAACCTTTTTGATGCTGAAATGGAAGATAAAATGTCAGAAAAACTTAGCAAATTAATACGAGAACTAATAAATGTGTCAGAAAATTTATATTTATCCATTCGTGAACATAAAATTAAAGTTGACCAGTTGAATAAAATAGCATTCTCTTCTTTAGAACACGATGAATTAACGATATTTCTTGCCGGTTCCGCTGTGGCATGTGCCTCTTTTGAATACTGGCATACAAATATTAATAATTGGTTTGCATTGATACACGGATATGAGCGTCCAAGACTTAAAAATGGTTCGGAAAGTCCTTATGATCATTGGTTGTTACAAGGTATGGTAGAGGCTGATGTTAAAGGAGGAGTCGAAGGAGCAATTGGAGGGGCAGCTGTTGGGCTACTTACAAGTGGGGGAGTATTTTCTGTACCTGATGCTGTACTTGGAGCTATAGCGGGTTCCTCCATTTCTTCTATTGACCAATTAGTCATAAACATGTGGAAACATTATTTTTAATTTATGAAAAACATTAAAATTCAATATTTTGTATTTACTGTACTCATATTTTTTGTGATAAAACAATTATTTGACGACAGAATTATCTCAAATATTATTCAGAGTATAGTTTTTGCCATACTTTTTTGTTCTGCAAAAGGTCTTTATTTAAGAAAAACACAAAAGAAAATAGCTGAAGTTGATAACTATCAGGGACAAAAAGTGATTAGTAATTGTTTAATGAATCATGTTAGAGGAATTATTTCCGACGGTGGTGCGGGATATTTATTACAAGATAAGCTGGTTTTTGTTCCGCATAAATTAAATTTATCCCATCGAAATCTTTCCATATCATTCTCTGAAGTAGAGACTGTAGTCAGCTATAAAATATGGGGTATATTCGATACCGGATTAAAAATAGTTCTGAAAGCGGGAAAGACTGAAAAATTTGTTGTTGACAAAACAAGTCAATTTTATAGAGATTTGGTGTATGCAATACGAAATTCCGCAGTCTAAAATCATCTGTGGAGTATTGCTTTACTGGGTAATACTTCACATTTAACCCATTGTAATTTACTCGAATAATGATACATAAAGACATACTTATTACCTTACTGTTTTCTTTGGCATTTATTTCATGCCGCCATGACAATGAAGACATTGTTCAGCCGGTCAGCCGTACCCTTATCGTCTATATGGCAGCCGATAACGATTTATCTGCCGATGCCTTAGCCGATATTGAGGAAATGAAACAGGGATTTTCGGAAACCGGCGCGAATCTGCTTGTTTTTGTAGATTTACCGGACGAGCCGCCTTTCCTGTTAAAAATAGGACAGAGTAAAGAAACACGTATAAAGACCTATCCCGAATTAAATTCGGCTGATGCCGGAACACTGGCGAAGATAATCCGGGAGATTATCGGTTTGTATCCGGCAGAGGAATATGGGTTGGTGCTTTGGTCGCACGGAACCTCGTGGCTACCAGCCAGTAAACCCCTGCGCGCGTTTGGAATAGACTCTTCTTTTCCGAAAACAGGTTCGGGCATAAATATACCCGAATTGGCGGAAGCGCTGCCTGTTACATTTGATTTTATACTTATGGACGCTTGCCTGATGGGTTCTGTAGAGGTTATATATGAATTAAGAAACAAAGCAAATTTTGTCATTGCATCATCCACAGAAACCATTTACGAGGGATTTCCTTACGATAAAATCATGCCGGAACTCGTAAAACTGGAAATTCATTTAGAATCGGTAGCCCGGCATTATTTTAATTATTACAACAAGTTAAACGGAGCCTATCGTTCGGCAGCCGTATCTTTGATTGATACGCGGGAACTACACGCCTTGGCAATGGCAATGAAAAGTCTTATTGATAACAATAATCTGGATTTTTCTTCTTTTGACAGAACTTCCGTACAACGCCTTGATGTGTACGACGAGCAATACCATTTTGATTTCTCGGATTTTATCAGTAAGGCTTTCACGGATGCAGATAAATCTGCATTTGAAAGGCAATTGAATAAATGCGTTTTGTACAGGGCGGCAACACCCCGCTTTATCGAGATGTTCGATGTGAATACCTATTGCGGATTAAGTTGCTATATACCGCTGGGCAAGCGGACGGATTTAAACAGTTATTACCGCACATTGCAATGGAGCAAAGCCTGCGGTATGTTGCAATAGTAAATGAAAAAATAAAAGTAAAAAAAATGATATAAATGGAGGGTATATGAAACTTAAATTATGTGTAATCTTAATAACTTGTCTGTACTTATTTAGTTGCAATAAAACAGATACTGTTGTATATAGAAATAAAGCATTTGAAGATATGTGTTCACTTGCTAAAACAAACAATAGTCCCTTTTGTATAGTTTTGTCCGATTCTTCTCAAATCTTCTCAAATCTTCTCAAAAGAATATCTTAGATCTTTAGAAAGCAATTATGCATATCTTGCTCAAAAAGCAATTTATAACATAGTTGATGTTAATTCTCTTGAAAATGATTGGTACACTAAGTGGCTACACCCCGTATCAACACCTTTGACTTGTATTTTCTCTATAAATGGAGAGCTTATAGATTTAATACCCGGAGCAGCTAAGGAAACTTTTTTATATTCGGAAGAAGCGATTAAGACTATGAAAACAACAGACTTTCACTTGCCTAACCGGTTTAATATGAATAAAAAAAGAATTATTCCTCATTTAAATAACCTGTTACAACAAAAGCAGCACCTTGATAAGGGCATATATATGGCATCAGAGCTAAATCAGCTAATAGATTCTTTACATTACCCTTATTCTATGTATTTAAAATTAGTAGGAGAGTTGATAAAACCTGATACAATTAATTCACGGTTGACAGCGAAACTGCTGATTAATCTCGAAACTCCATATGATTTTGAATTATATAAAAACGAGTTTATCACAGCAAAAAAAGTGATAGATCCTGATTTCGATATTAATGCCGAGCCTAATATCCGAGTGGATAACAAGAATATTCTTCTTGAAAATTGTAATGTTAACGAAAGTGTACCTATTAATATTGCGATATATAATGACGGCATACAGCCGTTGAAAATATCCAAGATACATTTAAGCTGTTCTTGTTTAGAACATACTGAGAGTAATAAAGAAATTATTATTGAGTCGAAAAAAAATTATATCGTGAAATTTTTTTTTACTCCGGATCATGCCGGAGAAATCTCACGTGATATTTTTATTGCATCAAATGCAATCAATGTCCCAGTTTTACATATCAATATATTAGCAAAAACCATAAATAATAGTAACAATTAATTTTTTTGAAACATGAAAACAATTTTTTATTATGCAGTTTTATTTAGTTTTCTGTTCTTTATGCAGGGATGTAGTTCAGATGGTGATATCTGGAGTGAAAATTCAACCGGACAAACTAATTTCCCAAAACAAAGCGAAGAGTATGGGAAAGCTGTTGCAAAAGAAATCCGGGAAACAGTTTACAATCTGAATAAGATGGGAGTTGACTATTCAAGGATGGATAAATCCAGATTAAAAGAGCAGTTCTACAAAGACTTAGACCAAGCCAGCCCAATTTTGAAGAAAAGTGGAAAATCAATCAGCGAAATGCAAATGAGCATAGAAGAATTTGCTGATGAATTTAGAAGTTTAACAGCCATACAGCTTGAATATATCGCGCGAATAGATAAAGAGTATAAAGAAAGCCTTTCAATTCAAGACTTCTTAGGCAGACTAATAAGCATCAATAAAGATATTTATTTAACCGTTCCTGAAATAGAACAAGAGAGATTATTTAACACAACAGCTATTTTATTTTATGGGCTGAAGGAGCTCCAAGAAATGGAGAAGCAGGGACAGATGTTTCCCACTTCATATAATATCATGAGTTTTCCCAGATTAAAAGCAGGAAGTGAATCGGGAGGTGGATTCTGGGGAAGTTGCAGGGAGGTACTTTCAAGCGTCTCTGTCGCAATTGGAACCCGTTGGGCAACAGGAGATAGTAACCGCAATTGCGTGGAGAGCGGCAGGTATTTTTGCATTGGTATTGTGTTTTAAGGGAGAACAAAGCCAATAAATATAAATGGCAGGAAAAACATCAATCATGTATAGCCACTGGAGGACCAAATACTTATCCCAATAGTGGCGGATATGGTCAAACTAAATGTAAATCATGCTATGATCAATGTATTGGAAGTTATGGTAATTGGAATTGTCCGTAATCATATTTAAGATGGAAGGATTTGAGATAAAAATAAACAATGAGGAGCTAATTACTGTAACGTCTGATAAGTTAGTTACTGTATTTATAGATGCAGAAGACATCTGTATCAGTGGATTAGACTCAAAATTAGATAGGCTTATATGGTTTGAAAAAAAAATTAAAATAGGCGATAAAATAAAAATTAAAGTTACTGCGATAGATAATGTATCCCCCCTTAAAAAGAGGTATCCAGCTGACAGAAATGAACTGAAAGAGAGATATTATAAACTCAAAAAGGAACTTGAAAACAAAGAATTAATATAAAAAATTATGACAGGTTTAATCATTAAATATCTGGATAGAGAATACAAGCTTGAAGGTACTATGATTTCAAGTTTAGTTCTACACCGAAATGAGTTTATTCTCGAAGGAGGAAGGTTTGTTAGCTCTTTTCAAAAGATAAGAGAAGGTATTGAGTTTGAAGTTGAAGTCGTAGAGTTTGATAAAGAGTCAGAACCCTTATCTCAGGACAGTAAATTGTTAGATATTGATACGGAATACTCAACAATGATGGAGGAAAGAGATTTAGAGTGGGAGTGGGAGCAGAAGCTTAAAATGTTTCGAGAGATAGAGAGTATCCTTGAAGAAGAAGGATTACTAAAATAGTACAATATATGCGGAATGCTGCAAAACAGTAAATTATAAAATACGAATGAGAGGAAGAAACTTCATATTTATATTTTTTCTTATCTCCATGTGTATCGGGAGTTTATTTCCGGTCTCTCCGGCTTTTGTCAATGCGGAAACTACGCTAAAATGGTATGTTGCGTTATACAGTGGAATAGTTTTTACAACAGTTTATATCCTCTTTTCATTTTTCACTCGAAACACAAAAAAGGAATCAGGCATCATGATTTCCGGCTTTAGCGCTGTTGTTGTGGTCGCGTGTACGGTACAGGCTTTATACGGCATTGCCCAATACGTGGGTATTCTGTCTGTCGGTAATGGCTTTCAAGTTACGGGCAGTTTTGACAATCCTGCCGGTTTTGCGGCAAGTTTGTGTGCAGGATTCCCTTTTCTGTTCGTTTTTCTATTTAATCAAAAGACGTGGATAAAAGGATTGTCGATAGCGGCAGGTCTGATTGTAATTACCGCCGTAGTGCTTTCGGCTTCACGTGCGGGCATTATCAGTTTGTTCGCCATCGGCTTACTTATTTTATTTCAAAAACTGCGGATAAAAACAATCCGGAAAGTTCTTGTCTTTGCCATCGCGCTTGTCTTGACACTTCCGGGCTTGTATTTCTTAAAAAAAGATTCAGCCGACGGGCGTTTGCTGATATGGTGCTGCTCGTGGGAAATGATAAAGGACAAACCGCTTTTGGGGCATGGAACAGGTGGCTTTAAGGCAAACTATATGAATTATCAAGCAGCGTATTTTGAGGAAAACCCTGAGAGTAAATTCGCCCTGCTGGCAGATAATGTCGCCCGCCCCTTTAATGAATATTTGTTGCTGGCAACCAATTACGGTCTGGTTGGTCTGGGGGTATTTTTCTTTTTTCTTTGGTTTTTATGGAAGTCATACCGCCGGATTCAAGATAAAAACAAGCTTGTTACGGTTTCCGTATGCAGTCTTTTGTCTATTGCCGTGTTTGCACTGTTCTCTTATCCTTTACGCTATCCGTTTGTTTGGGTGGCAGGAGCGTTGAGTACAGTTGTTATTATAAGCAGGGCGGAATATAAAACACGTATTTCTCCGGCAGTATCCCTTTCGTTAAAAGTGGGACTTATTCCGGTGCTTGTTGTTCTGGCTGTTACAACATACAGTACGATGTCGGCAGAAATAAAATGGAACAGAACGGCTCGTAAATCCTTAATGGGACAGACCGAAGAAATGCTGCCCGCATACAAACAACTTTATTCCAAACTGCATAGGAACGAGTTGTTTCTGTATAATTACGCGGCAGAGTTGAATGTGGTAGAACATTACGAGGAAAGTCTGCAAATAGCGAAAGAATGCGGGCATCTTTGGGCGGATTACGACCTGCAAATGCTGATGGCAGAAAACTGTCAACAATTGCAACAATATGCCGAAGCAGAACGGTATTACCGTCGGGCGGCGGCAATGTGTCCGGTAAAATTTATGCCGCTGTACCGCTTGGCGGAACTTTATCAAGCGGCAGGGCAATCCGTCGAAGCACGGAAAACAGCGGAAAAGATAGTAGAAAAAAAGATAAAGATACCTTCCCCTACTATCAATGCAATTAAAAGTAAAATGCGCGACTTGATAAGCGAACAGGACAGCACAAACGTTCCGGTACCGGAAAGCCGGATAAGTGAAAAACCGGATAATAATGCGCAGTTTGGGCGGGGCAACCTTTCGGAGAACAGTATTCCGAAAGGAGGGCTTCAGCCTCCGTAAATAAAGGCGGTATCTGAATTTAAGCACTGTTCCGGCAAGCCGCCTGCCAGCCAATAAAATCAGTCAGTTGATTGATTTTGGAACGGATAGAAAATATAAAGTTTTAAAGAATAAAAAGAATGAAAAGAATATTTAAAAATAAAATAAACAGTATAATTACATTGGTAATTATAGCAGTAGGCATTGCTTCTTTTGGAATAATTGTACAAAGTTGTAACAATGATTTTAATTTAGCGGAATTGAAGGTTCCGAAAGAATACGATGAGGTCGGGAAGTTACATAATGAAGGATTGGATTATATCTTAGAAAATTTAAAAAAATAGCCGAACAGGAGTCTCAGGGAATATGAAATTGAAGAGCGATAATCTATATAGTACAGCAAAAAATGCGGAGGTGTTATTTACGATAGAATCTAACTATAGTAAGGGCGTAAAAGCAGAAAAGTTATTTGAAGTTATTCATTCAACATCGCCATAAATATCATTGAAGAGTGGAAATTTTGATATTAGTAATGACTTAAATAATGATATTGTCGAATATGAATTCCTAACGGATAAGCAACAGTCCTATTTAAATAAGTATAAAGATATTCTCAGCACTCTGAAAGATGATATTAAACCTGTAATTGAGAAATTACATAAATTGGACAAAGAAATACTGTCAAATTGTTTATCAGAAGAAGCTGTTTCTTTATTGATATGTACATCGGTAGGTAGGCATTCTTTACAATATTGGCATGATAATTTGTATAAATGGGCTGCATTATTTAAAGAGGACGTAGAACCAATCGTTCTTGTTCCGAGATTAAAAGGTGGAACTGTTGAAGTTAATGCTAATAAGGAAGATTGGGAATGGTTTAAATCTGCATTAGTAAGTATGGGACAATCAGACGGAATCGGAGCAGCCATTGGTGCAGGGTTAGGCTCATTAGCAGGAGGAGTAGGTGCAATACCCGGGGCAATAACAGTTGGATGTAATGCTTCAGCTGGAGCGGGCATAAAAGAACTACTTAAACGTTGGGGAGTTTTTTGATGAGAAAAAAGATAGTGATAGCAATTTTGCTTTTCAGCCCTGTATTTTTTTCTTTGCAAATCGTTTTATACAATTTATTTTGAAAAATGATAAGCAAGAATCTATAAGAGTTGATATAATAGCAGCTTTAATCATTGGATATGCGGCAAGTCTGGGATTTTGGCTACTATACAGAAAGATTAATAAAAAATAAAGTTCACACTCCCCCTCGTTTGCAAACGAGGGGGAAGTGGTTAAGCGTTTTTAATAATGTTTTTCCACTACCCTCGATTCAATGATACGGACTAATCACCCGGTATGATAAGACCATATAACAATCCGGCTTGCCTGGAAATGGTGGAAGAAAAAGAACGGGCAAGCAATCTTATGTATTATATTTCTAATTAATAACTTTTTAATAAGCAATAAAATGAAAAAAACAATTATTTTTGTATCGGCAGTAGTTTTGATATTAACAGGCATAGCGCTTGTGCAAAGTTGTAATAATGATTACATGGACGGCATGTCGGGATATACGAAGCAAGAGAAAAACGAATTAAAGGCATTGGCTAAAAAGTACAGTTTGGATTTTGATGTACTTGATTATTATCAAAATGCAAATATTCCGTTTGAAGACGCGAAGTCGGACATACTGCTACTTGCTTCCATTCCGGGTGATTATGAATTAGTTCAATCTGAAGACGGAGGTGTTGTCTCAAAAAAGAAGAGTGCGAAAATCCGCCTGAAAAACTCTGATGAAGCCGGTTCCTGGAGTGACTATGGCTATCCAGGTTCCGGTTTTAACGACCGTGTTACTCTCACATTGGAATGGGATTTTAGTACACCTAATTATATTGTTAGAATCAATGGATCGGTTGAGGGAAAAGGGACATGGCAAGTAACTGATTTCTTATATAACGTAAGTGGTGCTTATCCTTACAGCATTTCTTTCTCTGGAAAATTAAAATCTGATAATTTAGTATTTCATTTTGTAGGAAATGTTAAAACAGGAAGTACTCCCTTAGGTAGTTTCACAGTATTACCTCAAAAATAAAGATAGAGAGTCAGGCAACTTATAACAAAGAATAAGAAGGTATGCGTTAACAGCTTACCTTCTTATACAGAGCAAATAAAAGCTATTCATATAGTAAATACAAAAACGATGGACTTTACACATACATCAAACCAATTATTTAGAAAAGCGGTAGCGGTATCACTGATCTTCTGTTTTAGCTGCATGGGGCTTTATGCTCAAAATGAAGCCGCTTTGCAAAAACTGAGAAGTTTTATCAGCCATGCCGAGCTATTCGGTCATGTTTATCCACAGGAAAAAGTCTATTTACATTTTGACAATACCAACTATTATATTGGCGAAACTATTTGGTTCAAGGCATACGTAGTAGATGCCGCCATCCACCAGGCTACCGCCATTAGCAAAGTGCTATACGTGGAGCTGCTCAACAACAGCGGCATTACGGTGGAAACTAAAAAACTAAAAATAGAAGAGGGAAGCTGTCACGGCGAGTTTTTACTGTCTCATAAACTGCAAGCCGGATTTTACGAAGTGCGGGCATACACCCGCTACATGCTTAATTTTGCTTCTGAAAAACGGGCTACCTACACATTTAAGAATGGAATACCTGATTGGGAATATGAACAAACCGAAATAAATGATGGTAACTACACCCTGTTTTCCCGCGTTTTTCCGGTCTATGATGCACCCGAATCTGCCGGTGATTACAGCTGGAAAAGAATGAAAGAAAACCCACGGCATACTGCCTTAAGCTTTCCAGAAATGGAAAAGAAAAAAAAGGAAACACATCTTAAGCTGCAATTCTTTCCCGAAGGTGGTCAGTTAGTCAACGGCATAGAGTCACGGGTTGCATTTGAAGCTTTGGATGATAACTCTGGCAAGCCGATACCCTTACAGGGAGAAATTGTAGATAATAAGGGAGATGTTCTTACTCGCTTTGAAGCCAATCTGCGGGGACGGGGATTCTTTATTTTTACGCCCGAAGCAAAAAAGGAATACCACGCCCGATTTTATTATGCAGGGAAAACAAGCCAAACAGCATTACCTGAGAGCCAGATTTCGGGCTACGTCATGCGTGTTGATAGCGATACGGCACATGTATCTGTGGTGTTGAATAAAGCGGTTGACGCGCCGGCTGAACTATTGGGACTCTCTATCAGCTGCCGCGGTAAAGTACAACTCTTTGACACTTTAACGATTGCTGATTCCGCTTATCGTTTACTCGTTCCATTAGAAGCTTTATCTGCCGGCGTAAATCAGATTACGCTATTTAACGAGCAGGGAAACATCGAGGCAGAACGGCTCTTTTTTGTCTATCCTCCAAAGAAATTGTATTCTAAAATTCGAGTTTCGGGCAAACGTGGAAAACTAACTCCTTATGAAGCTATCAAGTTGGATTTTGAGATAGAAAATAGCAGTGGTGAAGCGACAGAAAGCCATTTTTCGTTGGCTATACATGATCAGGCAACACGGGAAGACTCCTACTATCAAGGGAATATTCTTAGTAATTTGCTCCTCTCTTCCGATTTGAAAGGATTTATCGAGAATGCTGACAGTTATTTGCATGACACCTCTGCAAGCGGACGTAGCAAGCTTGATCTATTGATGCTGGTGCAGGGATGGAGACGCTACAACTGGAAAGATTTAGCTGGTGTAAATAACTTTAAGCTAAGATACCAGGCCGAACGGGCATTAACAATCGATGGTTATGTAATGGATATAAACAGTGCCACTTCCTATTACAACAGATTCGAATCAAGACGAATAGCCAATGTAGAACTAAAACTAAATCTTTTTACGGATAGTTTGCTTTTCGAGGGTATGGTTACAACTGCTAAAGATGGTTTTTATTCCTTTAGCTTAGACGATGACTTATACGGAACAAACCTGATAACGCTTAAGGTTAGCAATCCAAAAAATAGAAAGATAATGAGCAATGCTATCCCCCTTATTGAACGGGTGTTTTCGCCCGACATAGAGCCTTACAGCTACTTTCAAACTCATTTTCCTTTTGAACATTCTACAGTAATGGAAACACGGAACAGTGAAAGTGACACGGCTGCTTACTTTGTTCCATTTGCTAAGGAACTGGATGATGTAGTTGTAAAAGGGAAAAAAATTAAACGGGGAGTGATACACTACGAATTCCCCGATATTGTAATGGACGCAGAAGAGATGTATGATTGGGCAATGGATCTTTCTCTATTAGAAAAGAAAAATTTATTATATAAGGGTAATTATCCAATGCTTCCAAGGTATCGTCTATTTGGTACTCTTTCAAGAATAAGGGAGGTAGATGGGCGAATTTATACTAATCAGTTATTCCCTGATTTGATTCGTTCTATGAGTGAACGGATAGATAGTTTTAAAATTTACACCAATATGGCAATGCGAGATCAATACAAATTTAAAATCAACAAAAAAGAAATTACGCCAACTGCAGTAGTTTGCTGGAAGATGTTTCCGAGTGGATATAAACGTCCTTACAAAAATAACGACCCAGGTTTACGTCATACTAAATTTAAAATGTATGACCGCCCAGTAGAATTTTATCATCCCGACTATTCGCTACAAACACCTCCCGATTCAGTAGATGTACGTCGCACACTGTACTGGAATCCCAATGTGAAAACAGATAAAGCGGGCAAAGCATCCATCCATTTTTACAACAACAGCAAATGCGAAAATATCCATATCAGTGCCGAAGGAATAAGTAAAGAGGGAAAGATAATACTGCTTGAAGATAAATGAAAAGTGAAGTTGTATTGAATAGTAATGTGAACAGGTCAATAATATCCTAAAATAAAAGATATTACATCTACATTCTTTCTTAAGCTTTCTGCAGTAAGTACATATATCTTGTCTGTTATACTTACCTCAATCATTTCTTAAAAATATCCAAACTATTAGAAATGGCATTGAAAACCATCTTGTATATAATACTACTGTCCTATAAAAGTCAATTAATGAAATAAATGTTTACCCAACTGCTATATAGCTGCGGTGAAGTAGAATTTTTATTTTCATGTATTCTAAACTCAAAAAGCGAATCTTGATTTGAAATAAAACATCTAACAAACCAACAGATAAACAAGATCTTGATTAAAATAGTATTTAGAATTTTGCTGTTAATTGAATCCTTCGTATATTTGTCTTAGCGATCAGGCTATAAGAGCACACATACATAAAATGAAAATTAACAATTTCTTAATAAGCAATAAAATGAGAAAAAAGATAGTGATAGCAATTTTGCTTTTCAGCCTTGTATTTTTTTCTTTGCAAATCGTTTTATACAATTTATTTTGAAAAATGATAAGCAAGAATCTATAAGAGTTGATATAATAGCAGCTTTAATCATATGATATACGGCAAGTCTGGGATTTTGGCTCTTACACAGAAAGATTAATAAAAAGTAAAGTTCACACTTCCCCTTATATGCAAACGAGGGGGAATATTTAAACACCATGAAAAAACAATTCTTTCCTATCCTGTTAATTCTGCTCAGTTTCGCATTGCCGGCACAAAGTCAGACAGGCAATCAGGCAATAGACAGTGCGATTGTGAATTTATATTTACAACTGCATGTCTATCCGCAAGAAAAAGTATATGTGCAAACCGACCGACCCTATTACCTAACAGGCGAAAAAATACATTTTCGGGCTTTCTTGCTACATGCTTCAACGCTTAATCCAAGTACTTTTAGCCGCTATGTCTATGTGGAGCTTGTGTCGCCAGAAGATGCGGTAGTGGCACGCACGATGATTCGTAAAGATGAAAAACAGTTGTTTTATGGTACGATACAGATTCCCGAACAGCTCCCGGAAGGTGAGTATCAACTGCGCTCCTATACCCGCTACATGGAAAATACAGGTGAAGACTCCTTCTACACCCGCTCCGTGTACATTGCCAACCAAAAATCGGCTGAGACAGAAATAGAAACAGAGTTTGACTACAGCCGGCAAGGAGAGGTAGGTGTTTCACTGCTGTTCAAAGACAGAAAGAGCGGCACGGTAAATGTGCCCATAGAGGTAGAATATCAAACGGCTGAGAGCAGAAAAAAAGAAAAAGCCGTAACTAATGCTGATGGACAGGTGCATATAAAGTACAAATTAAAAGACGCAAATCCTTCACGAACACTGCTGGTAACCAACAAAGAGGTGTCCGGGAATTTCAAAAAATACATTCGCATTCCATACAAAGAATCATTTCCCGAAATCAGCTTTTATCCCGAAGGTGGGCAAATAATTGCCAATGCTAAAAATCGCATCGCGTTCAAAGCACTGCTACCCGACGCGAGAGGTGTTGATGTGAAAGGATGGATTTACAACTCCAAAGACGAGTTGCAAGCCGAATTTGCAAGCCTGCACGAAGGCATGGGTTCATTTTATCTAAATGTAAGGGACAGTGAAACGTATTACGCCTTGTGTCAATACAACGGATTGAGCAAAGAAATTCCGTTACCTAATATACAAACTGGAGGAATCTCTTTACAGGCTGTATGGGAATCCGACAGCCTATTAGTTACTGCGTTAACCTCATTATCCAAAGAGCATAAAAAACACTATTTACTGATTCACCGCCAGGGTGTCCCTGTCTATTTTCAGGTGTGGGACTGGTCGCGAAACGGGCTGAAAATAAGCAAGAACTTATTCAAAACCGGAGTTTCACACCTGCTACTTCTGTCTGAAAATTTTCAACCGGTAAGCGAACGCAAAGTCTTTATCAATCTGCAACACGAGCCGGAGATTCAAGTTGGTTTCAACAAAACGAAGTATTTACCGCGTGAGCGGGTATCGCTCACTGTTGATTTGCCGCAAGCGACTAACGATACATTGCCGCTAAGCCTTGCCCTCTCCGTAACAGACGACAGGGATGTGAAACTTGATACCACGACTAATATCGTGGCAGAAATATTGCTCAGTTCCGAACTAAAAGGATATATTCATCACCCGACATGGTATTTCGGGAATGATGAAAAAGTAGCGGAAGCGGCGGATTTATTGATGCTGACACACGGCTGGAGGCGCTATTTTGTAAGCAGAGCGTTGCAGGGAAAACTGGAGAAACCAGGTATAAAGCCTGAAATAAGTCAGCGCTTTACTGGTACGTTAAAAAAACCAAACCAACAGCCTTACAAAAACGAGGCTGTAAAACTGACCGCCATAGGCTGCAATTTTTCAGAAGTGGTGGAATCAGACGAACAGGGGCGCTTTGAGTTTGACAACTTTGAATTTCCGGACAGCACTGCCTATCAGTTTTTATCCTATACTAAAAAAAGAACGGAAGATATTGAAGTGTGGGTAGATGATACAGCATATCCTCCCATCAGTAATTCAATGCCCTGGTATGGAGTAAATGCTACGAAAGAAAACGAAAACAATGAATTTTTAGATTATGTCGGAAAAGCCAATAGAAAATACATCATAGAGAATGGTATGCGGCAAATTGATTTAGACGAGTTTACGGTAAAAGCAAAAAAGAAAGTAGAACGTATTGACAGCAACCTAAGTTTACCGGAACCAGATATATTTATCTCACCCGAGGAGCTTTATGAATATCCACCAGCAAGTTTTGATGATCTGTTTTATCGCATCCCGGGCGTACAGGATGTTACGGAATATGGAGTACACATTAAAGGTGATAACGCTGTTATTGTTCTGGATGGAATAGCAAGGTCATTGGAAACGCTTCGTACCATGTACGATGTTAGCATAATTGGGCAGGTAGATATATATAACAGTATAGCAGTAGCAAAAAGATGGCGTGGAGGGCGTATTGCCATTGTATTAACAAGCTGGACACACAGTACGTTAAGTAAATTCAATAATAGAAAACCTGAAAACATAAAGAATATATTACCGCTGGGCTATCAGCTTTATACAGAGTTTTACTCGCCCAAGTACGATACCGCAGATGCATTCAATAATCCGACTGAAGATTTGCGAAGCACTATCTATTGGAAACCCAATATTCTTTTAGAAAAAAATCACAAGACGAACCTTGACTTTTATACTGCCGATACACCCGGCAGTTACTCCATCGTGATAGAAGGCGTTGGACAGGGTAGGAAATTGATTTATTACAGGAAAAATGCGGCTATACAGGTAGTAAAAAAACAAGTTGAATAACAGTTAAAGTCATGCAAAAGATAAATACAGTTTTTATTTTGATTCTGCTCAGTTTAAGCCATATTATTCACCACATAGACTTGTTGTTAGATATAAAATCCGCAGACATGCCTCTGAAAAGACATTTTTTTCTAAAAATCAATTCCTTACAATTAAAAAATTGTTGATATAGTTTGTTTCATACCGCCTAAGTGGATGCTTGGATGGGCCTTTTGAAACACGTCCCCAACCATCGGTAACAAAATATTCAGAACCACATTTGGGACAAACTGCGTAACCATCCATCGCCTTGTTGGGATATACTCGAACATGCTGATCAGCTTCATACGGGCAAGTTAAATCATAAGAGTAGTATCGAGTATTTAGATTTTCATCGTATCCAACTACAATTAATACACCACCAAAACCTATTAAAAAAGGAGGTAGTTGGCGTGGATAGGTAAACACCAAAGTGTCATTCAGCACGCTTCCAAAAGTAGGATTATAGCTAAGCATATTCAAACTAATCTCTACTCGCGAATCAGGTATAGGCGATTTGTAGCGGTTTTCACAAGCCAAAAATAGAAGTGAAAACAATATAATTGATATATAAATAACTCGTTTCAAGGACTTAATGCTTTTTTATATCAAACGACAGTTATTCTTGCTTATTTTGTTTTATTGAATTTTGAGTTCTATAAATCGATAAAACACAATTTTTTATAAAAAAATCAGTTTATAGCTATAAGTAAATTGGATAAGCTAAAGCTCAATTATGAGCATAAGGATTGATTATGACCGATTATTTGAAGATATATAAGTTATTGCAAAAAAAAGAGTGGCTCGTTAGCCTGTTGTTCTTCTTTTTTGCAATGTCTGCTTATTCTCAATTTGATGCTCAATTGAGCCAATATATGTTTAATCAAGCAAGCTTTAATCCTGCTGCAATTGGCGAAAATGGCATGGTGAACGTTACTGGACAGCACCGCATTCAGTGGGTAGGGATGCCAGGCGCACCACAAACTACCTATTTCACAATCAATGCACCATTTAAGCAAGGCGAAAAATTGAATCATGGCTTAGGTATAAAGTTTTTAAATGATAAAATAGGAGCCTTTTCCAATCAATCTGCCTATTTTCAATATGCATACAAGCGTAAAGTTGGGAAAGGGGTTTTAAGTTTGGGTACCGACTTGGGTTTTGTCAGCGTTAGTTTTATAGCAGATAGTGTAAAAAACACGAATATCAATTCAGAATTTCATGATTTTTTAGGTGATACAGCTATTCCATCGACCGATGAAGTAGGGATGAATGCTGATTTTTCTGCAGGTGCATTTTACTCTATTCCTTCTAAATTTCATTTGGGAATTTCTTATTTGCATTTGAATACACCCAAAATATTGATGAATGATGACAAAACTGAATTCAACGTAAAAAGCCTTTTGATGTTTACTGGAGGATACGACCTTAAACTGAAAGACCCTAAGTGGATGATACGAAGCAATACTTTGCTAAAAAGCGATTTTCTAAGTTTACAGGCAGATATTTCAAGTCGAGTAGAATTTGACAAACGATTTTGGGGTGGAATATCTTACCGAATTCAAGATGCAGCTGTTGTTTTTGCAGGAATAAGCCTGTTGAATGGCTTAAATATAGGCTATGCTTACGACTTACCTACAAGCCAAATGATACGTGCAAGCAGTGGCTCGCATGAGGTTTTAATATCGTATAGTTTCCTATTTGATGCAAATAACAACAAAAACAAATACAAAAGTATAAGAATATTGTAAAATTTCAGTTATTAAGTAAGGCAGATAATTTACATTAAAATTTTAGTTAAATAAACTGCTCTAAAAACTCGAAGATTATACTATTAATTAGTTATGAAAAAACTTGTAACAACACTATTAATAATTTTGGTAATTACATCTTGCAACAAGCCGATGGGCGAGTTAGTTGGTGTGGGAAATAAAGGTTCTTTTAGAGATGCCAATCCATATGGAATGGTTTATGTGAAAGGTGGCTCATTTATGATGGGTGCCAATGAGCAATCTATTTTTGGTGATATACCGGAGCAGCCCCGAAAAGTTACGCTAAATTCCTTTTGGATGGATGAAACCGAAATTACAAACGACCAATACCAACAATTTGTGCACTATGTAAGAGACTCAATAGCTCTACGCATGCTGATAATGCAAGGTAGGGATGAATACCGCAAGCCGTTAAAAGGCGATTTTGATGAAGCTATGCCAGAAGATGCTCTAATCAATTGGAAGTCAAAAATTCCGTGGAACTCAAAAGATGAGGAGATTCAAGACATATTAGCCGAATTATATTATCCAGAAGAGATGAGTCTTAACGGCAAAAAAGAGCTAAATCCAAGTAAATTACTGTATAAATATCGTTGGTATGATTATCAACAAGCGGCTTTGCCAGCTAATAAAATAAATATTCAGACTGGAAGATATCCTGCCAATGCTCAAGTGCGTGTAGATAGTGGCTATGTTGATGAAAACGGTATGATTCACAACATTACAATTGTCCGTCCTTTACGTTCGCGAAATGATTTCTTTCAAACTAAAGTAATCAATGTTTACCCCGATACTACTGCATGGATGAGCGATTTTCAATATACATACAATGATCCAAAATTGAAATCATATTTTTCTCACGGTGCTTTTGCACAGTATCCTGTTGTTGGGGTTACTTGGGAACAAGCTGTAGCATTTACAAATTGGCGAACAAAATTATATTACAAAACAGATTTGATTCAGGGAGAAGAATTTCGTTTACCCACAGAAGCTGAATGGGAATATGCTGCTCGCGGTGGACGTGAGTTAGCTCTATATCCTTGGGGTGGCGAATATGTAAGAGATTCAAAAGGATGCTATTTGGCTAATTTTAAACCATCACGTGCAGGCTTTGCAGATGATGAAGGTGCTACAACTATGAAAGTGGGTTCATTCCCTCCAAATAATTATGGATTGTATGATATGGCAGGTAATGTTGCGGAATGGACTTCAAGCACTTACAACCCATCAAGCAACTCCATTTTATCTGAAATAAATCCAACATATCAATATAATGCCAAGAATGAAGATCCTAAAGTATTGAAACGAAAAGTAGTAAAAGGTGGTTCGTGGAAAGACATTTCTTATTACTTACAATGTGGTGCTAAAACTTATCAATACCAAGATGAGAGCAGACCATATATTGGATTTAGATGTGTAAGATTTTACACAGGAGAATAATTTTTCAAGAAAAATAAAAAGAGTACGTTAAATTACTGACTATAAAGTAGAGAAAAATGAAATTAAATAAACCAAACAGCGCATTTTATAAATGGTGGAACTCCTACTCCGGACGCCGCATTGTTTCTGCTGCATATAGTTTAGGAGCATCTATTGTTATTTTGGGCGCCATGTTTAAAATCCTGCATCTTCCTATGGGAAACTATATGTTAGGAATAGGAATGAGTGTAGAGTCGATTATTTTCGCATTAGGTATTTTTGATAAGCCTTATCGTGAGTTTGATTGGAGCCGAATATTCAATTTCAAAGCAGAAGATGATGAAAGACTGGATGCTAAATCAATTTCTAATGCCGTAACTGGAGGAGTAAAAACTGCCTTTTATCCACCTCAAACAGGAGATAGCATGGATGGCGAGCCAACATTAAATGGCGAAAGTGGATCATCAGATACAAGTCACACCAGTGGAAGTGGCTCTCAAATTATTGGTGGAACTACCTTAGTTGGAGGTGGCATCGGTGGTACCGCTGGAGGCGTTGTTTATATAGGAGGTGGTGGAGGAGATGGAGCTCTACCAACAAGCGATGAAATAGCTACAAGTGGAGGAGGTATCCAATTACCCAATGCCATCAGCGAAGAAGATGTAATCACGCTAAGCGAAGGCATTAAAAATTTAAGTATTACAGCCGAAAACTTACAAAAACTGGCTAATGTAGCTCTTGCTGCAAATGATTTTGCTGAGAAAATTGAATCAGCTTCTAATATTGCAGAAGGATTTGCCGAAACACAGCAAAAACTTAATACGACTGCCAAAACATTAGCAGAAGCTTATGAGAGTGTTAATTTAGAGATGGGTGAAGTAGTAAGTAGCACACATAGTTATTCTGAAAAAGTAGGAACTGTAAACAGCAGCATTGTTAGCATCAATTCGATGTATGAAATACAATTACGACATTTGAATGAACAAACTGAACATTTGAACCAACAGGCAGAGGCAATTCGTCGTGCTACAGAAAAAATTGATAGCATAGCAGATGATATGACAAAGATGAAAGAAGCAGCTACAATTTCACAGCTTGAAAGTCAGCGCTATCACGAAGCAACCCGAAAACTGACTCGCCAAGTTGAAGATTTGAATGCCATTTATGGTAATATGCTAAATGCATTGAGTTGATTTATTTACTTCAAATTTAATAAAAAGATAAAAAAGTTTTTCTCAAATTACTTATTAATGAGTAATAGAGAATATGTAGATACAAAATATGAGTGGAGCTAAAAACTGTCCAGAAACACCGCGGCAACGAATGATTGGTATGATGTACCTGGTTTTGACTGCCATGCTTGCGTTGAATGTATCGAGCGAAATTCTCGATGGATTTACCATGGTGGATGATGGCTTACGTGAATCTATCTCATCATCCGACAAGCGAAATGCAGCACTTTATGATGATTTTCAATTTATGTATGATAAAAATCAGTCAAAGGTCAAAGAGTGGTTGGATCAGGCAAACGTAGTGAAAGAAAAATCAGATGAATTTTACGATTATCTCAAGGATTTTAAATATGAAATCCTAAAAATTGCCGATGGTAAAAAAGCGGATAAAAATGCGGTAAAAATCATTGCTCGTGAAAATATTGATGCGGCAGGCGAATATGCCTTAACAAGACGTAACGGGGCTAAACTGCGTAAACAAATGGATGATTATCGTGAGTTTTTGAAGGAAACAAATCCTTCTAAAGCCGATATGTACGATATTATGTTTGCTACAGGCAACTCAATGTGGGAAACAAAAATGTTTGAATCGATGCCAGTATCAGCTGCCATCACTATGCTCACTAAATACCAAGCAGATATCCGCTCGGCCGAAGCAGAAACTGTTCAGTATCTCAAATCACGAACCGACTTTGACGATTTCCGTGTGAATAAAGTACAAGCTTTTGTTGTGCCAAATTCACGTTATATTATTCAAGGTGGACGTTATAGCGCTGATATTATTTTAGCGGCTACCGACTCAACGCGTCAGTATGAATATTACGTAAATAATTCAAAAATTCCAGTAGCTGGTGTAAATAAATTTGGGCGTTATGAGCTGGTAACCTCGCAAACAGGTACATTCAAATACTCTGGTACCATTAGAATGCCTGACAATAATGGAGGTATTTTATCTTATCCATTTTCAGAAGAATATACGGTAGGAAAACCAACTGCAACAATTTCTAACGAAGATTTGAATGTTGTTTATTTAGGTATTGACAACCGCTTTAGTGTATCAGTACCCGGTATTGCTTCTGAAAATGTACATGTAAACGTAGAAGGTGGTACAGCAAAAAAAGTATCAGATGGTAACTACATTGTGCGTGCTACACAAGATGACGAAATTCGAATTTTAGTATCTGCTACGGTCGAAGGAAGAGAGCAAACAATGGGTAGTGGAATTTTCAGGGTAAAATATTTACCCGACCCAATAGCCTATTTACAATACACTGACGCTGGCGGTGTGCCTCGCATAATTCGCGAAGGCAGAGTATCAAAACGACAATTGCAAAGTGCACGCATCATAGCAAGCTATGGGGAAGATGCTTTAGTTGAAGCAAAATTTGATGTTACATCGTTCTTACAACACTCTATTTTTGGAGCATCAACCAGTAATAGCGGTCAATTAACTACGCGGCACAAGTCAGACATTGACCAACTTGAAGGGGGCGATGTGGTAACATTTAAGAATATACAAGCTGTAGGTCCCGATGGGAAACAACGTAGTTTGGGAGTTATTCAGGTTGAAATTTAATTAAAGAAGTAAATTAATTATATTGCAAAATACAGATAGAAAATGAGGAGATTTATATTTATACTGAGCTTGATTGGATGTATCCTTTTGGGGAATGACATAAAAGCACAAAAAACCGATGATTGGTTCTTTGATGACATCGGTAATATTAATCTACATACAACGGAGTTAGATGCTTTGGCGGATACTATTGCTACCATTAAGCACCGTAAAGAGGATATTACTTGGTCAAGGGTAGTATATCGAGTTATTGATATGCGCGATAAGCAAAACTTTCAACTTTATTTCCCTACCCGACCAACAGAGCAATATCAAAGTTTATTTAGAGTGATGCTGGATGCTGTTGTTGGTGGGATAAATGTATATCCTCGCAATCCACGTGATATCAAGCCTGATTTTGATAATCTTTTAAGTGGTGATGAGTTATCGCGTATTTTTGCCTATGATGAAATTATGGATAATAATCTGATTCAGATTGACGAAATTACCGAAGAGCGCAGCATCAATCAAGATCAATACATGCGCTACGTACGCAATCAATTGAAATTTTTAATTCAAGAAGTGATATTCTTTGATTCTCATACATCAAGGCTTTACTCTAAAATCATAGCTATAGCACCCATGTACGCTTTGCATCCAGACAATATGGCAAGCAATGATACGATGGCCTATTTTAGAAATTCTGTGTTATGTTGGTTTTCATTCGATGAGTTGCGACCTTATCTTATGAAACAGCATATCATTCCTGATGGAAACAATAGTCTTAGAATGACATATGATGACTTTTTCTCTCAAAATCTATATGCAAGTTATTTATTAGGCGATAGCAATATGTATAGCCGCATGCTTTTAGAATATACAGTAGATGAAAATCTACTTCGAGCAGAGCAAAAACGTATTGAAACCGAACTGATGAATATTGAGCAAGATTTATGGGAAAACTAATTGATTTGGGGTTATATCAATTAGTAAAGGCGGCTTTTCAGCCGCCTTTTTTTTAAAAAATTAGAAATCCTACTTCAAGCAGTATACACACTAAATATAACTTCTCAATTCTTATTTAGTGCATCGCATCGTTGTAACAATCCCTACAAATAGGTTCATATTCATTCATTTCACCTAATAAAACTTGTTTCTCACCTTCCACCAATCGGTGCGATACATATGCCAAAGCACCGCATCTAACACATATAGCGTGTACTTTATAAACATCATCGGCAATAGCCATTAAAGCAGGCATTGGTCCAAAAGGCTTTCGTTTAAAATCCATATCCAAACCAGCTATTATTACCCGAATACCGCTATCTGCTAATTTTGAACATACATCGACAAGACCATCATCAAAAAACTGCGCCTCATCTATTCCAACAACATCCACCTCGCTTGTCATCAATAAAATACTACCCGAAGACTCAACCGGAGTAGATGTAATCGTTGTTTTATCGTGCGAAACCACCTCTTCCTCAGAGTAACGAGTATCTATTTTGGGCTTGTATATTTCTACTCGTTGCTTAGCAAACTCTGCACGTTTCAACCTTCGAATTAACTCTTCAGTTTTCCCTGAAAACATAGAACCACAAATTACCTCTATACTCCCTTTTCGAAGCTGAATAGGGTTGTTACGTTCTGAATAAATCATAATTTACATATTTAATACTGTCAGATTTGTAATATCTGTTTAATAATTACTATCTTTACGAAACTATTCTTCTAATAGAATAAGGTGTTGCAAAAATAGTAAAATTACTTTCAATAAAGCTATTTCAGTTGAAAAAGATATGAACAAAGAAACAATTGTAATGCTCTTGTCCAAAGATATTGAGGAGCTAAATATGCTTACTGCTGGATTCGAATCGATGTATGAATTTCCTGAATCGATACTTCAACTGGCTATAAAAAAAGCAAACGAAATTTCTGAAAATCTAAACAAATTAAATGAGTACTCCTCTTCTCCAAACACAACAGACAAGAAATTTGTTGAGGAAGAGATAGCTCAAATTGTATCAAACATTGAGTTTACCATAGATAACACCCAATTCGAAGAATTTCAGGAAGAGATTGAAGTCGATGAAATTAGTGAGGTTGAGCCAAGCTTTAATTTAAAGAAAACAATATCCGTTGAAAACAATCCAAGCAAATCAAATCAAGACACAGCTTTGGTAGATTCAGATGAAGATTCCAAAGAAGAAGAAGTTGATGAAGAAGTTGAGACAAGTACAGAAAAACATTTTGAATCATTAAATGATAAACTTTTAGCGAGTACTACCCTGTCTATTGGAGATAACTTAGAACAGAAAAAGATAAAAGACATAAAGCAAGCTATGAGCTTAGCTGATCGTTTCCGATTTCAGCGCGAGTTGTTCCAAAGCAATGGAGAGTTAATGAATAAAACATTGAGTCGCATCAACAAAATGGGTAATTTAGAAGAAGCTACTACCTATCTACTATCCAACAACGATTGGGACATAAAAAACCCTACTGTTGAAGAGTTTTTAGATTTATTAAAAAAGCGCTTTTAGTTTATACAAACTATGAAATTGTACATTGTACCAACCCCAATTGGCAATTTAGAAGATATTACATTTCGAGCTATTCGTATTCTAAAAGAAGTATCTTTGATAATTGCTGAAGATACACGCACCAGTGGTGTTTTGCTCAAACATTACGAAATAAAAAACCCCATGCAATCTCATCATAAATTTAATGAACACAAAACGGTTCAACAGATTGTGGGGCGAATCAAAGCTGGAGAAACAGTAGCTTTAATTTCAGATGCTGGGACACCTGCAATATCAGATCCGGGCTATTTACTTGTAAAAGCGTGTGTTGAGAATGAGATAGAGGTAGAGTGTTTGCCGGGTGCTACTGCCTTTGTTCCTGCATTAGTAAATTCTGGTTTACCCAATGACCGATTCTGTTTCGAAGGTTTTTTACCTCAAAAGAAAGGACGCAATACACGGCTTAAAGCCTTAGCTGACGAAACAAGAACAATGGTTTTTTACGAATCTCCTTATAG
>CAYFTO010000013.1:27137-32602 GCA_964346125.1 uncultured Paludibacter sp.
GTATCATGCGGTCAACAAAATTCTAAAACAGAGATTGAACGATTAAAAGCAGAAAACGACTCACTTCAAGCCTCAAAATATGCACTTGAAGAAGAATTGAATGATTACTTTACTACATTAAGTACAGTTCAAGACAATATTGAAAAGATAAAAGAAGCGCAAAGCATTATTCCCATTCATCCTCTTAGCGAAAACACACCAGAAGATGTACGCAAACGTGTAAAAACAGACATCAGCTATATATCAGAGTTGATTCAAAACAACAAAGAGGAATTAAATCAGCTACAAATCAAACTTAAAAGTAGCAATATTAATATTGACAAACTTAATAAAACCATTACTTTATTGACAAAACAGTTGGACGATGAGTCAAAAAAAGTGTTCAAATTACAGCGCCAACTCGAAAAGAAAGATTCTGTTATCACAGATTTAGGAAACACCGTTGAAGAGATGGGGAAAGATTTAGAACAACTCTCCGAGATTAATAAAGTAAGTGAGGAAATTATATTAGTACAACAAGAAGAACTTCATGCTGGATGGTATGCAATTGGCTCTAAAAGAGAACTGAAGGATAATAACATTGTATCAAGCGATGGAATCTTTAGTTCTAAAAAAGTTTTACAATCTGATTTTAATAAAAATTATTTTGTGAAAATTGATATACGTGAAACTACAACTATCCCACTCTACACAAACTCAAAACCAAAAGTTTTAACCAATCATCCTGGAGAGAGCTACTCAATTGAGAAGGAAGATAATAATTACAGTTTGATTATAAGTGATACCGATAAGTTTTGGAGTATTAGCAAGTATTTAGTTGTTGAAATCAATTAAGAATATTGAAACTTTCATTTTCTTTAGCTCTTAGATTTTATAGTATAATTAATAAAACTGTAGACTTAGATAAGAATTAATTATTAGCTCTTATTTATCCTTTGTATATAAAATAATGCCTATCTTTGAGTTATAAATTTTGAGACAAATTATTTCAACCACTTTGTCAAATTTGCTTATTAATAACTCATTCAGATTTATTATGATCACCAAAAAGTACAATTATATATTCATTGACTTAGACGATACCATTTGGGATTTTAAGGCCAATGCAAAAGATGCCTTATTCGACATTTACACCAAAAGAATTAAACCATTGACAACAGCGTCCTTTGAGGAGTTTTTCTCAAAATACGTTGTGCATAATGAAAAACTATGGGGACAATATGGAATTGGTGAGATTGATAAAGCAACCCTCACTTTTGAACGTTTTTATCGCCCACTCAAAGATATTGGACTTGACAATTCAGAGATAGCTTTAGATATCAATGAAAATTACCTGAACATATTAGCTGAGAAAACCAAGCTTATCCAAGGTGCTGAAAAGTTTTTGAATCTTTGCATTGCAAATAAGATTCCTTTGACACTGATTTCGAATGGTTTCACCAAAGTGCAACTTAAAAAACTCAGCAATTCCAAAATTGAACATTTTTTTGATCACATCGTACTTTCCGAAAAAGTTGGCTTGCTCAAACCCAATCCTAAAATTTTTGAACATGCACTTCATTTGAATAGTGCCAAGAAAGAAGAAGTAATAATGATTGGAGATAGCTTTGTAGCTGACATACAAGGTGCTATCAATGCTGGGATTGACTCTATCTACCTCAACCCCAAAAGAAAAAACAACGTCCCTCTACACAAAAGTGTAAAGGAAGTTGTTAATATTCAAGAAATTATAGATTACCTTTATTAGTCTGTTATTCACTAAGCAATTTGTATGCAAACCAAGCCATCCCTTGCATACCAGTTAAAAGAGCTTTCTCATCGATCTGAAACTTAGATGTATGGGAACGCCCGGCATCTTTATTACTCTCTCCTTTCGTACCAAATCTAAAAAAACAAGATGGGTATTTCTGAGAGAAGAAAGCAAAATCTTCGGCAGTAAGTCGCTGATCCAACTCCATTGTGTTTTCTTCACCAATTAACTCCTTTGCAAAATCAAGAAGCTTATCATTGATTTGCTGATTATTGTTCAATGAAGGATAACCAGGAGGCATTTCCACCTCTGCAGTGCAAGCATATGCAGTAGTAGTATCGTTAACAATTCGCCGGATATGCTCTTTGGCCTCTTTTCTCCATTTTTCATCATAAGTTCTAAAAGTACCCGATATGTTTACTTCATCAGGAATAACATTTGTTGCACCCAAAGCCTCAAGTTTACCAAAACTAAGTACCATAGGTATAAGGGGAGGACAAAGCCTGCTGGCAACTTGCTGTAGAGAAACTAAAGTTTGTGCAGCAGCCAATACGGTATCCGTATAGAGATTTGGCTTAGCAGCATGTCCACCTTTTCCTTTTATCTTTATATACACCTCATCAGCCGAAGCCATAATAATACCACCCCTAAAAGCCAAAGAACCAGTTGGATAATCCTCTGACACGTGTTGACCCAAAACTATTTCGGGTTTTAGCTCATCAAATACACCATCTTCAAGCATCAACTTTGCACCTCCTGGAGCACGCTCTTCTCCCGGTTGAAAAACAAGCAAAACAGTACCTTCAAACTCATTTTTAATTTGATTTAAAATATTAGCAGCACCAAGTAGGCTTGATGTATGAGCATCATGCCCACAAGCGTGCATAACTCCTTTATTAACTGACGCATAAGTTAAACCTGTATCTTCAACAATAGGCAAAGCATCCATATCAGCACGCAGTGCAATGACTCTTTTATTAGGATTTCGCCCTTCAATCTTACCTAAAACTCCATTACCACCTAAACCTGTTTTATACCCAATTCTCATCTCTTTTAATTTGTTTTGCACAAATTTTGATGTTTCAAACTCTTGATAGGATAATTCAGGGTGCTGATGGAGATGCTTGTAGTTACTTAGCACCTCTGTATATATATCATTTGATAGACTTATAATTTTATTTTTCATTAAATATCGAATTATTTTAGCTATTTATCATTTTAGTAGTACGAACAATAATGCTATAAAAATAGTTATTTAATTACAATTTACAGAAGCATTATAAGCAAATCTATAAGTTATTATTGGTTATAAAGTAATTTAAGTAAAAAAACCAGTAAAAACAGGTGGATTTAATGCTTTTTTGGTATTTTTGCAATAATGAGTAATATAGTTCAACTAAATATAGAATAATAAATTTAACCAAACAGTAAGATGAAACAGAGAATATTTATAGTTTTCGCACTGCTATTTGTTATTTCAATAAGCAGTATTGATGCACAAAAAGCGAACATTAATTTTGATAAGAAAGCACATGATTTTGGAGAAATAGCCGAAAAAGGAGGTCCTGCAGTCCATATTTTTGAATTTACCAATACAGGAAATGCTCCTCTTGTATTACAACGGGTTTCAGCTTCATGCGGTTGTACAACACCAGAATGGACAAAGACACCTATTGAACCTGGCAAAAAAGGTACTATTAAAGTATCTTACAATCCATTAGGTCGTCCTGGTCGATTTTCTAAATTAGTAAGTGTTTATAGTAACGCAACTAACGAGATGGAACGTTTAACAATTTCTGGGAATGTAGCCAAAGAGAGTAACACATCAAATTCTGCTAAATCTATTAATTCATATCCGGTAAGAATAGGTGAATTAGGTCTAAAATCAAAAGCTGTACGCTTTAATAATGTCGATAAAAAAGAGGTAAAATCACAAAGTATTGACGTTATAAATACAACTTCAAGTAATCTAGCAGTTTCATTGCATGAAATTCCTTCATACCTAAATGCAAGCGTTACTCCTAAGGTAATTAAAGCAGGTGAAGTGGCTAAAATAGAAGTTTCATTTGATGCTTCCAAATGTAGCGAATGGGGACCGGTAGAAACAAAAATATATATTGGGCTCAATGGTAAATTTGAAAAAGACGATGCTACTGCACTTAATATTTCTGCCAATGTGATTGAAGATTTTAGTAAAATGGGAGCTAGCGAAAAACGAAACGCTCCAATACTTGAAGTAAAATCATTTAATCTTTCATTAGGTGACATTAAAAAAGGTAATCGTGTTCGCGGAAAAATCAATCTTAAAAATGCAGGAAATAGCTCATTAGATGTGCGTAGAATCATTAATAATAACAGCGATATCTTTATTACTCCAATGCGTACATCCATTAAAAGTGGAAAATCAGAACAACTAAAGATTGAAATTGATTCTAAGTTTTTACCACAAGGTGAGTATAAAAAGATTTTCACAATGCAAACTAATGATCCTATAAATCCAATAGTTACTTTCAACGTTTCATTCAAAGTATTATAAACTCTCAATTTAATGACCAAAACAAATGCACATCCTGAAAACGATTCAAACTACAAAGCTTTGAAAGTAAATGCTGGTATTTCGGATGTGCCTACAATAAATCCCTATCGAAAGGGACGTCTTAAACGCAGCAAACCAACAGCTTCTGAGTTAACCTCAGGTATTCTTGAAGGAGATATTGCTCTTTTAAGTAGAGCTGTAACTCTTATTGAAAGTTCATTGCCGAGCGATCAAATAATTGCTCAACAAGTTATCGAAAATTGTTTGCCGCATGCAGGTAAATCAATTCGCTTAGGCATTACTGGTGTTCCTGGTGCAGGTAAAAGCACAACGATTGAGGCACTTGGCATGCATGTGCTGGAGGAAGGGCGAAAATTAGCGGTTCTTGCCATTGATCCAAGCAGCGAACGTACGAAAGGAAGTATTTTGGGTGACAAAACGCGTATGGAAGAGCTTTCTGTAGCTAAGAATGCGTTTATTCGCCCCTCTCCATCTGCAGGTTCTTTGGGTGGTGTGGCTCGAAAAACTCGTGAAAGTATTATTCTTTGCGAGGCAGCCGGATTTGATACAATTTTTGTAGAAACAGTTGGCGTAGGACAGAGCGAAATAGCCGCACACTCCATGGTCGATTTCTTTCTGCTAATTCAGTTAGCAGGAACAGGAGATGAACTTCAGGGTATCAAACGCGGTATTATGGAGATGGCAGATGGAATAGCTATAAATAAATCAGATGGAAATAATATTGAGAAATCTCTTTTAGCCCGTAGGCAATTCAAAAATGCATTGCATCTCTTCCCCTTGCCCGAGTCTGGCTGGACTCCCGATGTCGTCAATTGTTCTGCTATAGAAAAAACAGGTATTGATACAGTCTGGAATATGGTGAAAGATTTCATTACTTTCACAAAGGAGAATGGACACTTTGAACGAAACCGAAAAGGACAATCAAAATACTGGATGTACGAATCGATTAATGAACAACTCTTATCTAGCTTTTACAATAATGAGTCGATACAAATTATGATGCGACAGATGGAAAAGAGTGTTCTTAATGATGAAAAATCATCATTTATTGCTGCAAAAGAGCTTTTAGACTTTTATGAAAAGATAAGGTAGTACAAAAAAATTGAGACAAATAGACAAAAGACTTTATAAAATCGAATGATTATATAAAGTCTTTTT
>CAYFTO010000014.1:0-28230 GCA_964346125.1 uncultured Paludibacter sp.
GTAGAGCATGCAGAGACAATCCCTAAGATTTTTATAAATGAAAGAGGCTGGCACTACAATGGCGTAGTTTATAAGGATCTTGAAAGTTTGCTAAAGAAATTATAAAATATCAATGACGCCTAATCTTTTACCATAAAGTACTTCACAGTGAAACTTGCTAACACAAAAGGAAAGGTCAATGGGACAATACTTGTTTTAATCATTAATAAACTAAGAACTGTTGTGTAAATTACTATAAGGAGATTAAATCCAATTTCTTTCTTTGTATTGCCTTGAAACACAATAGCTGAAAGAACGGCATTGTAGCTAAGCAAGCCTAATGCTAAGGAATCGAGAGAAACACCCACAAGCCAAGCAAACAAACCGGCTATAATTGAAGCAAAAAGAGCTGTTATTGCTGATAAATGAGAATTTATTCCCAGTCCAATGAAGAAAAGCAAGCCGGAAATCCACGAAGACTGAAAAATAACTTGACCAACACCACGCAAGGGAAAGAGCCATACGTATGCAGAATGTAAGTATTCGCCATCATTAATCGCAGTAAGATTAGGAAGTAAAGCTGTGAAAGAATAATATACAATCCAAGTGACAAATACGAATGGGAACGTGTAAACCGGAAGTTTTTTGATAATAAAAAAGTGCTGTAGTATAGCAGCTAAAGCAGAGCCAAGTACTACTGCTATCCATACAATAGCAGATGATTGAAAGAAGAGTAAAAGTGCAACTCCCACCAAGGCTGGACTGAAGCCATACAATCCTTGTTCGATTTCATTATTATCATATTTCAGAAGCTTGGCTGTTGCAACTCCCACAGCTGAAGCAAGGAGTGCAGCAAAACCCATTTCAAATGAACCTAAAAATATTCCTGCTAAAAAGAAAATTCCAGTAAGTGCGTTTTCTTGAAGCATAATTTGTGCTACACCTCTAAGTGTTGCATATACAAATGATTTCAATGTTTGTTGCATATTATTATTATACTCAAGTAGTTTGCAAATATAGTAAGAAGATTAGAAATTCTAAAAATTAAAAATAAAAAAACGGGTTTTAGTAAAATGCTAAAACCCGTTTTTAAAAGAATGTACCTTATGTTAGAACCAGCGAATATAGCTGAAATCTTGACGATGTGGTAGTAATTCGTTTTTAGGGAACATGCGGAAGCTGAATTTATATGCTCCTGCATTGTCGATTACGTATTTAACACCAAAAGTTAATTTTGTACCTTCAGCTTTAATCATATTTAGTTCAACGATTTTTTTCAATTTATCGTTGTAATTATGATCTACTTCAAGTGCTACTAACTCAATGCCAATGCCTTTCATACTCTCATCTTTTACATCTACTACAACTTGGATGTCGTACTCTTCACCAACGTGTGGGTTATTGATAAGATTTTCAGGCGCATTGACACTAATAATTTCTATATTACTCCATCCTGCTGCGATTTGTTGTTTCCAAGCTGCTATTTCTTTAGCTTTGGCAAACGTATTCTCTTTTAATAGGTTTGTACGTACAGCTTGTTTGTTGTAGAAACGATCAAAATAGTCATCCATCATACGTTTTGTTGTATAATGAGGAGCAATTTGAGAAATAGAGTTTTTGATCACTTGAATCCATTCTGGAGAATATCCTTTTGTGTTTTTAGCAAAATACATGGGGATAATTTCATTCTCAAGCGTATTGTAGATTGTTACAGCATCCAATTCATCTTGGAACTCTTGATTTTCATATGTACGCTTATCAGTAAGAGCCCAACCAGCCCCTTCTCTGTAGCCTTCATACCACCATCCGTCTAATACAGAGAAGTTGATAACTCCGTTCATTAACGCTTTTTCACCTGAAGTTCCAGATGCTTCTTGCGGACGAGTTGGTGTGTTCAACCACATGTCAACTCCTGTAAGAAGACGTTTTGCTAAACGCATATCGTAATTTTCAAGGAAAATAACTTTACCTAAGAACTCAGGCATTCTTGAAATTTCAATAATTCGTTTAATCAATCCTTGTCCTGCACCATCAGCGGGGTGAGCTTTTCCAGTATAAAGGAATTGTACAGGATGAATAGGGTCATTTACAATTTTAGCAAGTCTATCTAAGTCACTAAATAATAAGTGAGCACGCTTGTAAGTTGCAAAACGACGACCAAAACCAATTATCAATGCATTTGGATTGATTGCGTCCAAAATAGATACAATACGAGATGGATCTCCTTGATTTTTTAACCAGTTATCACGGAATTGTTCACGGATATAATCAACTAATTTGTTTTTAAGAGATGTTCTTAAGTTCCAGATTTCTTGATCAGGAATTTCTTGAATTTTCTCCCAAATTTTCTCATTTGATTGATCGTTATAGAAGTTTTTATCAAAATGTTTTTCATAAAAAGCTTTCCATTCAGAAGAAGTCCATGTTGGAAGGTGAACACCGTTTGTTACGTAGCTAACGTGTGATTCTTCTGGGAAATAACCTTTCCAAATTGGTGAAAACATCTCTTTTGAAACTTCGCCGTGCAACCAGCTAACACCGTTAACTTCTTGCGCTGTATTACAAGCAAATGTACTCATGTTAAACTTATCGTGAGTTCCTGGATAAGCACGACCCATATCGATAAATTCTTGCCAACTGATTTGAAGCTTTTCAGCGTATTCATTCATGTATTTGTGAAATAAACCTTCCTCAAAGCTATCATGTCCTGCAGGAACAGGTGTATGAACTGTATAAAGAGTGCTTGCACGTACAACCTCTAATGCTTCATTGAAGCTTAGTTTGTCTTCATGAATATAATCATTCAAACGCTGAACATTAATTAATGCTGCGTGACCTTCATTACAGTGGTAAAGGTCTTTTTTAATGCCTAATTTTTTTAATGCAAGAATACCACCAATACCAAGCATAATTTCTTGTTTCAAGCGGTTTTCCCAATCTCCACCATATAATTGGTGAGTAATTGAACGGTCAAATTCACTGTTCAATTCTGTATCAGTATCTAATAGATATAGTTCAACACGTCCTACATTAACTTTCCAAATATTAGCATAAACAACTCGGTCTGGGTAAGGAACTTCAATCACTACAGGCTCTCCCTTATCATCAAATACTTGTTTGATAGGAAGTATATTGAAGTTTTGAGGCTCATAAATCGATACTTGTTGTCCATCTAATGCCAATGATTGCTTGAAATATCCATAACGATATAAAAATCCAACAGCAGTCATAGCAACATTGCTATCGCTCGCTTCTTTTAAGTAGTCGCCAGCTAATACTCCCAAACCACCTGAATATATTTTTAAGATTTCAGTCATTCCATATTCCATGCTGAAATATGCAATTGAAGGTCTTTCGCTATTTGCTGGTTCATTTAAGTATGCTTCAAAACGCTCGTAAGTTTCATCAACCTTTGTTAAGAATTCTTTATCATTTCCAAGTTTAATCAAATCCTCATAACTTAAGAGATTCAATAAATGCACAGGGTTTGACTCGGCTTTTTTCCATAAAGGTCTATTGATTTCACGGAAAAGCTTTTTAGCTCCGCTATCCCATGACCACCATATGTTTTGTGCCAATTTATCTAATTTAGATAAGTTAGCAGGTAAGTTTGACTTAACTACAACTTCTTGCCAATTTGGCTCATTGAAAACATTTGTTTTAATTTTCATTTCAAAAAAATATATATAATTATTTTATACTAATATTCAGTTTTAGCTTGAAATTACATGTTATACAACATATAATTGTGCAAAAATAGTGGTTTTTATCTTAATATGCAAATACTTAGCTTTTATTTGATTGTAGCCAAATATATTTGAATCTCTATTTGTTAATAGAAGATTTACTTAGTTTTAAAGATAAAAACTCTATTTCTCCAATTTCAAATTAAAGAGATGTTCTTATTTACGATTGATACGTTTATCTCTATTAGAAATTGCTATATCATAAGCCTCGTGATAGTATTGAATAAAATTATCCCATGATGCTTTTTTAGCTATTGCTTTGGCTTTGCTTCTAGTTTTATTACGTTCAGTCTTATTTTGCTGAAGGATTGCTTGTAAAGTAGAAGATATACTTTTTACAACTTCACTGTAATTATAATCAGAGCGATTGATAACAGATGCTCCTAAGTTTTCACTAAAGTTATCCATTACCCATTGTCCAAATCCTGATAAATTGGTAGTAATAGTAGGTACAGAAAAAGCAACACTTTCTAAAGGAGTATATCCCCAAGGTTCGTAATAGGAAGGGAATACAGACATATCCATACCAATCAACAAGTTCCAATAGCTTAAATTGAATATCCCATCATTACCATTTAAATAAGAAGGTACAAAAATTACTTTCACTTTATCGCTTTCTAAATTTTCAACATTAAACCAACGAAGTGTGGCTATAATATTGTCATGAAAGAAGTCGTGAAGCTCATGAGTTGTGTAGCGGTTCCACTGTTCAATTTGGGTTTCTGGACTACCATTAAGTTTATCTTTTAAGCTTTTGCGCGCTTCAATGATGTAAGCTGGTACCATGATAAAAGCAACAACCTCATCTTTTAATTCCTTGCTTTGGTTGAGCTCGCTCATTGCTTCTATGAAAATGTCTAATCCTTTGTTTTTGAACTCATAACGACCAGCTGTAACAATAAACTGAGTCTTTTCGCTGAGTTTATATCCAAGTAAAGCTTCTGAAACTTCAAAAAGTCTTTTCCGAGCTCGATCGCGTTTTGTATTAAACTCCGTACCTTTTGCTACAAAATCACTTTCAAAACCGTTTGGAGTAGCCACATGTGGCTCAATATCCAATAATTCTTTACACTCCTTTGCTGTTACGTGGCTTACTGTAGTAAAACAATCCACTAAATGCGCAGCAGTTTTTTCAGTTGAGTGCTTGGCAATCATATTCAGCTCTTGAGCCATTTGATCACCGTTGTAATTACTCAGATAGTCGTAAAGTGGTTTGTTATTACCAGCAATTGATCTGCCAATTGATGTGGCATGAGTGGTAAATAGAGTAGCAATAGCAGGTAGTTTATCATTTACATAAAATGCACCAAAACTTGTCATCCACTCATTGAAGTGAGCCAATACGTTATTTTTATTTTCTAAGTTATTGAAACGATAGAAACTTTCAATAATCATTCCACTAGCATATCCAAACATCGAAGCTTCGTCGTAATCACCATAAGCGTGTAGTGAATCTACTTGGTATTTATTCCAAAAATCGGCATAAACTTCATCCTTTTTTTCATAAAGGGGTGAAAAATCTACTAAAATACTAATCGGTTTTCCAGGGATTGTCCAACGACCAACTTTTACTTTTAAATTAGTTTCTTTCTGAAAACTATTTTTCCAATCTGTAAATAGTTCTTTATCTTCTTTAAAATAAGGGGATTGGAGCTCTTTCCAAACGTCAGGTCCAATAAAAATTAAATTGTCGTTAAGCTCTTTTGATAAAACTTTAGCTCTAGTTGATAATACCGTATAAATTCCGCCAACTAAATTACATACTTCCCAGCTTGTCTCAAACAAGAAATCAGGCTTTTTTATATTTTCTTTATTCATTAAATAGTGATTTAAACTTTAACTACAGCTAATAAGCTTGAACCATATCTACCAAATATAGATGTTAAAAATCAAAAATTATTAGCTAAGTTTCTAATATTTAGAAATAAATACTGACAAAAATAGTAAAAAAAGTAGAGAGTTGCGAATAAATTTGAATTTAGCAAGATATATCTATGAATAATCTCAAGCAAAACAGAAAACTGGCTTAAATTTTGATGTAATGCTTAATAATATCTACTCTTTTTGAGTCCTTTTTAAAAATATGTGTTATCTTTGTATGAAAGAGTAATGTGTCAATATACCAAAATAGTTTATTGCCTATGAAGAAAATTATTACTATATTTGCTTTTATTCTTTGTGCATTGTTTGTAGTTCAATCGCAAAGTGCATCGACGTTGCCATCATTTGATGCGCCCAATGTTCAGAATTCGGAGCGACAAAAAGTAACAATTAACAAAGAAGATGATTCACCAAAATTTGCTGTCAAAGATAGTGTGTTGACAGCTAAAAACTTAGAGAGTGGTTCGATTGTAGATATCTATAGTATTTTAGGTGCTAAAGTTTATACCTTTGAATATAAGGGTGTAGCTGAGCAGTTAAACTTAAAAGCAGGTATTTATATTATTCGAACAGGTAAAACATCCCAAAAAATTATTTTATAGTACTATTTTTTAAAATTTTAAACCGACAAACTACTGTTTGTCGGTTATTTTTTGCATTTTTGTATATAGATATATCTGAATTTGAAAATAATTTAAAAAAAAAGAGATATGGAAGCAAATAATAAAAAATTTGTATTGGACACAAATGTTATACTTCATGACTATAATTGTCTGCACAACTTCGAAGAGCATGATATTTATATACCAATAGTAGTACTAGAGGAGTTAGATCATTTTAAAAAAGGTAATGAGCAAATAAATTATAATGCACGTCAATTTGTACGCATTTTGGATGAAATTGCTGCAGATACATTACTTAAAGAGGGAGCTTCGCTGGGCGAGGGCAGGGGGAGATTATTTGTCGAAACAAATGCCAGTTTTCCCAAAGCTATGGAAGTTGTTTTTCGTGAAAATAGTGCTGACCATAGGATATTAGCGACAACTTACAATATTGCAGAAGCTAATAAAGATTACGAAACTGTATTAATAAGTAAGGATATAAATTTGCGTATAAAAGCCATGGCATTAGGCCTAAATGCAGAAGATTATATCACTGATAAGGTGACTGATAGTAATGTGTTTTCAAAAATACATGACACATACGATAATGTTGAGCCTGAATTGATTGATAAGCTCTATGCTGATAAATATCTTTCACTCGACGAGGTTCCGTTTGCGCATGATTTGGTATCTCAAGATTGTTTTGTAATGAAAAGCCTACGCTCAAGTGTATTAGCTCGCTATAATCCGCAAACAAATGAAATTCAGCAAGTTGTGAAAAGTAGATGCTTTGGTATCGAACCTCGGAATGCTGAGCAAGCTTTTGCCATGGATGTGTTGAAGGATCCTACAATAAGTCTTGTAGCCCTAACAGGTAGAGCAGGTACAGGTAAAACTTTAATGGCTTTGGCTGCAGCTCTCTGTCAACATGATGAGTATAAGCAGATACTTTTAGCACGACCAATTGTTGCTTTATCTAACAAGGATTTGGGCTATTTGCCTGGTGATGAAAAAAGCAAAATATCTCCATATATGCAACCTTTGTTTGATAATTTGAATGTGATTAAAAGTAGTTTGTCTTATCAAGGTAAAGAGCTTGCTATACTTGAAGAGATGCAACGAGAAAATCGATTGATTATTGAAGCATTAGCCTTTATTCGGGGAAGAAGCTTAAGTGAGACTTATTTTATAATCGATGAGGCTCAAAACTTGACTCCTCATGAGGTCAAAACTATTATTACAAGAGCTGGTGAAGGTACCAAAATAATTTTTACCGGTGATGTATATCAAATCGACTCACCTTATTTAGATATGCACTCCAATGGATTGGTTTACATGATAGATCGAATGCGTGGTCAGGATGTATTTGCTCATATCAATTTAATTAAAGGGGAGAGAAGTTTCTTATCGGATCTCGCAAGTGATTTATTATAAATTTTAGATAAACAAAGTTTTGGAGATTGTATTAAAAGGATTGATAATAGGACTTAGTGTGTCGGTACCTCTAGGTCCTATTGGTATGCTTTGTATCCAACGAACGCTCAATAGGGGAAGAAAATTTGGACTAATTACTGGTTTGGGAGCAACTACTTCTGATATTATATATGCCATTATCACAATGTTTTTTCTGAATTTTGTTATTGGTATTGTTGAGCAGTATCAAACAATAATTCAACTCGTAGGCAGTGTAGTGATAGCTTTGTTTGGAGTTTGGATTTATCGTAGCAATCCTGTTGTTCAACCTTTATTACAAGATAAGCCAGATAATAATTTTTTGTCAGATTATATTTCCTCGCTTCTTTTGACGCTATCTAATCCTCTAATTCTTTTTGTTATGATCGCCCTTTTCTCACAATTAGAGTTTGTTACGTCAGAAACTTCAATTATGATGCACTTAATTGGACTTATTTCTATTGTTGGTGGTGCATTCATCTGGTGGTTTATACTGACAGGTTTTTCCAGCCGATTTAGAAATAAACTCAATTTTAGGGGACTAAAAATTGTCAACCGTGTAGTAGGATCAATTATTATAGTTTTTGGTATTATTGGTATTATTACTCTATTTTATAAAGTGTCAATTTTATAGCGGAGAAATTACACTAAGCGTTTAATAACTCGCAGTTTATGTGTATATTTTCCTGTAGATGATGAAATGATTCCCTGGGAATCAATAATTTCCGTTTTCACCCATCCCGATGCATGCAAGATTTGATGTGAATTGATTAAAATACCAACATGAATAATTTGCCCTTCTTCATTTTCAAAAAAAGCCAAATCTCCTGCTCTAACTTCGGATAAAAAATTAACAACAGTGCCTGTATTCACTTGTTGGCTAGCATTTCTGGCTAATTGTTCACCTACCATTCGATAAGCTATTTGAACTAAACCAGAACAATCAATTCCAAATATATTTTTACCGCCCCATAAATAAGGGGTATTCATGTATTGATTGGCTAATTCAACCACCAATTGTCCTTTGTTGTTATTCTCCAATACGGGAGCATATTGGGCTAATTGATATATCTCATCGTGAAGTACAAATCTGTCATTCTCTATTGGAGGTATAAGAGAACCGCCTGTTAAAATTATTTTTTCAACATGTGTTGTTTTAAAACAGATCGTAAACCCAGCAGTTAATGGTGTGAAATTACTTGTGTCAACAGCTTCCTCGGTAAAGTGTTTTTTAGTAATTGATTCCTTGCTAATCCAGCCAGTGTAATTGTCTGCTAAGTTGCGTATTTGATACCATGTATCTCTTTTTTCAATTATTTCTATTTGTTCGCCAAATAGAATTTGTGTTTCTAATTCACTTCGTTCGCTAGGTTCTGCCCTTACTTCAACTAATGGAATGCTAATGATTGTATACATGATATTTTAAGTTTTTCTCAAAGATAAATATTTACAATTAATTAAGCAAAACTTGTAATTAGTTTTATCGAAGTTTCTACAGATACTAGGGATTGTGATTTTAAGTAATTTTGCATATTATCATGCTAATGAAAACTTTAGCTTGTGTTTATCTTTTAAAAGCACAAGCCTTTAACTGTTTCCAGCTAAAGGCTTATAGGATATTCCATTTATTTGTTTTATCAATAAATGATTATACGTTGAAGCGAAAATGCATAACATCACCATCTTCTACAACATATTCTTTTCCTTCTACTCGCATTTTTCCTGCTTCTTTCACAGCAGCTTCTGAACCATAATGAACAAAATCTTTGTAATTAATTACTTCAGCTCGAATAAAACCTTTCTCAAAATCTGTGTGTATTACACCAGCGCATTGTGGTGCTTTCCAGCCTTTATGAAATGTCCAAGCGCGAACTTCTTTTACCCCTGCAGTGAAGTATGTTTGTAAGTCCAATAGATTATAAGCAGATTTTATAAGTCTTGCTACTCCAGACTCTTCCAGGCCTATTTCGTTTAAAAACATTTCACGCTCTTCAAATGTGTCGAAACCTGCAATTTCAGACTCAATTTTTGCAGCTACAATCAAAATGTCAGCTCCTTCTTCTTCTGCCATCTGTCTTACTGAATCGACGTATTTATTACCCTCAACTGCACTATCTTCATCTACATTGCAGACGTATAATACAGGTTTGTATGTAAGTAGATAAAGCTCACGAGCAATTTTTTCATCATCTTTGTTGTCAAAGTTTACACTTCTTGCTGATTTGCCTTGTTCTAAAGCCTCTTTCAAGCGAATGTATATTTCTAAAGCACGTAAAGCTTCTTTATCGCCACCTGTGCGAGCCTGTTTTTCGATTCGACTAATACGAGCTTCAATTGTTTCTAAATCCTTAAGTTGTAGCTCTGCATCAATAATCTCTTTATCTCTAATTGGATTTATTGAACCATCAACATGAGTTACATTTTCATCATCAAAGCAACGTAATACATGAAGAATAGCATCAGTTTCACGTATGTTGGCTAAAAACTTATTTCCTAATCCTTCTCCTTTACTTGCTCCTTTTACTAGGCCCGCAATATCAACTATTTCTACAGTTGTAGGTTGAACACGCTCTGGTTTAACAAGTTCAGATAGTTTTGTCAAACGTTCATCAGGAACAGTGATAACACCAATATTAGGTTCAATGGTGCAAAAAGGAAAATTGGCTGCTTGTGCTTTTGCATTTGATAGGCAATTGAAGAGAGTAGATTTTCCAACATTGGGAAGACCCACAATACCGCATTGTAATGACATTCTATAATAATTATAAATCTCGTTTTCTAATTTCGAGATATGATTAATGTTTCTATTTTTCTATCTTTATGTGTTTGAAGTTCTAATTGCATTCTGTTCCTCTTATATAAGAGGTAGACTAAACCACTTTAACATTGATTATTCGTGAACAGCTAGGAAGAGTTCAATAAAAATATTTGTGAGAAATCAAGTAAAGAGTAGTTACTGATAAATTAATAAGAACATCAACAACTATTTTAAAAAGAAGCTGAGTAAGCTTATAAAGAAAGGAGACAGAATTAGATTTCTCAATAATGTCTCCTTTTAGAATTAAAATAAAAGTAATACTTTAAATTTTAGAGTTTACTCTTGATTTAAAGTTACTCTTTTGAATGCAGTTGCAGTTGCATTGTTTGCTTTCAAATAATTAGCTACTGATACCTTGCTATCTTTGATAAATGCTTGTTCAAGAAGAGTAGATTCTTGGAAGAATTTATTCAATCTTCCTTCAGCAATTCTATCAAGCATGTTTTCTGGCTTGCCTTCTTGACGAGCTTTGTCGCGGCCAATTTCAAGTTCAGAATCAACTACTTTTTGAGGTACAGAGTTTCTGTCTAATGAAATAGGGTTCATAGCGGCTACTTGCATAGCTACGTCACGTGCAACTTGCTCATCAACACTGTCTTCACTAAAAGAAACAACAGATGCCAACATATTACCTGGGTGGATATATGCAACAGATGCGTTATCTTTTACAAACTCATAATAGCCTAACTCCATTTTTTCGCCTGTAATACCAGAGCGATCTGTAATCAATTCTTCGATGCTTCTACCTTCAAGTTCTGTAGCCTTAAGAGCGTCAAGTGATTCAGGCTTTGTTTCCATAGCCTTGTCTAAGATAGCTTTGGTTAATGCGATAAAATCTTCGTTTTTAGCAACGAAGTCTGTTTCACATTTAATTGCTACGATAGCTGCAAAGCCATTCTCTGAGGCTGCTAATACACATCCTTCAGAAGCTTCTCTATCGCTACGTTTTGCTGCTATAGCTTGTCCTTTTTTACGAATAATTTCAACTGCTTTGTCAAAGTCGCCATTTGCTTCAGTCAATGCATTTTTACAATCCATCATACCAGCACCAGTCATTGTGCGCAACTTTGAAATATCTGCCATTGTTACTGCCATAGTTCTTATTTCAATAATTTAATAGCGTTTCGTAATTATACTATAAATAATTACGAAACTATTTTGTTAATAATTTTATCGATAAGTTATATCTGAAATCAAAGAGTTATTACTCTTTATCATCAGCTGATTGAACGTCATTGTTTTCAACGTCTGTATCAGTTGTTTCATCGCTATCTTTCTTTGTTTTAGCACGTTTTGAAACACGAGATTTTTTCTCTTTTACTTTTGGTCCTTGAGATGCATCTGAATCATCTCTCTCAATTTTACGTTCATCTAAGCCCTCTTGAATAGCGGCAACGATAGTAGAAACGATTACATCTACTGATTTTGTAGCATCGTCGTTAGCTGGAATCACGTAATTAATTCCGTTAGGATTTGAGTTTGTATCAACAATACCAAAAACAGGAATTCCTAAACGTTGAGCTTCTCTTACTGCAATATGCTCTTTCATAACATCAACTACAAAGATAGCTGCAGGTAAACGAGTAAGATCTGCGATTGAACCTAAGTTTTTCTCAAGTTTTTCTCTTTGACGTGTTATTTGTAGTCTTTCTCTTTTAGAGATGTTTTCAAAAGTTCCATCAGTAGCCATCTTATCAATAGTTGTCATTTTTTTGACAGCTTTACGGATAGTAGGGAAGTTAGTTAACATACCTCCTGCCCAACGCTCAGTAATATAAGGCATACCAACTGATGCAGCTCTTTCTGCTACTACGTCTTTTGATTGTTTTTTGGTAGAAACGAAAAGAATCTTACGACCTGATTTAGCTATGTTTTTAGCTACTTCAGCAGCTTCTTCTAATTTAGCTACAGTTTTATGTAGGTCGAAGATGTGAATTCCATTACGTTCCATAAAAATGTATGGAGCCATAGCTGGATTCCATTTGCGGGTTAAGTGTCCGAAATGACAACCTGCATCTAATAATTGTTCAAAGTTTGTTCTTGACATTTTGATTGTTTTTTATTTGTTTACTTTCTTTTTTTTATCAACTTCTGAGTAGTTATAATAAAATTTATTTTATAAGTCTCAGCAGTTTAGATACTAAACCAAAAGAGCAAAGCAGTAACAAGTACTGCTTGCGCTATATATTCTCAACACCTTATTATTTGCATAATAGAGCACCGATATAAGTGATTCCAAATTAACGTTTTGAGAATTGGAATTTTTTGCGTGCTCCTGGTTGTCCTGGTTTTTTGCGCTCCACTTCGCGTGGGTCTCTAGTCATAAATCCTTCTGATTTCAAAGCTGATTTGTCATCAGGATTAATCTTAACCAGTGCACGTGCTATTGCTAAGCGTAATGCTTCAGCTTGTCCGTTGTAACCTCCACCATCTAGGTTTACTTTAATATCGTATTTTTCAACAACATCTAATTTGTTAAGAGGTTGTTTTACAATATATTGTAAAAGTGGTGATGGAAAGTAGTTGTCTAATTCACGATTGTTGATAGTTATCTTACCACTACCTTCACTTACATAGATGCGAGCTATAGCTGCTTTTCTTCTACCTATTGCATTTACTACTTCCATATCTTATTTAAGTGAGTTTAATTCAATTAATATTGGTTTTTGTGCTTGTTTGTTGTGGGTAGGTCCTTCAAATACGTGAAGGTTGCTTAAAATTTTATCACCTAAGCGATTTTTAGGGAGCATACCTTTTACAGTTTTTGAGATTAAACGATCAGCACCTTTCGCTAATAATGTTGCTGGAGTGTCTGAGCGTTGCCCACCCATATATCCTGAGTGTCTATAAAATTTACGACTGTTCCACTTATCGCCTGTAAGCTTTACTTTTTCAGCATTGATAATGATTACATTATCACCACAATCAACGTGTGGAGTAAAGTTAGCTTTGTGTTTACCACGCAAAATTTTAGCAACTTCAGAACACATTCTACCTAATATCATGTCTGTAGCATCTATAACTACCCATTCTTTCTGCACTGTATTTTTGTTAGCAGAAATAGTTTTGTAACTTAATGTATCCACTTTTTTTAATGTTTTGTTGTTTTATTATTCACTTGATTACTGAACAAAATTTGTAGTTATGAGTTGAGGCTAATCGGAACATAACAACAAGCTGTAAAAATCAATAAATCAAATTTTTCCTTTACGGATAATAAACGGACTGCAAAAATACTGCTTTTATTTTGATTGCCCAAATAATGGAGTAAATTTGTTTTTAATATGTAAATATTGGCCTTTTATTTCAGTTGTAAAGTAGAATTGTGTTGAAAAAGTGATAGTTACTAAAAATCGGGTGTCTCTTTTTGCTTCAGTAGTTCTTTAGTAGATAGCATGCCACATGCAGCAAATATATCTTCACCACGTGATGCTCGAATTGTTACTGTCATACCTCGTGCTTTTAGCATATTTTGAAATTCAACAATATCATCATAGGCTGTACCTTCTAAGGCTGTGTCGGGTATGGCATGGAATCGAATAAGGTTCATACGGCATTTGATACCGCTCAATAGCTTTACTAAAGCTCGCGCATGTCTTGGTGTGTCATTAATTCCTTTGAACATGATGTACTCAAATGAAATACGACGTTGTCTTCCAAAGTCCCAATTTTTAATTTCTTCTACAACTTGCGTTATGGTGTAGACATTTTGGATTGGCATAATTTTGCTTCGCTCTTCATCAAATGGATTGTGCAAACTTACAGCCAAATGTGCGTTGCTATTTTTCAAGAAATGAAGCATTGCAGGGATTATGCCAATGGTTGATACTGTAATACGTTTTGGACTCCATCCATATCCCCAATCAGCAGTCATTATTTCGATGCTATCCATTACAGCTTGGAGGTTGTCCAATGGTTCACCCATTCCCATATAAACGATATTGGTTATTTTCTCAAATTCAGGTAAAGATTGAACCTGATTGACAATTTCACCAGCTGATAAGTTTCCTTGAAAACCTTGTTTCCCAGTCATACAAAACAGGCATCCCATTTTACAACCAATTTGTGTGGACACGCACAAAGTAGCCCGTTCTTTATCTGGAATATAAGCGGCCTCGATAAACTTAAATGCTTGTGAAGTAGGGTAGAGGTATTTCTTTGTTCCATCAATAGACTCTTGTACTTCTGAAGGCTTGGTATGTGAGATTGTGAATTTTTCGTTGAGCAATTCTCGTGCTTTTTTTGACAGATTACTCATTTCGTCAATTGAACCTACATGTTTTTTGTAAAGCCAGTCTGTAATTTGTGAAGCTACAAATTTTTGTAATTTCAATTCTAGTACAATCTCTTCTAATTTGTCAAGTGTTAGGCCAAAAAGATTTTGCTTGTCTGTCATATCGGGGGTTTGCATATATTTTAAAAATAGGTTTCCGAAACAATTTTCTGAAACGGAACTCCTTTAGCTATTAATAAATCGCGTACTTCAACTACCATTTCAGCACTTCCGCATAGGTAGTATTTTATGTTTGTAGGTAAATGAGGATGTTCTCTAAGCCATGTAGTTAACCTGCCTTTAAAGTGTTTTGTGTCCTTTTGTTGAGATGCACAACGGATGTAATTTTCATTATCCAAATACTGTTCTAAAATATCTGAATAATAAAAATTTTCATCTGTTCTTCCGCCATGAATTAGTCGTTTTTTACTTCCTTTACCAGAGCAAATCATAGATACATAAGGTGCTATCCCAGTTCCTGAAGCAATAAACCAAGCTTCTTCATCATCATCTTCACATACAAATTCGCCAAAAGCTTTAGAGATCCAAATTGTATCACCAGCTTTTACCTTCGAAAGAAATGGGGTTAGTTTTCCCCCCGGTCTTTCGTCAAATAAAATATCTATAAATTCACTCTCTTCGCCGCTTGCAATACTATACAAGCGTGCTTGGTTGATCTCTTCAATATCAATTGATACCACTTGTCCAGCTTTGAAATCAAAACTTCGTTTAAAACTTAATACGAAAACACCCTTAGCCACGCTCTTTATTGAGGATACTACTGTTCTAATATTTGTCTCCATAGTGATATAAAAAGATAATACTTACTGTATAATTTTAAATTAATATTGTATTTCTCCAGCACCATTTCGTATTAATTCAAACTCATCTGTTGTGCAATCAATCACTGTAGAATGAACTATACTACCAATGCCACCATCGATTACTAAATCAACTCGATGATTAAAACTTTCGCGAATCAATTCAGGGTCAGTAAAATACTCTTCATATTCTCCTGTTGTCAGAATAGAACTCACCATTATTGGATTACCCAGTTCGCGTACAATTTCAAGAGGGATATTGTTTTTAGGAATTCGAATACCCACATTCTTACGGTTTTTAAATAATTTTGGTAAACGACTGGTTCCTTGAAGGATAAAAGTAAATGGTCCAGGAAGATTTTTTCGCATCAATTTAAAAGCATTATCACTTAGCTTAGCATAGTCGCTAACCTGGCTCATATCGTGACACATAAATGAAAGATTTGATTTTTTCAAATCATCATTTTTTATTTTAGCAATAAGCTCAATTCCTGCATTATTAAATATATCGCAAGCAAATGCATATACTGTGTCAGTAGGGATGATTATAACACCTCCATTTCGAATCACTTCAACTACGTGTCTGATTTGAGATGGATTAGGATTTTCTTCGTAAATTCTTACCACGTTTCAATTAAATAAAATGATAAATGCAAAAATAGAATAAAAAATCCTATAAAGCACAATGCTATATAGGATTTAAATATTTCAAATAAACTGAATTAGTTTATTCCTTTTTAAGAATTAGTTGAATGCATCAATAATAGCTTTGAAATCAGCTGCTTTTAATGAAGCACCACCAATTAGGCCACCATCAACGTCAGGATTAGCAAATAACTCTTTTGCATTTCCAGGGTTGCAGCTACCTCCGTATAGAATTGTTGTGTTATCAGCTACCTCATTTCCATATTTGTTAGCTACTAAGCTACGAATATAAGCATGAATTTCTTGAGCTTGTTCAGCTGTAGCAGTTAATCCTGTGCCGATTGCCCATACAGGTTCGTAAGCTATAACGATTTTTGAAAACTCATCAGCTGAAAGGTGGAATACAGAACCTTCAAGTTGAGCTCCAACAACTTCATTTTGCTTGTTAGCTTCGCGCTCTTCTTTTAATTCACCAATGCAAAAGATAGGTGTTAAATCATTTTTAAGAGCTAAATCAACCTTGTCTTTTAGGATTTCAAACGTTTCGCCATAGTAAGCTCTGCGCTCTGAGTGTCCTAAAATTACGTGACTTGCACCCGTTGATTTAACCATTGATGGACTAATTTCACCAGTATATGCTCCTGACTCTTTATCTGCACTGTTTTGAGCAGAAACATTGATCGAGCTTCCTTTAACAGCTTCAGCAACAGTTGCTAAGTGAATAAAAGGTGTACCTATTACAACTTCACAATTAATAGTTTCGCCATTTAAAAGCTCTTTTAATTCATTTGCTAATGCAACACCTTCTTGCAGGGACTTATTCATTTTCCAGTTACCTGCTACCATGTTTTTTCTCATATTTACCTTATAAATTTTACTACTCGTTATTTTACCCATATATTAATCAGAGTAGTTTAATTAAAAATTATTTTATTTTCTATTTAATGTTTCGTATATTCTTTTTTGCAATAATGATTCCATTTTGAATTGTTACAAGACCGGGGTTTGCTCTAACAATTGTTTTTAGAGTGATTGGGTCTGCTGTGCAAAATGGATAATCTACCTGGTGCTTTTGCTTAAAAGCTTCAATAGCATCATCGTTTGAAGCTGTTATAGCATAAAAAATCTCGTTGTTGGCTTCGGCGTTCTGATACAATTCGATAGTTTTAGCAATTGTTTTTTCCAAAGCTACATCTAAATCATACATAATGAGTAGATGTACAACACCAGTGTTATTAATAATATCATCCGTGATGTAAGCGCCGTTTTCGTCAATGATGTCAAAATCATGAATTGGTGGCTCATAACCTTTTTCAACTAATGTTGATTGCTGCTCGATAAACACCCATGTTGAGTCGTTTGCAGGATAATTATCGATTGTAAAATCTTCACGAACTCCATCTTTTTCATAAGTTAAAATTGTTTCGTAGCGGTCATGCGGCATTCCTTCAGGTATCTCCATTGCTTTGGCAATATCAACTCCGACTTTATAAGGTCGGAAATCAAGCATTGGAAGATGTGTGTAGCTATAAAATGATAATCCTAATGCAAGGGCAACAAACAAGGCAATAGCCAACCACTCGCCACTTCTTGATAAGAATTTATATACAACGTGATTGAAAATGAGTAAAAAGAAGATAAGAAGCGTAATAACTATGTTTTTATAGAAGGTAGCCCAATTGGATATGATTAGTGCGTCACCAAAGCAACCGCAATCCGTAACTGGGTTTTTTAATGCTATATACAAAGTTAATGGTAGCATGACCATCATAAAGAGTAATGCAACGATTGAAGTGCTCTTTATTTTTATTTTAAAAAGAAAGCAAATACCTATTAATAGTTCAAAAGTGGAAAGAGCAATTGCTGCAATAAAGGATAAGGAACTTAGATAAGTAAAAATGCCACCGAATGAAAAAAGATAGTCTTGGAATTTATAAGTTGAACCTAAGGGATCAATAGCTTTTACAAATCCAGAAAAAATAAATACAGCTGCTAATAATAAACGAGCAATAAGCAGTGAATATTTCAATACTCCATTCGTCTTTTCAGCAACATGTATTGATGATACTGAGTATTTGTCTTTTCTTCGTCTTCTCATTGTGCTTAGTTTAAAGGTTAAAATCTAATTGAAATCAATTTTAATCAATCCAAAAACAGCATAATTAATCATATCGTAATAATTGGCATCAATTCCTTCAGATATGATTGTTTCACCTAGGTTATCTTCAATTTGTTTTGTTCTATTTATTTTCATTAAAATCAAATCGGTGTAAGATTGAGTACGCATCAAACGCCATGCCTCGCCATAGTCATGATTCTTTGACTGTAAAAGCTCAAACGTTTTTTGAATGTATTTGTCGTATTGAGCCATTGCTTTTTCCGCGTCCAAATCATCAGATGTGGCTTCACCGAGTTCTAACTGTATAAGCCCAATTATTCCGTAATTGACAATAGCAATCAATTCATCTCGAATACTTTCTCCTACTTTATTAACCCCTTTGGTTTCGATAGTACGAATACGATTAGCTTTGATATAAATTTGATCGGTTACGGATGTTTGACGTAAAATACGCCAAGAAGCTCCATAATCTTTTAGTTTTTTACTAAAAATATCACGACAAATTTTTACGATTTGCTCAAACTGTTCGTTAGTAGTCATTCCAAAATGATAATGATTTGATTTTTAATTGAGTACAAAAGTAATCAATTTATCAGTTATATCAAAAAAGTGATAAGTATTTTTATTTGCAGAATAGTTTATTATTTCAAGACATTAACAATTGAAGATTGATGAGCCCTTACTTTCTACTGAATAATGCTTTTTGTTACGTGAAATTAATGAAATAAGAACTTATTCATTGCTTTGGAAAACTTGCTCTATATTTTGCTCTCGATGTATAAGTCGAACTTCCACTCCAAATTTTTGATTGATGTGTTTTGCAGCATTTTGAGCAGCATAAACAGATCGATGTTGCCCACCCGTACAGCCAAAAGAGATCATTAAGTTAGTGAATTTTCGGTCTTTATAGCGTTTCACAGATGCATCTATTAGAGCATATGAGTGGTGAAGAAATTTAATAATTTCTCCATCTTCTTCTAAAAACTGAATGACTGGCTCATCCAATCCTGTTAGTGTATAATATCGCTCATACTTTCCAGGATTGTTCACTGAACGACAGTCAAAGACATATCCACCACCATTTCCAGAATCATCTGCAGGGATACCTTTTTTATATGAAAAACTGAACATTGTAATAATGAGTGGTTTTTCTACTAACAACTCTTTGAACTGCTTCATATCAACCATCCCTTCAAGAACTTCCAAGAGGTAAGGGTATTTTTCAAAGTTGGCACTATTTAACAACTCTTTCAAATTTTCCAAAGCAAAAGGAATACTTTTTAGAAAGTGAGGCTTTTTTTCAAAGTACCCACGGTATCCATAAGCTCCTAAAACCTGTAAAATACGGAATAGCACGAAAAGATTCATCTCGCTTCTAAATTGTGCTTCTTCTATATTCTTATACTTGCTGAGTGATTTATAATAGGTACTTAGTAGTTCTTCTCTTAACTCTTTGCCGTATTGAGCTCGTGCTTGCCAAAGAAATGAAGCAACGTCATAGTGAATAGGACCTTTACGTCCGCCTTGATAATCAATAAAGTAGGGCTCATTGTCTCTAAGCATTACATTTCGGCTTTGAAAGTCGCGGTACATAAATGAATCCGATGGAACTGATAATAAATCGCTGGCCAATACTTCAAAATCATCTTCTAAGCAATTCTCCTGAAAGTCCATGCCGCTGGGTTTCAGAAAGCTATATTTAAAATAATTCAAATCCCACATAACTGAGCGTTTGTTAAATTCTGGCTGTGGATAGCAGATGCTAAAATCAAAATCTTTGGCACCAATTATCTGGATTTTTGGTAAAATATCCATGACTTTGTGTAACATAGCCTTCTCTTGGTTACTGAATACACGAGTTAAACGCCCTTTTTTCATATATTCGAATAACAGCAAATCTCCTAAGTCCTCTTGCAAATAACATAGAAAATCATCAGAAACGGCTTTGAATTGAGGTACAGGAATGCCCTTTTTGTAGAAATGCTTACTCATCTCTATAAACGCTTTGTTCTCATCCACTGACGTTCCAATTACGCCAATTAATGTAACATCTCCTTTTTCAAGACGATAGTATTTTCTGTTCGAACCAGAAACTACCATTTGTGTAATTACAGGATCTTTTAAGTTAGTAGTTTGTTCAAAAAGTGCTTTAAGTGCAGTCATACTGATTTTGATGAAATTGTTTTTATAATTGCAAATTTACAAATAAAAAAGCACTCCTAAAACATTTTACTTTATGTTTAGAGGAGTGCTTAATAAATTGTATTCTAATTGATGTTTTTAGAATTTATACATAAATCCTACACCTAAAATTTCTTTGAATTGTACTTTTGCTTTTCCTTGCGTAGGTTGACCGTTAATTATTTCAACAGATTTTATATCATAATCGTAAATAAGGTTGGTATTAATGCTCACTGATATATAATCGTTTACTTTTAGTCCGATTAGGTTTTCCCAATTAACGTCGATGTATTGTGGGTTTTCTAAGTAATTTGAGAATAAATCCAATTTAGAATTAACTGATACATTCTTAAAAATACCATCTTTGAAATCATTTTTTGTAAATCCTAAACGAATATATCCCCCTAGCTCTTTTCTGGATCTTTCACCTGGTTTTACTCCAAACGCACCAGCATTAGATAATACTTCGTCCATTACATAAGTAAATTTACCTGTTATGGGTGAAATGAATGCGTTGAAATATTGGTTTGGGATATAGTTAAGACCAACTGCCGTTAATAGGTAAGCGGGTGCCAAAAGATCTGAAATCTTATTTTCTACATCTGGGTAATTATATCCTGGTGCAAATTGAGTTCTGAAATTCAATAATCCAGCATAGTAGAAATTGGCAAATGCTTTACGACCATATTTTGAAGTGAAATCAATGCGGTCGTCAGTTTTCATAAGACCTTCAATACCACTTTGTTGTAAAAGTCCGTATCCTAATTCTAATGTATTTTCCCAAGAGTTATTAACATCAGTATAATTAGCAAAAAGTCCTAATAAACCATTTAAGGATACTGAGTTTTGACCTCCAGCAGCCCAATTTACTAATGATGTTTGTGAAAGGTTGAGGCTAGAAATACCTCCTTTATTCCATGATGCAACTGTGTCTGTTTTAATATTGCTTTTCAATGAGCTTTCAGCATCAGTAATTTGTGAGTATGAAAAGAGGCTGATTAAAAGAAAGCCTACTGTTAAAAAGATAAGTTTTTTCATTTCATTTAAAATTTTATTTTAGTAATTGTATTGTAATTGTTTATATATTCAAGTGATTGTTAAAAAATCATGCTTGCAAACATGGAATGTTTGCAAGCATGATAACTTCTTTAATTCAGAAATTCTACTTAGCTGTCAAGAGCTTCTAATTCAATCATAACATATTCTTTAGGGATGCGTTCACCTTCATTAATGTTAATCTTTTTTACTCGTGCAGTGAAGGGCATATCTATTCTATTTTGCATTTTCATTGCTTCGAGAATAAGCAATTGAGCACCTTCTTCTACAACGTCGCCCTCTTTTACATCTACCGAAATTATTGTACCAGGAATATAGGAGATGATTTCGTATGGCGACGGTTCCTCCCATTTCTTTCTAGATTCATATTTTCGAGTTAGTAAAGTTTCATATTTTCGAGCAGTTACAGAGAATTCACTTAATGGTAAGCCTACTATTGAACGTTGGCTTTCGATATCTCTTTTTCTTGCTTTACGAGCAGCTGCGTCTTGTGCTTTAAGCAGTTTACGAGCCTCCATTCGAGCGCGACGTGCTTCAGAAGCTCTGTGGCTTTCTTCAATCTTCTTTTTTGCTTCAATCTTTTTTGCACGTTCTTTTACTGCTTTATCATATGCACGTTTCTCCATGCGCAAACGCCTTTCTTCTGCTGCTTTAACTTTGTCAACTAATTTTCTTTCTTTTTCAGACATATTCTAAATGTATTAATAGCTATATAATAAAACTTGTAATCGCGTCAATTTAGAATGGTGGAATACCATGTTTTTTCTTAGGTCTGAAATCATCTTTGTTTTTCGAAATTGTCAAAGCATGAATTAAGATATCTCGAGTCTCTTCAGGTTCAATAACTCCATCGATATAGCCTTTAGATGCTGCTACAAAAGGATTAGCAAATTTATCTATATATTCCTGAACTTTTTCTTGTCGCATTGCATCTTGGTCTTCTGCTTCCATTATCTCTTTGCGGAAAATAATGTTTGCAGCACCTTCTGGTCCCATAACAGCAATCTCAGCTCCTGGCCATGCAAATACAAAATCAGCACCTAAGTGACGTGAGTTCATTGCAATATATCCTCCTCCATAAGCTTTACGCAAAATAATTGTCATTTTTGGCACTGTCGCCTCAGAGTAAGCATAAAGCATTTTAGCACCGTGTCTAATTACTCCTGCATGTTCTTGGTCAACACCTGGTAAGTAACCTGGCATATCTTCAAGTGTAACGATTGGAATGTTGAAAGCATCGCAATATCGAATAAAGCGTGCTGCTTTATCAGAAGCATCAACATCCAAAACTCCAGCTAAATACATGGGTTGGTTAGCTACAAATCCTACTGTTTCCCCGTTCATCCTACCAAATCCAATGACAATATTGGGTGCCCAAAGCTCTTGGACTTCGAAAAACTTCGATTCGTCTGCTAATGAATGTATCACCTCTCGAATATCATAAGGTTTTTTGGGATTAGCAGGAATGATGTTTTCTATCTTCTTTCTGCTTTTGGGCTCTTTAGCTTCAATTCTTTCAGTTTTTTCTTCGTTGTTGTGAGGTATGAGTGAAACTAATTCTTTAATCTGCTCAAAGCATTCCATTTCGCTTTCAGCAAAAAAATGAGCGTTACCCGTAATTTCGGCATGTACGCGCGCTCCACCTAAATCTTCTTGAGAGATAACTTCCCCTAAAACTGTTTCTATAACGTTTGGACCTGTTATAAACATTTTTGAAATATTATCTACAACAAATACAAAGTCAGTTAAAGCAGGAGAATATACAGCTCCACCAGCACATGGACCTAATATTACTGATAGTTGTGGAATAACCCCAGAGGCCATTGTGTTGCGATAAAAAATCTCTCCGTAGCCTGCAAGAGCTCCAATACCTTCTTGAATACGAGCTCCACCAGAGTCATTGATTCCGATGCAAGGAATTTTCATTTTGAGTGCATGGTCCATAATCTTAGTGATTTTACGGGCATGTTTCAATCCTAATGAACCTCCCATTACCGTAAAGTCTTGAGCATAGATGCAGATAGGTTTGCCGCCTATTGTACCTGTACCAGTTATTACACCATCACCTGGAAGCTCTCTAGCTGCCATACCGAAGTTTTGTTCTTCGTGCTCTACAAAAAGGTCAAATTCATGGAAAGACCCTTCATCCAATAGCGCAAGAATACGAACTCGTGCTGGCATCTTACCCATTGCAATTTGCTTTTCAATTGCTTTGTCGCCACCACCTTTTTCAATTTTTGCTTTTTTCTGTCGTAAAGCAACGATGTTTTTCTTTGAAGACATAAAAATATAATTTTGGTTTGTTTCAAATAAGAAAATAAAATAAAAAACACATTTAATTTGTGTATTGTCTTTTAGTTTTCGAGTGCAAAGTTAATACTTAATTCTTAAATAGTAAGTTTAACATAAAAGATAAGATTGAGAAAGTCATGTAATCGATAGACTTATAGCGAGTTAATGGTTTTTTATTTTGTGTTGTTAAAACTAATACTATAAGAGTTTTGGTTAAAAAAGTAGCAATATAGCTTTTATTCTTGTTGCTATATTGGGTTCAATTCAGTTTTTTATTTTACAGTGCTTGTTCCAAGTATTTGTTCGTTGAGTAATATCATTCCGAGCTAAGCTCTTTATTGAAAAATAATCTCTTTTACTACATTTGAACCAACATGATTATTTAGTGATTTTTTGATTTTTTCACTTGATAAAAACAATTCCTGACGAAGTACTGATGAGCTTAGTTTTACATATAATTTCTCTCTGTAAAAATAGAGTTTAGTAGTATATTGCATGATGTTTTCACCCAATACAATAGGCCAAGCCTGAATGACTCTAGTTTCATTCAGCTTTATGTCCATCGAATTGTTTTTCAGTACTTGTTTTAAAACGTCGCTTAGTACTTCTGTGTTTTTTTTACGCATTGAATACTACTTTAATAATAATGTCATTCCAACTTTAGCACCTTCAGTGTATTGCATTTGATTTAAATCATAAAGCGATTGTAGTCTAATAGCATATTTCTGTGAAATTCTGTACATGTTTTCACCTGTTTTCACTGTATGTACATTAAATTCAGCGGATGCTTTCTTCTTTTTCTTTGCAATATAAACAATAGTTCCAGCTTCAAGAGCTCTTACTTTGTCTAAGTCATTATATTGTAAAATCTTTTTAAGACTAATGTTGAACTCATTTGCAATGCTTGCATACGTGTCTCCTGACTCAGCATACACACAATTCACACCATTGTTTCTCATTAGTTGATGCCCAGTTAAAGTCATGCTTGAAGCTTGACCCCATACATAATATTCTTGGTTGTATTTAGAATTAGAAATTTTACTATCAGGTATTTGACCGATGTCATATTTATGTAAATCGTAATCATCAATCAGCTTGATTAACTTTGTAGCATAATTTGGATCAGTAGCGTAACCAGCTGCTTTTAATCCATGAGCCCATGATTTGTAATCGGTTGATTCTAAGTTGAATAATGAAGAGTAGCGATTTCGTGTCTTCAAAAAATTAGAGTGATCTTCATACGACTCTCGTACTGTTTTATATTTTCGAAAACACTCATTTTTTGCATCATCATCTGCGTAAGTAGTAGCGCCTTGCCAATTGTGACACTTGATACCAAAATGATTGTTAGCAGTTAATGCCAATTTACTAGTACCCGCACCAGATTCAAGAAGCCCCTGAGCAAGTTTTATACTAGCCGGTATTTGGTGCATATGCTGTTGCTCTATAGCTAAAAAAGAGTAAGTGTTTATATAGTCTAAATAGGCTTTGTGTAATGATTGCGCCGATGTAGAAGATAAAATAAATACAAAAGATATAGTAAATAATAGAGTTTTTTTCATTTTCATTCTAAGAAATTAATATTAAAATAAGATTTTTAGAACGTAAAGTTACAAAAATTAATTTATTTGCTCTCAATAATATTAAGCTAAATCGATTAAAAATCTTAGTTTGTATAAAATTAGTTGAGTTTTTATATTTCCAATAATATTTCTGTTTAATTATATCGTAATTTCAATTTTTATAACTATATTTGGGAAAATATACAATTAATATATTGTTTAAAGAAGGGGTTGATTAAATACTATTATTTGAATTTACTCTATATTAAGACTAAAAAATATGATTCAATATTCATATAAGATAGATGTAAGAGAGTACACGATGGATGAGATTTCAATTGAGTACGCAGAATTAATTAAAGAGGCTAAACGACAAACAGATAAGGCCTATGCTCCTTATTCTAATTTTCATGTTGGAGCTGCTATTTTACTTGAAAATGGAGAAATTTTAGGTGGAAATAATCAAGAAAATGCGGCTTATCCTTCAGGTTTATGCGCCGAGCGAACAGTCGTTTTTTATGCAAACTCACAATATCCCGATATTCCTATTAAGGCTATAGCTGTGGCAGCATACACGGGTGATGATTTTTTAGATAATCCTATAACGCCTTGTGGTGGTTGTAGGCAGGTTTTAATTGAAGTAGAAAAGAGGTTTGGCACAAATTTAGAGGTAATAATGTATGGTAAAGAGAAAATTATTGTGTTAAACAGTGCAAAGGACTTGTTGCCATTTAGTTTTGTAGGAGATTCACTGCTAATAAACAAGTGAAAATATCAATAAAAAATATACTTCTGTTTTTTATAAAAAAGTAAGAATAAGTTATGAATAGAGAAGAATTGAGAATAGAGTATCCTTTTGGAAATGCTTCAGAGCAAGTTCTATGGAGAATGATAGGAGATCCGCTAGGTTTAGCTGTATGGTTTTCTGAAGGCATTACGGTAGAGGATGATATATATACTTTTATTTGGGAAAGTTCAGAGCAGGTAGCAAGAATGCTAAAAGTAGAAGAAAATAGTTTTATACGTTTTCAATGGGAGGAAGATGAAGGAAGTGATTATTATTTCCAGTTTGAGTTGATAAACAATGTACTAAATAAAGAAATTACTTTTGTAGTTACTGACTTTATAGAGAAAGATGAACAAGAGGATGCCATTCTTTTGTGGAATAAGCAGGTAGGTGATTTAAAAAGAAAATGTGGAATATAAATCATTTTAGCTTTTAAATCTTTTTGTTTATAATGGCTTAGTGTGTTTTTAAGCTTACACAATAAATCAGCGGGATAGCTATGCTTTATCCCGTTTTGTTATTATAAAAATGGATGCCGTATATTTATTAGCCAAAATTAAATGTTTGATATACATAAAATACTAAAAGAAAATTGGGGCTACAGTTCTTTTCGACCTTTGCAGGAAGAAATTATTCAAAGTGTATTAAGTGGTAATGATACTTTAGGCTTGATGCCTACGGGTGGGGGAAAGTCACTAACCTTTCAAGTGCCTGCTTTGGCTCTTGATGGTGTATGTATTGTTGTAACTCCTCTTATTGCTTTGATGAAGGATCAGGTTGAAAATTTACGTCATCGAAATATACCTGCGGTGGCTATTTACACAGGTTTAACTCAACGTGAAATTTTACAAATATTAGAAAATGCTGTTCATGGCGCCTACAAGTTTTTGTATGTTTCGCCTGAAAGACTTGCAACTGAAGCGTTTTTATTAAAAGTCAAGCAGATGGAAGTCTCAATGATTGCAGTTGATGAGTCGCACTGTATATCACAATGGGGGTATGATTTCCGACCTTCTTATCTGAAAATTGCCGAAATTAGAGAGTTTTTGCCTGATATTCCAATTTTAGCTCTTACTGCAACGGCTACTCCTGAAGTTGTTGATGATATTCAAGAAAAATTGCAATTTAAGAGAAAGAATCTGTTTCAAAAAAGTTTTTCACGATCCAATTTGGCTTATGTTGTTCGCAATGTGGAAGACAAACATTCACATTTATTGAAAATACTGGAGTCTGTTCCAGGTTCATCAGTAGTTTATGTAAGGAGTAGAAAAAAGACCAAGGAAGTAGCTGAGTGGCTTGTAGAACAGGGAATTTCAGCTGAACATTTTCATGCAGGATTGAGTAATGAAAATAAGGATGCAAGACAACAACGCTGGAAAGATGATGTAACTCGGGTAATTGTTGCGACCAATGCTTTTGGAATGGGTATTGATAAACCAAATGTTCGAACAGTGGTTCATTTGGACTTGCCAGACTCTCTTGAAGCGTATTTTCAGGAGGCAGGGAGAGCGGGTAGGGACGAACAAAAAGCGTACGCCGTGCTGCTCTTCAACAATTCGGATGTTGTGAAAATGAAAAAACGAATCTTAGATACATTTCCTGCTAAAGAGAAAGTTATCGAAACCTATGAAGCGCTTGGAAATTATTTTCAAATAGGAATAGGTAGCGGTTTAGAACGGAGTTTTATTTTTGACTTAAATGATTTCTGTTTGAATTTTAAGCTTCCTCTTTTACCCACTCATAATTCAATAAAACTCTTGCAATATGCTGGTTATCTTGACTTAACGGATGAGAATGATAATCGCTCTATGCTTGGATTTATTGGCAATCGAGATGAATTGTACAAGCATAAACATAGCGAAAAGCAAGAAAAGTTGATTCATGTTTTGCTTCGTTCTTATACCGGTTTGTTTGTCGATTTGGTTGGAATTTCAGAGGAATTAATAGCTAAGAGGCTTAACTGGAAATACGATGATGTTTATCATGAATTAGTTGGATTAGCTAAAGATAAGCTTA
>CAYFTO010000014.1:28330-31044 GCA_964346125.1 uncultured Paludibacter sp.
TGGAAATACGATGATGTTTATCATGAATTAGTTGGATTAGCTAAAGATAAGCTTATCAAATACATTCCACGTAGAAAATCTCCTTTTATCACTTATACGTTAGAGCGACAGCACAAGTCAAGTGTCCACTTACCCAAAAATGCTTACGAAGAGCGGCGTGATCGATATGTTTTACGCGTAAAAGCTATGGTGGATTATGCAAGTGATTTGTTTAATTGTAGAAGTAAGTTATTATTGTCCTATTTTGGAGAGTATGATTCAAAAGCTTGTGGTCAATGCGATATCTGTTTGAGAAAAGATAAAAGTAAATTATCTTCTAATGAATACGAAGAGATTAAGCGAGATATATTAACAGCTATTCATTCTAAGGCGTTAACTATGAGTGAATTGAAATCTCTTTTGAATCATGATGAAAATAAAATAATAGAAGTTTTACGATTTTTATTAGACAATCAACTCGTAGAACAGAATAAAAAGCATAAATTTCAACGAATTTGACTCACAATCAATTTGAAATGGATTTTTTTCAGTAATTTTGCACGCAATTTGATTTTTTATGGCTTGTAAAGAACACCTTGTGGGTGTAAAGCCAATTATGTTATGGAAATTAAAAAACAAACTTCTATTTTTATTCTTTTCTGGCTTTTAGGGTTTATAAATTCTATTGTTTTTGCTCAAGTAGAAGAGCGACTCGAAGGAGAAATAATCGGAAGTGTATCTTACTCTTCAAATAACAGCTTGGAAATGGCATTTGACGCTAATCCAAATACTTGGTTTAAAGCAAAAAGTCCTTCAGGTGGATGGGTTGGCTTAGACTTAGGTAAAAAACACGTAATAAGCAAAATTGAATTCCAAACACATGATGTTGTTCAGAATACCTTAGGTGTGTTTGAAGGTGCTAATAATCCTGATTTTGGAGATGCGATACCCTTATTTATAATCAAAGAAGAATTAGCTTCGCAAGATAAGCAAACATTTGAAATTCATAATTCAAGAGGCTTTAGATTCATCCGCTATGTTGGTCCATCTAATAGATATTGTCGGGTTGCAGAACTTTCATTTTACGGGTATGAATCTGCAGGAAATGATAATCAGCTTTATCAATTAACCAATATACCCACTGTTTCAATCCATACAAAAGATGCTGAGGATATTATTGAGAAAAAGAAATATTTAGATGGAGTTATATCCATTATTTCTGAAAATGGACAAGTAATTTATACAGACAGTTTGCAAATACGCGGTAGAGGTAATGCGAGCTGGGATTTTCCAAAGAAACCCTATAAATTTAAACTTAATAACAAGGCTAATTTATTAGGTTTTCCTTCAAAAGAGAAAAACTGGACGCTGATTAATAATTACGGAGATAAAACTTTAATGCGTAATTTATTAGCTTTTGATTTGAGCAAACAATTTGATATGGCCTTTTCACCAGCAGGTTCAGCTGTCGATGTTTTGTTAAATGGAGAATACAAAGGTACATATCATTTGAGTGATCAAATAGAGGTGGCGGCTGGTAGGGTAGAGGTGGAAGAAATAAAAGAAAATGATGTTGATAATAATCAAATAACAGGAGGTTATTTACTTGAAATTGATGCTTACGCTTATTATGAAGATTCATGGTTTGAATCAAGCAATACAAAGATTCCTGTAACAATTAAATATCCCAAAAAGAAAAATATAACTTCTGATCAATATAATTATATTCGCTCCCATTTTAATAAAATGGAATCATCTGTTTTATCTTCCGATTTTATTAATAATACGCCGTCATACCGTGATTATTTGCATGTCCCATCATTTGTTCGTCATATGCTAATTGGTGAGTTATCTGGGAATACAGATACTTATTGGAGCACTTATTTATACAAAAAGAGAGAAGATGATTTGTTTTACTTTGGGCCAGTATGGGATTTTGATTTAGCATTTGAAAATGATAAGCGTACTTATCCAATCAATGAAAAGGGGATGGAGTGGCTTTTTGAGAAAAATGGCAGTAATGCGAAGGGGATGAAAAATTTCGTTCAACGCTTGCTTGCTGATGATTCGTTCTATAGTGAGTTAAGAGATATTTATTCCTTTTATCGTGAGAATGGAGTATTAACCGAAGAAAACCTTAGCGCTTTAGTAGATAAATACGAGCAAGAAATATTTGAATCACAAAAATTGAACTTTACTCGTTGGGATATTTTAGACAAAAAAGTGCATATGAATTTTCAGAGCTTGGGCAGTTTTGAAGATGAGGTGGCGGTTGTTCGAGATTATTTAATTCATCGAATTCGTTGGATGGATGAAAAACTGGCATATATCGTAGGTGGTGTTGATGACGAGTTTGAAATGAAAACTCAGTTTTCAACAAAACAAGGTGTGTTAACTATTGCTGGTTTGCATAAAAACTCACTTGTCTCAATTATAGATATATCTGGTAGAGTAATCAGTCAAAAATTAATAGACGAAAGTACAGATTATTCCATCAATTTACCCAAAGGAGTTTATATTGTAAAAATACAGAGGAACTATTTCTCTTCCAACTTTATAGTTGAAAAGGTAATTATAAATTAAGCAGAAATAAGAAAAATAACTAATAAAAAATCCGCAAGCTTTATAAAAACTTGCGGATTTTTTATTGTTGAATTGTAGCTTAAAGCTTTTGTTTTAATCTTTGAATTTAGCTTTGATAAATTCACGATTCAAACGAGCGATATGCGTAATTG
>CAYFTO010000015.1:0-25333 GCA_964346125.1 uncultured Paludibacter sp.
TTTTTAGTGTTTTTGCCTTGCAACGGTCTTATTATCAAACAATTAAACTAGTGTAATATAAAAAAAAGGTGCACTTAAATTAAGCACACCTTTAATATTTATTAGATTAAAAATTACAATCTCTAATCTTCTTTAGTTTCAGAAGTAGGAGCTTCATTCTTCGCTTCATCTACTTTTTCTTCAACAGATTTTGTTACCTCCACTTGTTGCTCATCAGCTTTACGAGCTGAACGACGAGTACGACGAGTTTTCTTAGTTGAAGTTGATTCCTTCAACATATTCTCATTGTAATCAACAAGCTCAATAATACACATTTGTGCATTATCACCCAATCTATATCCAGTCTTCAAAATTCGAGTGTAACCTCCAGGACGATTAGCTATTTTATTAGCTACATCACCAAATAACTCGGCAACAACCTCTTTATTTTGTAGTTTGCTAAACACCAAACGGCGTGAATGAGTCGTATCATTTTTAGCTTTGGTCAAGATAGGCTCAGCATACATTCGTAGTGCTTTAGCTTTGGCTAAAGTTGTAGCAATTCTTTTATGACGAATCAATGAAATCGTCATATTAGCAAGCATTGCATCTCTATGAGATGATGTGCGTCCCAAATGATTTTTTTTCTTATTATGTCTCATATCCTATTTTTACTCTTTATCTAATTTATATTTACTCACATCCATACCGAAATTAAGATTCAATTCTTCTAACTTCTCTTCTAATTCAACAAGTGATTTCTTTCCGAAGTTACGGAACTTCAATAAATCATGTCTGTGATACTGTACTAATTGACCTAAACTATTAACTTCAGCCGCTTTTAAACAATTTATTGCTCTTACAGAAAGCTCTAAGTCAGTTAACTTAGTTTTTAATAGCTGACGCATGTGCAATACCTCTTCATCAAACACCTCAATACCATCCACCTCTGGAGTTTCAAGTGTAATTTTCTCATCAGAGAAAAGCATAAAGTGATGAATTAGAATTTTTGCAGCCTCTTTCAATGCATCTTTAGGATGAATTGAGCCATCAGTATCTATTTCAATTATCAACTTTTCGTAGTCAGTAACTTGTTCAACACGATAATGTTCGAAAGAATACTTTACATTACGTATTGGAGTAAATATAGCATCGATAGGTATAACACCAATGGTACTATCAGCAACTTTCATTTCATCAGATGGCAAATAACCTCTACCTTTGTTAATCGTAACATCCATAGTGATATTTGCTTTTGGATCCATTGAACAGATAACATGATCAGGGTTCAATACTTCGAATCCAGTAAGAAACTTACCTAAATCACCTGCGGTAAAGCTATTTTTTTTGCTTACCGAAACTGTAACCTTTTCTGTTTCGAACTCTTCTACAATCTGTTTGAAACGAACTTGTTTTAGGTTAAGGATAATATTGGTTACATCATCAATAACACCCGGAATTGTATCAAACTCATGATCAACACCATCAATACGAATAGAAGTAATAGCAAAGCCTTCTAAAGAAGATAATAGAATTCGACGTAGCGCATTACCAATAGTAATACCAAAGCCTGGTTCTAAAGGACGAAATTCAAATTTTCCATGAAAGTCGTCAGCTTCCAACATAATTACTTTATCCGGTTTTTGAAATGCTAAAATTGCCATATTCTAATTAGTTTTTAGAGTATAACTCTACAATTAATTGTTCTTTAATATTTTCAGGAATTTCTTCACGTTCTGGAACGTATAGGTATTTACCTGACATCGTAGTATCAGCATATTCTAACCAAGGATATTTACTATGATTAAAACCTGATAATGCACTTAAAATAACCTCCATCGATTTATCTTTCTCTCTTACACCTACAACTTGTCCTGGTTTAACAGAATAAGAAGGTATATTTACAACTTTCCCATCTACAATAATGTGTTTATGAGATACAAGTTGACGAGCAGCAGCTCTAGTAGGAGCAAAGCCTAAGCGATAAACAATATTATCTAAGCGTGACTCTAATAATTGAATTAGAATAACACCGGTAATACCTTTAGTACGGTTCGCTTTCTCATAGGTTAAGCGGAATTGCTTTTCCAACAAACCATAGGTATATTTTGCTTTTTGTTTTTCTCGGAGCTGAGTTCCGTATTCAGAGGTTTTTCTCCTACGTGAATTTCCGTGCTGACCAGGAGGATAATTCTTTCTTGACAACACTTTATCAGGTCCGAAAATTGGTTCACCAAATTTACGGGCAATTTTTGATTTTGGTCCAATATATCTTGCCATTTTGTTTAATTATATTTTTAAAATTTGTAAAAATGTTTTAAGAGAAGGCGCAATAGCCGCGGTTGCAGAGAGAAAGATAATGCAATCCATTTACGCACATTTTACTTAAAGCAATATTTTTTAATAAATAAATATTATATTTCTTATTACACTCTACGTCTTTTAGCAGGACGACAACCATTGTGTGGAAGTGGAGTAACGTCAACAATTTCTGTTACTTCGATTCCTGCACCGTGTACAGTACGTATTGCAGACTCTCTACCATTTCCAGGTCCTTTAACGTAAGCTTTCACTTTGCGAAGGCCAAGGTCATATGCAATCTTTGAACAATCTTGAGCAGCCATTTGTGCTGCATAAGGTGTATTTTTCTTAGAGCCACGGAAGCCCATTTTTCCAGCTGATGACCAAGAGATAACTTGACCTTCAGAGTTAGCTATAGTAACTATTATATTATTAAATGATGAGTGGATATGTAACTGACCTACTCCATCAACTTTAACAGTACGTTTTCTAGCTGTACTAGTCTTTTTTGCCATATCTATTTTAAACTATATTATTTTGCTGTGTAAATTCGCAAATTCTTTTATTAATACTCTATGCTTTCTTTTTATTTGCAACAGTCTTTCTTCTACCTTTACGAGTACGTGCATTATTCTTAGTACTTTGTCCTCTTAAAGGCATGCCAATACGGTGACGAATCCCTCTATAGCAACCAATATCCATCAATCGTTTGATGTTTAATTGAGTTTCCGAACGTAAATCACCTTCAACTTTAAATTCATTACCGATGATTTCACGAATTTTAGCAGCTTGGTCGTCTGTCCAATCCTTCACTTTGGTATCATAATCTACACCAGCTTGATCTAGGATGTATTTTGCTCTGCTACGACCTATTCCGTAGATATAAGTCAATCCAACTTCCCCACGTTTATTTTGAGGTAAATCTACTCCGACAATTCTTATAGCCATAAATTCTTATAATTTATTTAAATAAATAATTAACCCTGACGTTGTTTAAGACGTGGGTTTTTTTTGTTAATAACATAAAGGCGTCCTTTCCGACGAACGATTTTGCAATCGGCTGTACGCTTTTTTACAGATGCTCTGACTTTCATAATCTCTTTACTATTTTTGTTTACAATCTTATTCTATTACAAGACTGTATAATTTTCAATTTATTTATTTGTATCTAAATGATATTCTTCCCTTAGATAGATCGTAAGGTGACATTTCCACTTTTACTTTGTCGCCTGGCAAGATACGTATATAGTGCATACGCATTTTTCCTGAAATATGTGCAGTTATTACGTGTCCATTCTCTAACTCAACGCGAAACATTGCATTCGACAATGCTTCAAGAATTACTCCATCTTGCTCTATTGCTTGTTGTTTTGCCATATTAAAACTCTCTTTCTCCTAATATATTTTCGATATAATCGAATGTTGATAAAATATCTGCCTTTCCAGGGCGAACAGCTACGGATAACTCAAAATGAGCTGAAGCTTTACCGTCAGCAGTACGAGTTGTCCATCCATCATCATCAAAAGTTATTTGTTGTACTCCAGCATTTATCATCGGCTCAATAGCGATGGTCATACCAGATTTTAGTACAACTCCATTACCTCTTCTTCCGTAGTTAGGCACTTCTGGAGCTTCATGCAAGCTTTTACCAACTCCATGTCCTACCATTTCACGTACAACAGTAAATCCAGCTGCTTCACAATGATTTTGAATGGCGAAACCAATATCACCGATGCGTTTACCTTCAATAGCTTGCTCTATTCCTTTGTATAATGATGCCTTCGTAGTACGCAACAAGTGCAATGTACCTTTATCTACATCACCTACAGCAAAGGTGTAAGCTGAATCCCCATTGAATCCGTTTTTTAAAACACCGCAATCAATGGAAATAATATCTCCATCTTCTAAAATCACTTTATCAGATGGAATACCATGTACAACTTCATCATTTACAGATGCACAAATAGAGCCTGGAAAGCCATTATATCCTAAGAAATTAGGAACACCGCCATTATCTCGAATAAACTCTTCTGCTCGTTTATCCAATTGCTTAGTACTTACTCCTGGTTCAATAATCTTAGCTAGCTCTGCAAGTGTCTTGGAAACTATCAGATTACTTTCCCGTAATAACTCAATCTCCTCGTCTGATTTAAGAAATATCATATATTATACAAAAGTAGTTGTAATAATCATAACTACAATGATTATTACAACTTATTTATATCTTATTAATAAGCGGAAGCTCCACCCGTACGTCCTTTAATTCGGCCAGATTTCATTAATCCGTCATAGTGCCTCATCATAAGATGACTCTCAATCTGCTGTAGTGTATCTAAAACTACCCCAACAAGAATCAAAAGTGAAGTTCCACCAAAAAATTGTGCAAACTGTTGGTTTATTCCTAATAGAGAAGCAAACGCTGGCAATATAGCAATAATTGCTAAGAAAAACGCTCCAGGTAAAGTGATTCTTGACATAATTAAATCAAGATATTCTTGTGTCTTTTTACCAGGTTTAATTCCTGGGATAAAACCATTGTTGCGTTTCATATCTTCAGCCATCTGCTGAGGGTTTACTGTAACTGCTGTATAAAAATAGGTAAACACTATAATTAAAAATGCAAATACAATATTGTAAACTGGGCTTTCAAATCGTGTAAAATGACTCCAAAATGAGTGAGTATTTTCAGAATTTGCATAACCAACTAAAGCAACAGGAATAAACATAATTGCTTGAGCAAAAATGATTGGCATCACTCCTGCAGCATTCACTTTAAGCGGAATGTATTGACGAACACCTCCATATTGCTTGTTTCCTACAATTCTTTTTGCATATTGAACAGGTATTTTACGAGTACCTTGTACCAATAATACAGCAAACATAATTACAGCTAAAAGTATAATTACTTCTAAGAATAACATCACCAAACCTCCACCACCAGTTTCGGCCATTCTTGATGCAATCTCTTGAATAAATGATTCAGGTAAACGTGAAATAATACCGATCATAATTATAAACGATATACCGTTTCCAATTCCTTTATCTGTAATACGCTCACCTAACCACATAATAAACATACTTCCTGCCATTAAAATCAGTGTTGAACTTGCCATAAACCAAAATGTAGCAGGCAGCACTGAACCTGAAGCAGCAACTTGTAATCTTAAGTTAGCCAAATATGAAGGACCTTGAACCAATAGAATTGCTATTGTCAAATAACGAGTATATTGATTCATTTTAGTTCTTCCACTTTCTCCCTCGCGTGATAATTTTTGGAACTTAGGTACAGCCATAGTCAACAATTGAATAACAATTGAAGCTGAAATATAAGGCATAATACCTAAAGCAAAAATTGATGCATTTTGAAACGCACCACCCGAGAACATGTCTAGTAATGCCATGATACCACCGCTCGTCTGCTCCTTTAAGGCAACAAGAGCAGTAGCGTCAACACCTGGCAGAACTACAAAGGATCCAAAACGATAGATTAGCACAAACAAAATGGTTGTAGCTAATCTAGTTCTTAGATCTTCAATTTTCCAGATATTTTTTAAAGTCTCAATAAACTTCTTCATATCATTCTAAATTTTTTCAACAGTTCCGCCAGCTTTTACAATAGCTTCTTCTGCAGATTTTGAAAACGCATTAGCTTTAACTGTCAATTTAGCAGTAAGCTCACCATTTCCTAATATTTTCACTAAGTCTGATTTAGAAATATAACCAGCATTTTGCAATTCAGCCAAACCAATAGTATCTAATTTACTTTTATCAGCTAAAGTTTGAATTACATCTAAATTAATTGCTTTATATTCAACACGGTTGATGTTTTTAAAACCAAACTTAGGTAATCTTCTTTGTAGTGGTGTTTGACCTCCTTCAAATCCAATTTTCTTAGAATAACCTGAACGAGATTTGGCTCCTTTGTGACCTCTTGTTGAAGTTCCACCTAAACCTGAACCTTGTCCACGTCCAATTCTTTTACGCTTACGTATAGATCCTGGAGCTGGCGTTAAATTACTTAAATTCATATTCTTGTAATATTTAATATCTTATTATCGATGTTTTTAACTTTTAATCTATAATTTCTACTAAGTGCTGAACCTTATTGATCATACCTAAGATATTAGGTGTTTTATCGTGTTCAACAATAGCATTTATTTTACGAAGCCCTAAAGCATCAAGCGTGCTTTTTTGTTTTTGTGAACAATTAATACGGCTTCTCACTTGTTTAACTTTTATCTTTGTCATTCTATTATCCTCCTATTTACTTAACCGTTAAACACAACATCTAAAGAAACACCTCTATTTTGAGCAACAGTATAAGGATCTCTAAGTTCATTTAAAGCTTTAAATGTAGCTTTAACTAAACTATGTGGATTGGAAGAACCTTTAGATTTAGCTAAAATATCTTTTACTCCAGCACTCTCTAATACTGCACGCATAGCACCTCCAGCAACTACTCCCGTACCCGTTGAAGCAGGTTTAATAAATATCTCTGCTCCTGAGTATGTTGAAATTTGTTCATGTGGTATAGTTCCATTTAATACAGGAACTTTCACTAAGTTTTTCTTAGCAGCTTCAGTTGCTTTCGAAATAGCCGTTGCTACTTCACCGGCTTTACCAGTTCCATACCCAACAATGCCATCTTCATTTCCTACGACAACGATAGCTGTGAAACTAAAGGTGCGACCTCCTTTTGTAACTTTTGTTACACGATTTACAGCAACTAGTCTGTCTTTCAGCTCGATATCAGCTGATATATTTACTCTATTTCTTGTTGTAATCATCTTATTATTTAAAATTTAAGTCCACCTTCGCGAGCTGCGTCAGCTAATTGTTTAACACGACCGTGATATAAATATCCGTTACGATCAAATACTACAGATTCAATTCCTGCTTCAATTGCTTTTTGAGCAATAAGCTTACCAACAATAGCAGCTTGTTCTGTTTTAGTAACTTTATCCTTGCTACCTAATGACGAAGCTGAAACCAATGTTTTACCCACTGAGTCGTCGATAATTTGTGCATAAATTTGAGAATTACTACGATAAACAGTCAAACGTGGTCTTTCTGTAGTACCAGATACTTTTTTTCTTATCTGAGCTTTGATTCTTAATCTTCTTTCTAATTTCTTATCCATTTTTTCTCAAAGTTTTAATTATTTTGCAGCTGATTTACCAGCTTTACGACGAATATACTCTCCTGGGAAAATAATTCCTTTACCTTTATAAGGATCAATTTTACGTAGTGAACGAATTTTAGCACATACTTGACCTAACAATTGCTTATCAGCAGATTGTAATTTAACAAAAGGTACTTTATTACGCTCTGTTTTAGCTTCTACAGTTATTTCTGCCGGTAAAACGATATATATAGGGTGAGAGTAACCTAAAACTAGTTCTAATACTTGTCCTGTATTTGAAGCTCTGTAACCAACACCAACTAATTCTAGTGTTTTTTCATAACCTTGAGTTACACCAACAACCATGTTATTGATCAAAGAACGGTATAAACCATGATAAGCTTTAGTTTGTTTTTCTTCATTAGAACGAACAACAGTTAAAGTATCATTTTCAAGTTCAATTTTTATTTTCGAATTTAATGCTTGCGAAAGTTCGCCTTTTGGACCCTTTACTGTAACTACATTATCTTTTTCGGTTACAGTTACTCCTGCTGGGATAGTTATGGGTGATAATCCTATTCTTGACATATTTAATACCTCCTATTTTTTAATATACATAACATATTACTTCACCACCAATTTTCAACTGAGAGGCTTCTTTGTTTGTCATAACACCTTGCGATGTTGAAAGAATAGCTATTCCTAGTCCGTTAAGTACACGTGGCATTTCTTTATAACCAACGTATTGACGAAGACCAGGTGTAGAAACTCGCTTAAGTTTTTTAATTGAGTTTACTTTGTTAACTGGATCATATTTTAAGGCAATTTTAATAGAGCCTTGAGGTCCTTCATCTACAAATTTGTAGTTTAGGATATACCCTTTTTCATGTAATATCCTTGTAATTTCTTTCTTAAGGTTGGATGCTGGTATCTCTACCACTCTGTGATTTGCTAAAATAGCATTACGCAACCTCGTTAAATAATCTGCTATTGGATCTGTCATTTTATTTTTTGTTTAAATTGATCCCGACTTTCGGGACAATATTTAATAAATATTTTCTCCTCTTAATGAGTAATTCAAAACAAGTTAATAACTTATTACCAGCTTGTTTTCTTTACTCCAGGAATTAAGCCTTTTGAGGCCATTTCGCGGAATTGAATTCGCGATATACCAAATTGACGCATATAACCTTTTGGTCTTCCAGTGATTTTGCATCTGTTGTGAAGACGTACTGGTGATGCGTTTTTTGGAATAGATTGTAAAGCTTCATAATCGCCTTCAGCTAAATATTTAGCTCGTTTTTCAGCGTACTTTGCAACCATTTTAGCTCTTTTTACTTCGCGAGCTTTCATTGATTCTTTTGACATCTTTTATCCTCTGTTTTAGTTTTTCTTAAATGGCAAACCAAACTGTTTCAAAAGAGCAAAGCCTTCTTCATCAGTTTTTGCATTAGTAACAAAAGTAATATTCATCCCTGTCAATTTATTGATGCTATCAATATTAATTTCTGGGAAAATGATTTGCTCTGTAATACCAAGTGTATAGTTACCACGTCCGTCCAATTTATTGTTAATACCTTGGAAGTCACGGATACGAGGTAAAGCTACTTTCACTAATCGCTCTAAAAACTCATACATCTTTGCACCTCTAAGAGTTACGCGAACACCGATAGGCATTTTTTTACGAACTTTGAAGTTTGAAACGTCTTTTGTTGAAAGAGTTTGAACAGCTTTTTGACCAGTAATAGTTGTCATCTCATTGATTGCAATTTCAATCAATTTTTTATCAGCAACAGCAGCGCCTAAACCTTGATTCAAAACAATTTTCTCAAGTTTTGGAGCTTGCATTACCGAAGTATATCCAAACTCTTTTACAAGAGCTGGTACTATACGTTCTTTGTAATCTTTCTTTAATGTTATAGTTTCCATATTAAATTTCTTGACCTGTTTTTTTAGAAACACGAACTAATTTACCATCATCATTCCTTTTGCGACCTACTCTTACAGGTATTCCTTTTTCAACTAAATTTAAGTTGGAAATATGAATCGATGACTCTTGCTCTACAATACCACCTTGTGGGCTTTTTGCATTTGGCTTAGTGTGCTTTGACACTAAATTAATACCTTCTACAATAGCTCTTTGCTCTTTTACAAGCACTTGAAGAACACGGCCAGTTTTGCCTTTATCTTCACCAGAATTCACATAGACTGTATCGCCTTTTTTGATATGTAATTTACTCATCACTTATGTTTTCTTATTAAAATTAAAGCACCTCTGGTGCAAGTGATATAACTTTCATATTCGTAGCACGTAATTCACGAGCTACTGGTCCAAAAATACGACTTCCACGAATATCGCCTGCTGCATTTAATAGCACACAAGCATTGTCGTCGAAACGAATATAAGAACCATCAGCACGACGTACTTCTTTTTTAGTACGAACGATTAAAGCTTTAGCAACGGTTCCTTTTTTAACATCGCTGGAAGGTATCACACTTTTAACGCTTACAACAATTACATCTCCTAATGATGCATAGCGTTTTTTTGTTCCTCCTAGTACTCTGATACATAGAACTTCTTTTGCTCCACTGTTATCAGTTACTACGAGTCTAGATTCTTGCTGTATCATAATTCCTATTTAACTCTTTCGTTTATTTCAATTAATCTCCATCTTTTGCTCTTACTTAACGGACGAGTTTCCATAATTGTAACAGTATCACCAATGTTACAATCATTCAATTCATCATGAGCATGATATTTTTTAGTCTTATTCACGAACTTTCCGTAAATTGGATGTTTCTCTTTCCAATGCACAGCAACAGTAATGGTTTTTTCCATTTTGTTGCTAGTAACAACACCCGTTCTGACTTTTCTTAAATTTCTAGTTTCCATCAGATTTTTATAATTATTTGTTTAGTTCTCTCTGACGTAATTCAGTTGCAAAACGTGCAATTGTACGACGAACATCTCTAATTAACAGAGGATTATCTAAAGGTGTAATAACATGATTCATTTTTAATTGAACCAATTTCCCTTTTTCAACTTCAAGTCTTTCTTGAAGTTCAACGTCAGTTAATTCTTTTATCTCACTTATTTTCATATCCCTATTACTTAGTTATTAGATGAGTAATCATAATCACGTCTTACAACAAATTTCGTTGCAATAGGTAGCTTTTGAGCAGCTAATCTAAGTGCTTCTTTTGCTACTTTAAATGGCACTCCTTCAATTTCGAAAAGAATTCTACCAGGAGTAACTGGAGCAACGAATCCTTCTGGAGATCCCTTACCTTTACCTTGACGAGTATCAGCTGGTTTACGAGTAATCACTTTATCAGGGAAAATACGTATCCATACTTGACCTTCACGTTCCATATAACGAGTAACAGCAATACGAGCAGCTTCAATCTGACGACCTGTAATCCATCTAGATTCCATGGCTTTAATACCGAATGATCCAAATGCTAACTGATTACCACGGTATGCATTGCGCCTGTCTTTGGTGCGCTGTCCATGCTGCCTTCTGTATTTGGTTTTCTTAGGTTGTAACATATCTATTTGCTATTATTTTTTCTTTTTCTAAAACCTCTTCTTCCTCTATCTTGACGATCGTTTGATGATCTTCCTGTATCTTTTTGAGCAGTGAAATCTGGAGAAACATCTTTCTTTCCGTAAACTTCACCACGACAGATCCAAACTTTCACACCAATTAGACCCACTTTTGTAAGCGCTGCAGCATGTGCATAGTCAATATCAGCTCTGAACGTATGCAATGGAGTTCTTCCCTCTTTATACATTTCTGAACGTGCCATTTCAGCACCATTCAAACGACCTGAAACTTGAATTTTAATACCTTCAGCACCCAATCTCATAGTAGATGCTATCGCCATTTTAACTGCTCTTCTATAAGCAATGTTTCCTTCAAGCTGACGAGCAATGTTATTAGCTACAATAACTGCATCTAATTCTGGTTTCTTGATTTCAAAGATATTAATTTGAACCTCTTTATCTTTATCAGTAATTTTCTTTAACTCCTCTTTCAACTTGTCAACCTCTTGACCACCCTTACCAATAATGATACCAGGACGTGCAGTCATAATTGTGATTGTAACAAGCCTTAAGGTACGCTCAATAATAATACGTGATATACTAGCTCTTGCAAGACGTGCATTAAGATATTCTCTTAATTTACTATCTTCTAATATAGTGTCACCATAGTCGTTGCCACCATACCAATTGGAATCCCATCCTCTTACGATTCCTAAACGATTACTTATCGGATTAGTCTTTTGTCCCATCTTGCTTAATTTTGCTTATCATTACTATTCTTTGCATCAACATATAGTGTAACGTGATTTGAACGCTTGCGGATACGATTTGCTCTTCCTTGAGCGCCTGGCTTGATTCTCTTCAACATCGTTGCTGAATCAACAAATACTTCACTTACAAATAACTCTGCACTATCAGCTCTACTCTCAGTTTTAACTTCGTAATTAGCGATTGCAGATTTCAATAATTTTTCCATCCGAGCAGAAGCTTCTTTTGATGAAAACTTCAGCACGCTTAATGCTTTATTCACCTCCATCCCACGAATCATATCAGCAACATAGCGCATTTTTCGAGGAGAAGTAGGAACGTCATTAAGCTTAGCAAAGTAAAGCGATTTATTTGCTTCCTTTCTAGCATCGGCTGACATTTTTTTTCTTTGACCCATTTCTATTGAAATATTTTACTTATTTTCTTACTTTAAACTATGAACGGATTATCTATTTTTTCCTCCATGTCCACGGAAAGTACGAGTTGGAGCAAACTCACCTAGTTTGTGACCAACCATATTTTCTGTTACATACACAGGAATAAACTTATTTCCGTTGTGAACGGCTATTGTATGACCTACAAAGTCTGGTGAAATCATCGATCCTCTCGACCAGGTTTTAACCACTGATTTCTTACCAGAATCATTCATGTTAAGAATTTTCTTTTCTAACTTAACACTAATAAAAGGTCCTTTTTTTAATGAACGGCTCATATTATTTACTTAATCTTTTCTATTTACTTTTTCTTCTTTCAATAATATACTGATTTGATTGGTTTTTAGGACGACGTGTCTTAAATCCTTTAGCCAATAAACCTTTACGTGAGCGTGGGTGTCCACCTGATGCACGACCCTCACCACCACCCATTGGGTGATCAACTGGGTTCATAGCAACCCCTCTTACTCGAGGACGACGGCCTAACCAACGTGAACGACCAGCTTTACCTGATCTTTCAAGTGCATGATCAGAGTTACCAACACTACCAATAGTTGCTTTACAAGTAGAGAGAATTTTTCTCACTTCACCTGATGGCAATTTAACAATCGCATATTTTCCATCTCTCGATGTAATTTGAGCGAAAGTACCTGCTGAGCGAGCCAACGAAGCTCCTTGTCCAGGACGCAGTTCAATACTGTGAACTACTGTACCAAGTGGAATATCTTGCAAAAACAATGCATTACCAACTTCAGGTGCTGCTTTAGCGCCTGATTCTAAAACTTGACCCACTTGCAATCCATTTGGCGCAAGAATGTAACGTTTCTCTCCATCAGCATAATAAAGCAAAGCAATACGAGCCGAACGGTTCGGATCATATTCAATAGCTTTAACAGTAGCTGGAACACCGTCTTTGTTACGTTTAAAGTCAATTACTCTAAATTTTCTCTTATGTCCACCTCCTACATTTCGTATGGTCATTTTACCAACGTGATTACGACCACCACTTTTGTATTTAGCTCCAGAAATAAGAGACTTTTCTGGTGTACTTGAAGTAATTGAATCAAATGCACCAATAATTTTGTGTCTCTGCCCCGGCGTTGTGGGCTTTAATTTACGTACAGCCATTTAATTTTATAATAATTATTTATCTTTTCTTATAATAATTGGAAACTATACATTTCCGAAGAAATCAATTGTATCTCCTTCTCTTAATGTTACAATAGCTTTTTTGTAAGCACTTGTAGTACCTTTGCTTAACCCTGTTTTTGTATAACGGATTTTTTTCTTTGGTGCTACAATTATCGTGTTTACAGCTGTTACAGTAACATTATACATAGCTTCAACTGCTTTCTTTATCTCGATTTTATTTGCATCTTTAGCAACTTTGAATGCGAAGCGATTTAATTCTTCACCTAACAAAGACATCTTTTCTGTTACAATCGGTTCTAATATAATTGACATAATTTTCCTCCTTACGCATTTAAGATGTTAACCAAAGCATTAACCGATTCAGTTGTAAACACAATATTTTTTGCATCCACAATTGAATAAGTATTTAACTCTGAAACAGTTACAACTTTCACTTTTGCTAAATTTCGAGCCGACAAATATACGTTTTTATTTTCATTTGACAAAACGAAAAGTGTCTTTTTATCAGCTAACTGCAAATTAGATAACAAACCAAGCATATCTTTTGTCTTTGGTTGCTCAAAGTTAATAGCATCCAATACTGAGATTGCATCATTTTGAGCTTTGTAAGACAATGCTGATTTACGAGCCAAGCGCTTTAGTTTCTTATTTAGTTTGAAGCTATAATCTCTTGGACGAAGAGCAAATGCATGACCTCCACCTACGCGTACGGGTGTTTTGATGTCGCCTGGGCGAGCACCACCACTACCTTTTTGACGACCAAGTTTACGAGTCGATCCAATTACTTCAGCACGTGATTTTGTTTTATGTGTACCTTGACGTTTATTTGCCAAATACTGTTTTACATCTAAATAGATAGCATGGTCATTTGGCTCAATACCGAAGACAGTAGCATCTAATGTTAGCTTCTGTCCGGTCTCTTTTCCTTCTAAATTTAATATATTAAGTTCCATGTTTATTTATAGATGATTACAGTTGAATTTTTAGCTCCTGGAACAGAACCCTTTACTACTAAAAGATTGTGCTCTGGAATCACTTTAATAACTTCTAAGTTTTGGATAGTTACACGCTCACCACCCATACGGCCTGCCATTTTCTTTCCTTTAATTACTTTTGAAGGAGTAGCAGATGAACCAATAGATCCACCAGTACGGTGACGTCTTTTATTACCGTGAGATGCATCACCACCATTAAACCCATGGCGTTTCATACCCCCAGCAAAACCACGTCCTTTAGATGTACCAACGACATCGACAAAGATGGTCTCTTCGAACATATCGTCCACTTTAATAACTTGGCCTAGTTTAAACTCGCGTTCGAACTCTTTAAACTCTACTAAGAAACGGTGTGGAGCAACTCCAGCAACTTTGAAATGTCCAGCTTCAGCTTTTGTTGTGTGCTTTTCTGATTTTTCTTGAAAACCAAATTGCACAGCTTCATAACCGTCATTTTCAATAGTTTTTAACTGAGTAACTACACATGGACCAGCTTCAATAACAGTGCATGGTATGTTTTTACCCTCGGCACTGAAAACGGATGTCATTCCGATTTTTTTTCCTAATAATCCTGGCATTTTAATTACTTATTTGCACGTAATGTTCTGTCATTTCATACAGCAACAAAATAGGTGCGATTAATTATAAATTAATTATACTTTTATTAAACTTTAATTTCAACTTCAACTCCGCTAGGCAACTCTAGTCTCATCAAAGCATCAACAGTTTTACCTGTAGAGCTGTAAATGTCTATTAGACGTTTATAAGAAGCAAGTTCAAATTGCTCTCTTGACTTTTTATTAACGAATGTTGAGCGATTTACTGTAAAAACACGCTTATGCGTAGGCAAAGGTATTGGGCCACTCACAGAAGCACCAGTAGCTTTAACTGTTTTCACAATTTTACTAGCAGATTTATCTACTAAATTGTGATCGTACGATTTTAGTTTAATTCTAATTTTTTGACTCATAGTTTTTTTTATTTGTTTAGTTTATCACTTCTCACTCCAATTAAGAGTCATTCACTAATTGAAATTCGAAGTGATAATTTTTTATACTTAATTAAAGTAAAGCTACGTTACCGCCTACTGATTCAACTACCTCTTTAGCAATTGATGTAGATACTTCAGCATAATTCGAGAACTCCATAGATGAAGTAGCACGACCTGAGCTAATAGTACGTAAAGCTGTAACATATCCGAACATTTCAGATAGTGGAACTTTGGCTTTTACAATGCGTGCTCCAGTACGGCTTGATTCCATACCTTCAACTTGACCACGACGCTTGTTTAAGTCACCAATGATATCACCCATATTCTCTTCTGGTGTTACAACCTCGATTTTCATAATAGGCTCTAAAAGGATTGGTTTAGCTTTTGCACAAGCACTCTTATAAGCTAAAGAAGCACAAATCTCATACGATAGTTGATCCGAGTCAACAGGGTGATATGATCCGTCAATAAGTGTAACTTTCAGTGTATCCATAGGATAACCTGCTAACACACCATTTTTCATTGCATTTAAGAATCCTTTTTCAACAGAAGGTATAAATTCTCTAGGAATATTACCTCCTTTAACTTCATCGATAAACTGTAAAGTTCCTTCAAAATCATCGTCAACAGGTTCTACCCTTACAATGATATCTGCAAATTTACCTCTACCACCAGATTGTCTTTTGTACACTTCACGAAGTTCTACAGATTGAGTAATACTCTCTTTGTATGAAACTTGAGGACGACCTTGATTACATTCTACTTTGAATTCACGTTTCAAACGATCAATAATAATCTCCAAGTGCAACTCACCCATACCACTAATAATAGTCTGCCCAGTGTTTTCATCTGTTCTTACAGTAAACGTTGGGTCTTCTTCTGCTAACTTAGCTAAACCTGCACCTAATTTATCAAGGTCTTTTTGAGTTAGTGGCTCAACAGAAATTCCAATAACTGGATCTGGGAAGTCCATTGACTCAAGAACTATTGGCTGCTTTTCGTCGCAAAGTGAGTCACCCGTACGGATATCTTTAAATCCAACTCCAGCACCGATATCACCAGCACCAATAGAATCTACAGGATTTTGTTTGTTAGAGTGCATTTGGAAAATACGCGAAATACGCTCTCTCTTATCAGAACGTGGATTATACACGTATGAACCAGCCTCTAATACACCAGCATAAACTCTGAAGAAGCATAGACGACCTACATAAGGATCCGTAGCAATTTTAAATGCTAAAGCAGTTAGAGGTTCTTCTAATGATGGCTTACGTGAAATTTCAGCTCCAGTTTCAGGATCAGTTCCCACAATTGCACCTGCATCAAGAGGACTTGGTAAGTAAGCACAAACAGCATCCAACATAGTTTGAACACCTTTGTTTTTGAATGAAGAACCACAAATAATTGGGTAGATTTTCATTTCCAATGTTCCTTTACGGATAGCACCTTTAATCTCCTCTACTGTCAATGAATCTGGATCCTCAAAATATTTCTCCATTACTACGTCATCAAACTCAGCACAAGTTTCCAACATTTTTTCACGCCACTCATTAGCTTCATCAACTAATTCAGCAGGGATATCTTCAACGTGATACTCAGATCCCATCGACTCATCGTGCCAAACAATAGCTTTCATAGTAACAAGGTCAACTACACCTTTGAAAGTCTCCTCAGCACCAATAGGAATTTGGATAGGACATGGATTTGCACGAAGTACTTCTTTTACTTGGCGAACTACCTCATAAAAGTTAGCACCCGAACGGTCCATTTTATTAACATAACCTATACGAGGAACATTGTATTTATCAGCCTGACGCCATACTGTTTCTGATTGTGGCTCAACACCACCTACAGCACAAAAAGCTGCAACAGCACCGTCCAAAACACGCAATGAACGCTCAACTTCAACAGTAAAGTCAACGTGCCCTGGAGTATCGATAAGATTAAACTTGTAGTTTTCTTCTTTATACTTCCACCATGTAGTTGTAGCAGCAGAGGTAATTGTAATACCACGCTCTTGTTCTTGCTTCATCCAGTCCATAGTAGCAGTACCATCGTGAGTCTCACCAATTTTGTGAGTTAAACCTGTATAGAATAGGATACGCTCTGATGTTGTTGTTTTACCAGCATCAATGTGAGCCATAATACCGATATTTCTATGCAATCTTAAATCGTCTTTTGCCATTATTTTATCTTTCTTGTTCCAACTACTCGCTTCATTTGAACATTATACGAACAGCGAACTTTATATTTTTTCTAAATTAATACATATACAATAAAAAATTAATTTCTACCCGATTTCTCGAGCTTTGAAATTAATTCATTCTAAAATCTAAAATGAGCAAATGCACGGTTTGCTTCAGCCATACGGTGAATATCTTCCTTACGTTTAAAGGCACCACCTTGACTGTTGTAAGCATCAGCAATTTCTGCAGCTAACTTTTCAGCCATTGAGCGTCCACCGCGTTTGCGAGCATATAATATAAGATTTTTCATTGAGATAGATTCTTTCCTTTCAGGACGAATCTCAGTAGGAACTTGGAAAGTAGCACCACCTACACGGCGTGACTTTACCTCCACCAAAGGAGTTACATTTTCCAGCGCTTTCTTCCAGATCTCTAGGCTAGATTTTTCTTCATTTGGCAATTTACTTGCAACTAAGTCTAATGACTCATAGAAAATACCGAAAGCAATTGATTTTTTTCCATCAAACATCAAATGGTTCACAAACTTTGTAACCATTGATTCATTAAAAACCGGGTCGGGTAGGATGACCCTTTTCTTTGGTTTTGACTTTCTCATTACGATAAAATTTTCGTTTTTGTTTTTTGGTTGCTTTTAGTCTACTTCAACGTCTTCTCCAAGACATTTACTCAACCTTCATCCGCTACCTTAAAACTCAAACAAGTTGATTAACTTGATTTTTTGTTTTGTTAGAATTCCCGTTACACTTTACAGTTACGGAAAAGGATTTTTTTAGAAACTTTTTATTATTTCTTTGCTGCTTTAGGGCGTTTTGCACCGTATTTAGATCTTCTTTGCATACGTCCGTTCACGCCAGCAGTATCTAACGTACCGCGCACTACGTGATAACGCACACCTGGCAAGTCTTTTACACGACCACCACGAACCAAAACGATAGAGTGCTCTTGCAAATTGTGACCTTCTCCTGGAATGTAGGCATTCACCTCTTTTCCATTAGTCAAACGCACACGAGCTACTTTACGCATAGCAGAGTTAGGTTTCTTTGGCGTTGTAGTATAAACACGCACACATACACCACGACGTTGAGGACATGAATCCAATGATGGTGATTTGCTTTTATCTACTAACACATTCCTTCCTTTTCTAACTAATTGTTGAATTGTAGGCATCTTTTCAATGTTTATTTTAACAAATATTTAATTATAGTCCATTTACATTTGTTCAAAATGGGTTGCAAAGGTACAAATAATTTTCTAAATAGCAATAGCATCGTCTAATAATATTTTATCTAAAAAACTTATCGAAGCTTAAACTGTAGTTTTTCACTAAAATTACGCTATGATTTTTACATTAACTTGTTATTCGAGTAGTTACGTCTTTCATGATAACTCAAACAAATCAAAAGTTTTTTGATTTGCTTCTTTTTATTTAAATATATTTTCTACTTTTGAAGAGTAAACAAAGCGTTGTATTAATATCAGAACTTTAACTCTTCTTATCATGACACATTTTAGACATTTTCTTTTAGTATTCGTATTTTTAGCACCTCAACTGTTTCTTTGTGCTCAAAACAAAGTAACAAAGAGAGTGATGGAGTTAGGCAAAACCGACAATCAGACTATGCAACATCTCGACATCCTCACCAATCGCATCGGAGGTCGTCCTATTGGCTCCAATGCATACACTACTGCCACCTACTGGGTTGCAGATCAATTAAAATCATGGGGATTAGAAGTTGAAATCCAAGAGGTAGGTGAACTGCCTGTAGGCTTTAATCGTGGTCCTTGGTTTGGACGCTTGTATAGCAGTGAGAGTATGGTTTTGGACTTTGTGACACCAAGCTACACTTCAGGCACGAAGGGAGTGCAACGAGGTCATGTCTTAATCGAACCCAAAACCAGGCAAGAGTTTGATCGAATGAAAGGAAAACTAAAAGGAGCATGGGTTTTAATTGAGGGAGAGAGCAAAGGTTTTGCTATAGATCATTCTGAAAGTGGCGATTCTTTACGACATTCTATTATTGAAAAAAATGCCAGTTTACCTAAAGACTCAGATAAAATTATTGAACCTGCTCTATTTTTAAAAGAGATGAAAGAAGCAGGGATATTAGGAACCATACAATCTGCACCAATACCCTTAGTAGCACTCTATGATCGTAAAAACTTAATGGATTTATCCTTTGATAATTTACCAACAACACCAGACATTAAACTTAATGAAGAGCAATACAATATCATCCGTAAAAAAGCAGAACGCCGTGAATATCAAATTCTGGAATTTGATATACGTAACCATTTTACTCCAGGACCAATCAAATACCACAATGTAATAGGAAAAATAAAAGGTGCAAAGAAGCCTGATGAATATGTTATTTCAGGATGCCATTTGGATTCGTTCGATTCAGCAACAGGAGCTGTAGATTGCGGAACAGGTGTGGCACCCAATTTAGAGATGGCACGTTTATTAATGGAAGCAGGGGGGAATAAACCCGACAGAACAATACTTTTTACATTCTGGGCAGGTGAAGAGTTTGGCCTATTAGGTTCAAAATTTTGGGTAGAACAGAACAAAGACAAATTAACAAAGATATCCAATTACTTTAATCGAGATGGAGGGCCAACTGCCGCCTCGGGATTGATAGTACCAGAAAACATGTATGACGACATAGTAAAATGTACAAAAGAGCTTGTCGATTTCAATCCACGCATTCCATTTACAGTAGAAAAAAGCACAAGACCACCACAACCTATACCACTTGATGCCTGGGGAACAGACCACGCATTTTTTGCAAGAAATGGTGTCCCCACCCTATTCTTTAAAAACACCGACCCTTTTGGTTATAACTTTAGCTATTGGGAAATATGGCACACAACTCGCGACACATATAACATGAGCATTCCTGAATATATGGAATACACGGCTGTAACTCAAGCGGTAACAGTTTATAATTTGGCCAACCTCAAAGATTTGCTTCCGCGTGATGGAATTTATTTACAGGAATAAAAACTCAAAATTAATTTTTTCTATATCTTTGCAGCTTGTAAACTTAATTCGTTTTTATGAGTTATAGTAAAACAAAACTAAATCTATTTCTTATAAGAAATTAAATCAGCTGAAATGATAAAATTAGAAGATGTATATAAGGCAAAAATGAGGTTACAAGGTGTAGCACTTCATACGCCTTTGGCTAAAAATGAAAATATAAGCGATCAATACGATTCCCACGTTTTTTTGAAGCGTGAGGATTTGCAACCCGTTCGTTCTTATAAACTTAGAGGAGCCTATAACACGATAAGTAAACTCTCTGCACTAGATGCTGAACGAGGTATTGTTTGTGCAAGTGCCGGCAACCATGGACAGGGCGTTGCTTACGCTTGCAATAAATTAAATATAAAAGGAACTATTTTCATGCCTCTTACTACTCCCAAGCAGAAAGTAAATAAAGTGAAGCTGTTTGGCAAAGACAAAGTAGAGGTTATTTTGAAAGGCGACACATTTGACGAGGCCTACGATATTGCAAACCGATATTGCAAGGAAAGAAACTCCGTTTTTATTCATCCTTTTGATGGCGATGATATCATAGCTGGGCAAGGCACCGTAGGTTTGGAAATTTTAGAAGATTCTGCTGAAACGATTGATTACATATTCATACCCATTGGTGGTGGTGGTTTGGCATCGGGTGTAGGCACTGTATTCAAACAACTGAGTCCTAACACCAAAATAATAGGCGTAGAACCTGCTGGAGCAGCATCGATGAAAACTTCTATTGAAAATGGTGAAAACACAGCTTTAGAACGTATTGACAAATTTGTGGATGGTGCAGCTGTGCAACGCGTAGGTGACAAGGCGTTTGAAATCTGTAAAAATGTTTTGGATGATGTTGTGATAGTCCCTGAAGGTAAAGTGTGTACTACAATTCTTAAACTGTATAACGAGGATGCGATAGTCGTAGAACCTGCTGGTGGTTTATCTATCGCTGCTTTGGATTTTTATAAAGATAAAATAAAAGGGAAAAACGTTGTATGTATTGTAAGCGGTAGTAATAATGATATTACTCGTACTGAAGAAATCAAAGAACGTTCTCTTCTTTATGAAGGCCTGAAACACTATTTTTTAGTCAATTTTTCACAACGTCCAGGTGCTCTTAAAGAGTTTGTCAATAATATTATGGGACCAGATGATGATATCACCTATTTTCAATATACTAAAAAGAACAATCGTGAAGATGGGCCAGCAGTAGTAGGTGTTGAGTTGAATCAGAAAGAAGATTTTGAAGCATTTATTGAGAGATTGAAATTGAGTAAAATTAGATATCAACATTTAAATGAAGAAAAGGAGCTGTTTACTCATTTGATTATGTAAAAGTAAAACTTTTAAGATATAAAAAAATAACCCGCATTATGAATTTCATATATGCGGGTTATTTTTATCCAAAGTTCCGAAAAGGAAGCTTCAATCCATTTAGAATTGAACCTGTGGAGCTCTTTCAGCACCTGGCTCAGCTTCAAACGTTGGCTTTCTATCGAAGCCAAAGATATTAGCTATAATGTTTTTAGGGAATTTACGAACGGTAGTGTTGTAAATTTGCACCTCTTTGTTAAAAGCTTCACGAGCTACACTGATTCGATTTTCTGTGCCTTCTAATTGAGCTTGTAGTTCCAAGAAGTTTTCATTTGCTTTCAACTCGGGATAAGCTTCGCGCAGAAGCAACAAACGACCTAATGCACTGCTTAATTCACCTTGCGCTGCCTGAAATTCTTGCAACTTTTCAGGTGTCAAATTTTCAGGATCAACTGTCATTTGAGTAGCTTTTGAACGTGCATTTATAACCGCTTCAAAGGTTTCTTTTTCGTGTGAAGCGTAACCTTTTACAGTTTCTACCAAATTAGGTATCAAATCGGCACGGCGTTGATACTGATTTTCCACATTTGCCCACGACTTATTCAATGACTCTTGGGTTGAAACCAAACCGTTATATCCACCTGCAAGCCATAATCCTACAATGACAACAATGGCTATAATAGTAATAAGTGCTCCTCCTTTTTTCATTTTTATTCTTTTTTTTAATTCACATCAACACCTAATTTACATAAGCATCAATTGTGATAATTATACATATTTACTCTTTTAACGTTACAAAATTAAGGAATTATATTGATATTTTCATTTTTTACTTTCAGAATAATTAAGTTTTTAGAAAATATAAAATAGATTATTCATCATTTATTATAACAAGCTCCAAGTAACTGTCAATCCTGCCATAACAATAGATACCATACTCATCAACTTAATCAATATATTCAAAGAGGGTCCAGAAGTATCTTTAAATGGATCGCCCACGGTATCACCTACCACGGTAGCGTGATGAGCTTCTGAGCCTTTACCACCAAAATGTCCATCCTCCACATATTTTTTCGCATTATCCCAAGCTCCACCCGAATTTGCCATAAATACAGCCAACACAAAGCCAGAGCCCAATCCACCAACCAATAAACCCATTACTCCAGACACACCGAAGATTAAACCTGTGAGAATAGGAATAGCGATAGCTAATAAAGAGGGAAGAAGCATCTCAATCTGAGCTCCTTTGGTAGAGATTTCTACACAGCGAGCGTAATCAGGTGTTGCTTTGCCTTCTAAAATCCCTTTGATTTCACGAAATTGGCGACGAACCTCGTTCACCATTTTCTCTGCTGCTCGCCCTACTGCATTCATTGTTAAACCTGTAAATAGAAACGCCATCATCGAACCAATGAAGACACCAACTAAAACTTTGGGATTCATTAGATTTACTTCATAGTAATTCATAAAATCAACGAAAGTTGCTTTTGTTGTTTCAATCACTTCACCACTTGCTAAAGTTAAGGATTTCTCCCCTATTCGTACCAAACCCACTTTTATCTCTTCAATGTATGATGCCAATAAAGCAAGAGCAGTCAATGCTGCCGAGCCAATTGCAAAACCTTTTCCTGTTGCAGCTGTTGTATTTCCAAGAGCATCCAATGCATCGGTTCGTTTACGCACCTCTTCATCCAATTTTGCCATCTGCGCATTACCACCCGCATTATCAGCAATGGGTCCATAAGCATCCGTTGCTAAAGTGATACCAAGAGTGGAAAGCATACCTACTGCGGCAATTCCTACACCATACAATCCTTTGCTTAGATTTTCTGCCGCAAGCATATTGCTCATTTCAAAACCAGTTGCACTCAGATAAGCCAAAATAATGGCAGCCGCTATGGAAATAACCGGAATAGCAGTTGACATCATTCCAATACCTACTCCAGAGATAATTACAGTCGCAGGACCTGTTTCACCACTTTTTGCTATTTGCTGAGTTGGTTTGAATGAATGTGATGTATAATATTCAGTCGATTGCCCTATAATTATACCAGCAAGCAAACCAATGATAACGGAAAATGAGACACCTACCCAATTGGGTATTTCTAAGAGATATAGTATAAGGAAGGTTGCAATTGCAATTAAGAACGCACTAACATTAACTCCTCTGTTTAAAGATTTCATTAATTTTCTCATATCCGCATCTTCCTTGGTGCGCACTAAGAATATCCCTAAAATACTTAGAATAACACCAACAGCAGCTATTATCATTGGTGCAAAAATAGCTTTCAACTGCAAATCAGGCTGCAACATAAATGCCGAAGCACCTAATGCTGCTGTAGCCAAAATAGAGCCTACATAACTTTCATACAAATCTGCTCCCATTCCAGCCACATCACCTACATTATCACCTACATTATCAGCAATGGTAGCTGGATTACGCGGATCATCTTCAGGAATACCTGCTTCAACTTTTCCCACCAAATCAGCACCCACATCAGCCGCTTTCGTATAAATACCTCCACCAACACGTGCAAAAAGTGCTTGTGTAGATGCACCCATCCCGAAAGTTAACATCGTAGTCGTAATAATCAACATTTTATGTCCAGAATCAGCATCATCAATAAAATAATCAAGGACTAAAAACCAGACTGAAATATCTAAAAGAGCAAGCCCCACAACCACCAATCCCATTACAGCACCTGAACGGAACGCTATCTGTAGCCCCTTGTTTAGAGACTTTGATGCAGCAAAAGCAGTACGCGCTGAAGCATAGGTAGCTGTTTTCATACCAAAAAAGCCCGCTAAACCGGAGAAAAAACCACCGGTAAGGAAAGCAAATGGAACCCATGCATTTTGCAAGCCAAAAATGGCCATTACTGTAAATATCAAAGCAAGTACAATAAAAACAGCAATTACGACCTTATACTGTTGTTTTAGATACGACATGGCTCCATCCCGAACATGTTGAGCAATTTCTTTCATCGTATCAGTTCCTTCACTTTCTTTCATCATAGCACGAAAGAAATAATAAGCAAAAGAGAGAGCAACTATAGAAGAAAAGGGAACAAGGTAAAATGAGTAGTTTTCCATAATAGTTATTCGTGTTTAGTTGGTAATATTTTTAGCTAATTTTAGCAAATATACAAATCATATTATTTTTTTCAAAGTTTTAAAACAATTATATCAATTTATTTTTAAGATATGAAACTAAACAGCTTTTAATATCATTTTTCTTAGCAGATAATTTTTTCTACTCTGAAATAAGCATGAGACTTATTTTAGATAAATTCGAGGTATCAATTTTAAAATTCATGGGGTGTGAGTTTGAGTCACCCCATGAATAACATATATAATCCTGATTAAAGTAAAAAATAAGGTTAAAAACATGCTGAGATACAAATGAAACTATTAGTTTTGTAAAATTTTTCACACAAAAAGTAGAGATGCAATCATTACAAAATCAAATTCAGAAATACTTAATTTCAAACAAAGTT
>CAYFTO010000015.1:25433-30060 GCA_964346125.1 uncultured Paludibacter sp.
AGAGATGCAATCATTACAAAATCAAATTCAGAAATACTTAATTTCAAACAAAGTTTCTTTTATATTTGCTGCATTATTAATAATCGGCACAATATCTATATTCATTAAGAAAAAGGATGTAGCTGATAGTAAGTCTACAAAAAGAGTTATAATCGATTGCGATAGGTCAAAATTTGCAACTGCACCTATCGAGCCCATGCGCACACTCAAAGATTTGAATGAGATACAAAATTTACATGCAAAAAACAATGGAATTAAACCTTATGCTACAAACGAAGAGTTCTTAGCGGAAGTTAACAATTTGGTAAAAGAGAATAAATTAGTAAAAATCAAAAACAACAAATTGTATCGAATCAAAAAACTAACACACTCCTACCCTTACGTTACACCTGAAACTGATGAACTTCTTGATTTGATTGCTACAAGATTCAAAGAAAAGTTGGAGGAAAAAGCTTTAGGGAATTATCAGTTTTACGTTACGTCGGTATTGCGCACGGAAGAATTTCAACGTAAGTTATCGCGTGTCAATCGCAATGCAACGGTCAATTCAGCTCATTTTTATGGCACAACCGTGGATATTTCATACCGTCAATATTTTAATACAAAAACAAGAATGAGAGAAGAAAACCAAGCTGTAGCCGATATTTTGAAGGAGGTAATGATGGATCTTCGTGAAGAGTGTCGTTTATTAGTAGTTCGAGAAAAACGACAGCCTGTGTACCATTTTACAGTTGTAAATTGCTCAAAAAACAATTTAGGGTATAATTAAAAATAATTACACCCTAAATTTATTAATCACAATGATTATATCTTACTTTAATTTCCAAATTGAGACTTGAGAAAGCTTTTGTTCGATAAGCCTACTTGATTTTCTTTGGATAATTTTCAAATCAAATGGATCTCCCTCTAAGACAAACTTATCACTAAGTATTGATTTTAATCCATCCAATGTAGTCACTGGTTCACCATCCTTTTTGAAACCTCCCAACCAATTTTCTCGATTAGTTTTATTTTCATCCCATTCATAAGTCGATGCAATAAAGAGATAAGCACCAGCATTCATACGCTCAGAAATAGACTGTAAAAATTCGGCTGGATTTCGCAACTCCTCAATCAGATTTGGAACAATCACTACGTCGTATCCCGTATAGACAGGTCTAATATTCATTGGATCTGCCTGCATAAAGAGCACGTTATTTTTATTCTCTTCGAGACCATAATCAGAAAGAACCACATCTCTAAAATGCTGTAAATCACCTTCGTCCTTCATCACATAACGCATAAATCCTTGTTCTTGTAATTGAATTGGCATACGAATCATACGTGCAGTAAAATCAAGCGCGGTTACATCTTTATAGGTATTTGCTAACTCAAAAGCTAAACGCCCTGTATCAGCATTCAAGTCTAGAATACGCAAGTTTGCATTATTTCCAACTGTACTTGTTACAACTCCAGCAAGCACTTTATAGAAATTGGCTTGCATTGTATATTGCTCACCCCAGTTTAACTCACATGAAAGTACAACTTCTGGATCGGTTTCGTACTCAGCCTGCTTTATTTTTAATGGAGTTTCGGATTGTATTAATCGAATTCCTGCAAATTGGTAAAAGTGACGACGAAACGCATAACGCGCGTGGTAAGTTGCTTCATTACCTGTTGAAATCCAAGAACCTCCCTTTATCAAGTTGTGTTTCGTATCAAAGGTTGGTGTTGAAAAGTCGTCGTACATCGGATGAACTTTAAAACCTGAGAAACCCGAAATTGGCGTTTCAGTCCATTGCCAAACATTGCCAACTACATCGAAAAACTCCCCTTGCTTAAACTTATCGACTGGACTTGGTGAAGAAGCATATTCCAAATTAATATTTCCAGGAGTATTGCCATTCCAATACATCATATCTTTCAACCCAGCAACTTCATATAAGCGATACCATTCAGCTTCAGTTGGTAAACGGTGAGTTTTTCCAGTTTTCTTTGTTATCCAATTAGCATAAGCTTTTGCTTCCAAGTAATTCACTTCAACAGGCCAGCTCCAAGGCATATCAATTACTTCTGTTACCAGTCGAAGCTTATAACCCTCACCTTCTTTGATCCAAAAAAGTGGCATTTGAGCTTCTTTGAAATTCCGCCAATTCCAACCTTCTTCTGTCCAATAACTTTCATTATCATAACCTCCATCTTCAATAAAAGCTAAATACTCTTGGTTTGAAATCAAATATTTAGATGCTTTAAAATCTTCTACTTGCTCTTCAAGTTTTCCATACTCATTATCCCAGCCATAAAACGGATGATCTTCGGGTTTTCCTAAAACTATTTTAGCTCCTTTTACATCAATCAATGTATTGTCAGGAGCATTACCACGCTCTTCACTAATAGAGCCAAAACGATTAGCAACTACTTCATCAAGTGGCAACTGACGGATTAACACAGATGAAGTCTCAACGTGAATACGCTCGTGCTCAATCCCCATCATAATAATCCAAAATGGATTTTCCCAGTCAATTGGCAACGTCAGCGGCATGGTATCAATCAAGCTTAGAATTGCTTCTTTTGCTTTATTGCGGTATTCACGCACTTCTTCTACTTTTGGCCAATTGTATCGTTTTCCATCCAAATCATCCCAACTCATTTCATCAACACCAATAGCAAAAATAGATTCAAACTCTGGATTAATACGCTCTGTTAAAAGCTTAGCCAATATCAATTTATTAATAAAAAACACTGCTGTATGTCCAAAGTAGAACAACAATACGTGACGCAGTGGATCGCCGCGATGATAAAATATTTCATCTGATTTTAACTGCGTGTATAGTTTTTCATCTATCTCCCAAGTCTTTAAAAAGTACTCACGAATTTCTTGGCGTTTTTCTTCAGCATTTCCTTCTCTTAAATTAATTGTTCTTGTCAATAAATCTTTCATAATTACAATTTTTTGTACATATATAATTTCTTCATATTAAAGCTGTTACCTTCTAAATCTACTTTAGATTGGTGAATGAAATCAATGGTTTGATAACCTAATTTGTTGTAAAGCTTAACAGCAGGTAAATTTTCATCCCAAACACGAATAACCGATGCTTCAAACAGATTAGATTCTAATCGTTTTATCAATTCAGTTGCTATTTGCAAGCCTCTAAAGTTTTCATTTACCAAAACCTCTGCAATATAGAGTGTTTTTTCAAGAATTATTTCCCTTTGATTTTGATAAGGGAAAAGCTTATCCTCAGACAAATTTACAGCAATAGCAAAACCTACAATCTGATTTTTTAGCCAAGCTGCGTAAGCAATCCCTGTCTCTATTAAACGAGACAAATCACTCTCAGCATCATTACGCATTATGCTTTGAGCATATTCACCTTTCGAAAATGCATCTAAATACAAATCAACAAACTGCTCTTTTCGATGATTGAAAAAGGCTTTGTCAAATGCTAAATAACGAATATTTCCACTGATATTTTTTGTCATAGCTTTTTATAGAACAAAAATAACAAGAAGTTGTTTTCTATTTTTTTATTTGTGTGTAATAACAGCAATATTTAGTCAAAATATTTGACTATTTTTGCTCATTAAATTTTCAAACACTTTTAAAATGAAAAATAAAATACTATTATTAATTATACCACTTCTTTTACTTGGCATTAGCTCTTGCAATACTAATCAAAAAGATAAAAACAAGCAAGAAAAAACAAAAGAAACAACATCGAACAGTGAAATAGCAGTTGAAACAGCTCCTTTATTCGTAGATTCGCTCGCTTATTTTAACAAATTAGAAATTTTGGCAAATGGAGATACTACTGGCAAATGGCCTATTTTAGATCAACCTCTACCTTTGAGCAATGCTTTTCTGCCTAACAATAGAATCGTGGCTTTTTATGGCAATCTATATTCAAAAAGAATGGGTGCTTTAGGTGAATACGCCCCAAAAGAGATGTGGCAAATGTTGAATGAGGAACTTGAAAAATGGGAGAAAGCAGACCCAGCTACACCAGTTGTACCTGCTTTGCATTATATAGCCGTAGTGGCACAAGGCGATGCTGGCAAAGATGGAATGTATCGCTTCCGTATGCCTTTTGCACAAATAGATTCGGTATTACGCATTGCTGAAATGCATGAAAACACACAGGTATTTTTGGATATCCAAGTGGGATTGAGCAAAATTCAAAACGAACTTCCCTTGCTTGAAGAGTACTTGAAAATGCCTCACGTACATCTTGGAATCGATCCAGAGTTTTCGATGAAAGATGGTAGCAAGCCAGGTAAGCGTATTGGTACTTTTGATGCTGCTGAAATTAATTACTGCTCAAACTACCTTTCAGAATTGGTTAAAGAACATAATTTACCACCTAAAATGTTTGTTGTGCACCGATTTACACAAGGTATGCTAACTAATTACAAAAACATCGAACTTCATCCCGAAGTGCAAATCATCATCGACATGGACGGTTGGGGTGCTCCGTATTTGAAATTCTCTACTCATAATCGTTATATTTACAAAGAGCCGATACAGTTTACCGGTTTCAAAATATTTTATAAAAATGATATCAAGAATCCGCCACATAAATTATTAACACCTGAAGAGTTGCTCACATTGATACCACAACCAAGCTATATTCAGTATCAGTAGGAA